>DASXMU010000356.1:0-27736 GCA_036495485.1 Streptosporangiaceae bacterium
AGGCCATCATGGGCGTGGTCCCGTCTGAAGTCCGGCTTTTCGACCGGCTGAGCGGCGCCGAGATGCTCGAGTACTCGGGCCGGCTGCGTGGCCTTGCTGCCGGGGAGGCGCGGTCCAGGGCGACCCAGCTGCTGGATGTGCTGGACCTGACAGCCGACGCGAAACGGCTGGTCGCTGACTACTCCACCGGCATGCGCAAGAAGGCCGCGCTCGGCTGCGCGCTGATCCACAACCCGTCGGTGCTGTTCCTGGACGAGCCGCTGGAGGGCGTCGACCCCGTATCAGCCGACTCGATCCGCCGGATGCTGACCAACTATGTGGGCTCGGGCTCGACCGTGCTGTTCTCCAGCCATGTCATGGAACTGGTCGAACAGGTCTGCGACCACGTATCCATCATCGACAAGGGCCGGATCGTGACGACCGGCACCACGCAGGAGGTGCGGGGCGCCAAGACCCTGCAGCAGGCGTTCATCGACCTGGTCGGCCCACGGCACAGCGGGGAGGGACTGTCATGGCTCGGCTCCTCGTCCAGCTGAAGCTCCGGCTGCTGGTCAACGCGCTGCGCTCGTCAACGAGCGCCAAGGTCTCCTTCATCGTCAGCACGGTCTTCGCGGCACTGGCCGCGGCCGGCGCCTTCGGTGTCTTCGTCCTGCTGCGCGGGCAGAGCGGGGCGGTGGACGTGACCGCGGTCATCTTCACGCTGTTCGCGTTCGGCTGGCTGATCTTCCCGCTGATCCTCTTCGGCCTCGACGGCACCCTGGACCCGGCTACGGTGGCGCTGTACCCACTGCGCACCCGTTCGCTCGCCGTGGGGTTGCTGGGCGCCTCGGCCACCGGCGCCTGGCCGCTGGCCAACGTGATCGGCCTGCTCGGGGTGACCGTCGGGCTGGCCCACGGTGCGCTCGGGCTGCTCATCGCGGTGGTCGCGGTGGTGCTGCAGGTGCTGTTCTGCATCACGCTGGCCCGGGTCGTGACCACTGGGCTCGCCGGGCTGCTTCGCTCCCGCCGTGGCAAGGACCTGGCCGCCTTCCTGGTGATCCCGATCTTCGCCTGCTACGAGCTGTTCACCCAGGTGGTGCCCAGGCTGGCCGCATCGGGCAAGCTGACCGCGTCCAGCTTCAACGGCGTAGACGTGTGGATGCGCTGGCTGCCTCCGGGCCTGGCAGCTCACTCCATCCAGGACGCCTCGGACGGGCACCCTGGCGCTGCTCTGGCGCGCCTGGCACTTCTTGCCGCCGTCATCGTCGTGCTGGGCTGGCTGTGGGTACGGCTGCTCGGCCGCGCCCTGGTCACCACCGACGCCTCCACCCAGTCGGCGCGGGTGCGCGCCGCCGCGCTGCCGTTCGCCCGGTTCGGCCTGCGCGGCACCGTGGCCGCCCGGTTCTGGATCTACCAGCGCCGCGAGCCCGCGTCGCTGGTCACCTGGGGCGTCACCGCGGTCATCATGGTCGCCGTGTCGGTCACCGCCCTGCTCCACCATGGGCAGAACCCAGGTGTCCTGATCGCCAACGCGGTCTTCGGCGCCGCGTTCGTCGGGGTCTTCCACGCGAACTCGGTCGGCTGGAGCGGGCCGGCCTTCCTCTTCGAGTCCATGGCGCTGACCAGCCACCGCAACATCCGTGCCTACCTGTCCGGCCAGAACATCGCGCTCGCCGTGATCGCGGTGCCCCTGCTGGCCGCGATGTCCATCGGCCTGGCGCTCCTGGCCGGGCGCCCGGCCTACGGATTCATCAGCCTGGCGGTGGACCTGGCCGGGCTCGGCGCGGCCATGGCCATCAGCAACATCCTCACCGTCACCGCGCCCTACCCGGTCGTCGACCGGGCTGGCAGCCCCATGCGGAGGGCCGCGGACGGATACACCGCCTATGGGGTCCTGGGCACCTTCGGCAACCTCATCGGCGTCGGGGTGGCGGCCGCCCCGGTGATCTACGCCGCCGTCCTCACCACCGGTGACCCGGTAGCGGTCCGAATGCCGATCCTCGTGGTGGGCGCCGCCGCCTACGGCCTCCTGCTGAGCTGGCTCGGCCAGTGGATCGCGGCCAACGCGGCCGGGAACAAGGTGCCGGAGCTCTGCCAGATGGCCAGCCGCAGCGCCCTGTAGGCACCTGGTCCCCAGCGCAGCCGCCCGGCCGCCCGGCGCGGCTGCGCTGGAATGTCGGCGGTGCGGCGTAGTTTGACCGCCGACGACCTTAGCGCTGCCATGCAGTGCGCATCACATCGTCATCCGCCAGATCGGACAGCGCGCCTGAGGTAAGTCTTCGCACATCGCGCCGCCGGGCCGCCAGTGCGATAACTTCCCGGAGAGCGGCGTTGACGGTGTCCTTCTTGGTCTGGGTGCGCAGCACCTGCTGAGCGGCGGCGAGGTCATCTTCGTTGATGTCGATGAGAATCACCCCTGACAAGCCATGTGACCGTTGCCGGTCCGCGCGTGTACTTCGCGCAGCCGTTCGGGAGTTTCTTTCCGGAAATTATGTGTCGATGCGGGAGAGGTCGAGTTCCGCGGCACTGCCGACGATGAAGTCGCGGCGGGGGGCTACCTCGGTGCCCATCAGCAGGTCGAAGATGCCGGCGGCGCTGGCCGCGTCTTCGATCCGGATGCGGCGCAGGATGCGGTGGCGGGGGTCCATCGTGGTCTCGGCCAGCTGGCTGGCGTCCATCTCGCCCAGGCCCTTGTAGCGCTGCACCGGCTCTTTGTAGCGCTGGCTCTTGCGCTCCAGTTCCAGCAGGGTGCGGTTCAGCTCGGGGTCGGAGTAGGTGTAGCGGTATTTTGGCTGGCCCTTGCGCGGGTTGGTCAGCTCGATGCGGTGCAGCGGGGGGACCGCGGCGAACACCCTGCCCGCTTCCAGCATCGGGCGCAGATACCGGTGGAACAGGGTGAGCAGCAGGGTGCGAATGTGCGCGCCGTCGACGTCCGCGTCCGCCATAAAAATCACCCGCTGGTACCTGGCCGCGTCCAGGTCGAAGTTGGCGCCCGAGCCAGCCCCGATGACCTGGATGATCGCGGCGCACTCGGCGTTCTTGAGCATGTCGGCCAGGGAGGACTTCTGGACGTTCAGGATTTTGCCGCGGATCGGCAGCAGTGCCTGGAACTCCGAGTCCCTGGCTAGTTTGGCCGTGCCGAGCGCGGAGTCACCCTCGACGATGAACAGCTCGCTGCGGTCGTCGGACGTCCGGCAGTCGGCCAGCTTGGCTGGCAGCGCGGAGCTGGCGAGCGCCGTCTTGCGGCGCTGGTTCTCCCGGTGCTCACGGGCGGAGATGCGGGTCTTGGCCGCGGCCACGACCTTGTCCAGTACGGCGCGGGCCTGGGCCTTGGCGCCGCGCGGCGGGGACTCGAAGTACGCCTTCAGCTCCGAGGAGACGACCTGGGCCACGATTCTGGAGGCGGCCGGGGTGCCGAGCACCTCCTTGGTCTGGCCTTCGAACTGCGGCTCGGGCACGCGTACGGCTACCACCGCGGTGAGGCCTTCGAGCACGTCCTCCTTGATCACCGGCTCGTCGCCGTTTTTCAGCAGCCGGGAGGCCCTGAGCTGATCGTTCAGGGTCCGGACCAGGGCACGCTCGAAGCCTGCCACGTGGGTACCGCCCTTGGGGGTGGCGATCACGTTGACGAACGAGCGGGAGACCGTCTCGTAACCGCTCCCCCACTGCAGCGCTACATCCACCGACAGCTCGCGCTCGACGTCCGCCGGTGTCATGTGGCCCTGCTCGTCGAGCACCGGGATGGTCTCGGTGAACTGGCCGGAGCCCTTCAGCCTGAGGACCTCGGTCACCGGCTCGCCCGAGCCCAGGTGGGTGCAGAACTCGCCGATCCCGCCGTCGAAGGAGAACTCCGCCTCCTGCGGATCGCCTGGCTGGCTCTCGTCCCGGATCCGGATCATCAGGCCGGGGACGAGGTAGGCCGTCTGCCGGGCGCGCTCGATCAGCGCGTCGAAGGTGAAGGCCGAGTCACGAATGAAGACCTGGGGGTCCGGCCAGAACCGGGTCCGGGTGCCGGTGACCCGCTTGGCCACCCGGCGCTCCTTGCGCAGCCCGGAGGCCTTGCGGAACTTGGCCGCCGGGCCGGGGCCGTCGAACTCGCCGGTCACGCCGCGGCGGAAGCTCGCTGCCCAGGTGGAGCCGTCCTTGTCCACCTCGATATCCAGCCGGACTGACAGCGCGTTGACCACCGAGGCGCCGACGCCGTGCAGGCCGCCCGAGGCGGTGTAGGAGCCGCCGCCGAACTTGCCGCCGGCGTGCAGCCGGGTCATCACGACCTCGACGCCGTTCAGCCCGGTCTTGGGCTCGATGTCGACGGGGATGCCGCGGCCCTCGTCGCGGACCTCGGCCGAGCCGTCGGCGTGCAGAATGACCTCGACGCACGACCCGAACCCGGCCAGCGCCTCGTCCACGGAGTTGTCGATGATCTCCCAGAGGCAGTGCAGCAGGCCACGGCTGTCGGTGGATCCGATGTACATGCCGGGCCGCTTGCGCACGGCCTCCAGGCCCTCGAGCACGGACAGGTGCCGGGCGGTGTAGCCGTCGCCGGGATGCGGCTCGCGGGACGGGAACACGGCAGTGCGAGCGGCGGTACTGGGAGCAGTCACGAACGCCCTCCTCCGGCAACAGGCGGGCGGCAGGCCAGCCAGGGGAACACACCGCAGACTAGCCCGCCGCGCGGTGTGCCGTGTGCAGCCACGCCGCACGACAAACCCGTTCCACCACTCGCGACCTGGGATAATATTCGCGATACAGTAGTCGCCGTCCAGGTCAGGAGAAGGGATGATATGCCCTGAGGGAGTGAGCCGGGCCTGGATGGGCAAACAGACGGGGAATGAACCGGCCGCCGCGCCGCGCCGGGACAGCGAAACCGATGGGCAGTTTCGCTTATGGCGTACCCAGCGTCATAGGGAAGCCAGATGCCCGTATGGAACGTTGTAAGTAGTGACGAGAGCCAGCCGGCTGCCGAAGCCGGAGGCACGAGGCGAGGAGCGACATTGACAGGAGCACTAGCCCCCAGCAAGCCGCTGACCGCCGCGGATGTGTGCGACCGCTGCGGTGCCCGGGCATATGTTCGTGTACTGCTGGCAGGTTCGGCAGAGCTGCTTTTCTGTGCGCACCACGCTCGTCAGCACTCCGAGGCGCTGGCCAAGGTCGCTGTTGAGATCCAGGACGAGACCAGCCTGCTCGCGGGCACCAAGGATGGCCAGGACCCCGGTTCGGCGAACTAGACCCGGCGCAAGCCAGGCCCGGTAGCCCGGTCCACCCGGGATCCCCGTCCCCAGCAGAGTCACGCGTTGGTATGGGCGCGTGACTCTTTCATGTTCCTGGTTGATTTAGTCCAGGTAGTCGCGGAGAACCTGGGAACGTGACGGGTGGCGCAGCTTCGACATCGTCTTGGACTCGATCTGCCGGATCCGCTCCCTGGTGACCCCGTAGACCTTGCCGATCTCGTCCAGCGTCTTGGGCTGGCCGTCGGTCAGCCCAAACCGCATGGACACCACGCCGGCCTCACGCTCGGACAGGGTGTCGAGCACCGAGTGCAACTGCTCCTGCAGCAGCGTGAAGCTGACCGCCTCACCCGGCTGGATGGCCTCGGAGTCCTCGATCAGGTCACCGAACTCGCTGTCGCCGTCCTCACCGAGCGGAGTGTGCAGCGAGATCGGCTCCCGGCCGTACTTCTGCACCTCGATGACCTTCTCCGGGGTCATGTCCAGCTCGGCCGCCAGCTCCTCGGGCGTCGGCTCCCGGCCCAGGTCCTGCAGCATCTGACGCTGCACCCGGGCGAGCTTGTTGATGACCTCCACCATGTGCACCGGAATCCGGATGGTCCGGGCCTGGTCGGCCATGGCCCGCGTGATGGCCTGCCGGATCCACCAGGTGGCGTACGTGGAGAACTTGTAGCCCTTGGTGTAGTCGAACTTCTCGACCGCACGGATCAGGCCCAGGTTGCCCTCCTGGATCAGGTCCAGGAACAGCATCCCGCGGCCTGTGTACCGCTTGGCCAGCGACACGACCAGACGCAGGTTGGCCTCGAGCAGGTGGTTCTTGGCCCGGCGGCCGTCTGACGCGATCCACTCGAGATCCATGAACTCATCCGAGCCGGGCAGCGCGCGGTTGTCGCCGAGCTTCTCCTCGGCGAACAGGCCGGCCTCGATCCGCTTGGCCAGCTCGACCTCCTGCTCGGCGTTGAGCAGGGGCACCTTCCCGATCTGCTTGAGGTAGTCCTTGACCGGGTCCGCCGTTGCCCCGGCCGCAGCGACCTGAGCGGCCGGCAGGTCATCGTCGTCGTCGCCGTAGACGAAGGCGTCGTCCTCGCTGTCCTCGGCGGCCGCGTCGGCCGCCTTGTCCGGGCTCTTGGCCGGTCCACCAGATCCCTGCCCGGCATCCCCGGCGAGATCGTCCTGCGAGTCCACGTCGTCATCGGGCGCGTCCCCGGCGACGACTCCGACGTCGTCGCCGGCAAGTTCGGTCTCGTCGAGCGCCTCTTCGATGTCCACATCGACATCGGCGCCGACGCCCGCGATATCGACGACAGCTTCGAGATCAGCCGGGTGGTCGAGGGCATCTATCGCCAGCTCGGCTTCCGCGGTGTCCTGCACCCACGTCTCCATCTCTTGAGCTTCGCCGGGCTCCGCAGGCTCGGCGGCCGTCGCCTGCTTCGTCTGCTTTCCGGCGCTCTGCTTCCCGTTTGCGGGCTTCTTGCCTGCCGTCCGGGTGTCCGGGCCGGAAGGGCGCCGCCCGGCGCCGTTCGTGGAGCCGTTCTCCGGCGAGCCGGACTGGCCGCCACGCCCCTGAGAGGACGCCTGGGCCGCCCGCTGCTTCCTCGCCGCGGAACTGGCAGGACTCACCGCTGCCACCTCTTCCTTCGCCGGACGGTGGCCGACCGGGACCACAACCATTCCCGGCTGACCGGACTAGCAGGCGACACAGACACTCTCCTGCGTACGTATAGCGAGATATGGACCCTACTGCCAGGCCCAGGGTGTTCGGGTCGTGCCGGAGGACGGACCTGAGCCGCTCGTGGGCCTCGCCGCCCTCCTGTGCACAACCTTAGGTGGACTTGGGGGGTGACATTGACAACCAGCCGATGTCATCCCTCCCCTTCCTTGCCCTGCTCGGGCACGTGCAGCACGAGCACGGTGACATCGTCATCCTGTTCGTATCCGGCCAGCATCCGGTCCACCAGGTACTCGAGAAGGCGGTCGGGGCACCCGATCACCTCCGGTGGGGCCTGGCCCGCTACTGCGAGCAGTTCGTCCAGGCCGGCATCCAGCCCGCGCATGCGGTTCTCAACTAGTCCATCGCTGTAGAACACCACAGTGTTGCCGGGTGGGAGCCGGAAAGAATGTTGCTGCCGCGGACTGGCCCAGCCAAGCGGGGTGCCCGCCTCGATCGTTTCCAGCATGGGAGGGCCGCCAGGCCGCAACCGCAGCGGCGGCAGGTGCCCGGCGTTTCCGGCCAGTCCCTCGCCGGTCACCGGGTCGACGACCAGGTAGGCGACCGTGGTCACCTGCTCGTCAAGCTCGGTGGCACTGAACAGGCGGTCCAGCCCGGCCAGCACCGCCGCCGGGCGCGGGTCGGTCAGCGCCAGGGCGCGCAGCGCGTTCCGCACCCGGCCCATGCCGGCTGCCGCGGTGAGGCCCTTGCCCATGACGTCACCGGCAGCGATGGCCAGCCGGCCGTCCGGCAGCTTGAAGGCGTCGTACCAGTCACCGCCGATCTCCATGTTCCGGGTGACCGGCAGGTACCGCGCCTCGAGCTGGATCCCCGGGACCACCGGGAGCTGGTCGGGAAGCAGGCTGCGCTGCAGCGTCTCGGCGGTGGTGTGCTCACGCTCGAACAGCGTGGCCCGTTCCACGGCCAGTGCGCACTGGCCGGCCAGCGCCTCAAGGAACACCCGCTCTTCTTCGGTGATCCGCCGCGGGCGGGTGAACGAGAACCTGATGGCGCCCAGCGGCGCGCCCGCTGCCAGCAGCGGCAGCCCGACCCAGGCCTGCTCGTCGCTGTGCATGAGGTAGAGGTCGACGTTCGCATCCGGCTCGAACTGCCTGCGCAGCCCCTCCGGATCCTCAGCCAGCACCGGCCGCCTGGCGTTGATGGCCGCGGTGATCACGCTGGGCACGTCCAGCGGGAGGTCGCTGGGCGGGCCGCCGGGGTTGACGACCCGCAGCCGCACCCCCTCCGGGTCGAGCAAGGCCACGGCCGACCGCTCGGCGCCGACAGCGGACCGGCCGACCTCGGTGATCACCTCGACGACCTGCTCCACGGTGAGCGCCTCGGCCAGCATCGACGTCGCCTGCTGCAGCCTGGCCGTTCGCAGGGCGGCGGCCGACAGCTGCTCGGTGAGCCTGCCGCGCATCTCCTCGGCCTCGCGCTGGCCGGTGACGTCGGTGCTCGCGCCGACCCACTCGATGATCTTCCCGGCCCGCTCGATGGGCACAGCGCGCACGTCGTAGTGCCGGTACGCCCCTGCCTTGGTCCGCACCCGGTAGCGGTCGTCGAACTTCTTCCCAGTCCGGACGCACTCCCGCCAGGCGCGCTCCACCCGATCCCGGTCCTCCGGGTGGATGGCGTCCAGCCAGCCGTTGCCCAGGTACTCATCCACCGTCTGGCCGGTGATCCAGCGCCACTCCGGCGAGTCCTCGGCGATCTCGCCGTTCGGCGCCGTCACCCAGACCACCTGCGCGCCCGCCTCGACCAGCGAGCGGTACCTGGCCTCGCTGCGCCTGACGGCCTCGGCCGAGTGCTGCCGGTCGGTGATATCGGCGGCGATCAGCACGACACCGGTGATATTGGTCTCGCTGTCGTGGCAGGGGAACCAGGAGAATGCCCAGTGCCGCTCCCGGCGGATCACCGGCTCGGCCTGGCGGGCCGTGGGCACCCGCTGCGGCCTGGCGGACTCCACGACGGGGTGGTCTGGCTCAAGGACGGGCTGATCACTGGTCAGCACGCGGTGCAGCGCGGCTTCGGCCCGGCCGGCCAGCTCGGCCTGCCAGACGTCGGCGGGCCGGTGCCCGAGCAGATCCTCGCTGCTCATCCCGTGCAGCCTGGCGAGGGTGCGGTTGACCCGGCGGAAGCGCAGGTCGGTATCGAAGAACGCGAAACCGATGGGGGCCTCGCGCAGCAGCGTGTCGAGCAGGGCGGAGTCCGACACCGCCAGGCCGGCCGCCTGCGGTCCAGGCACGGATGTGTCTGTGCTCATCCGGTGCTGCCGCATCGCATCCGGGCGCCTGACATCGGGGCGGCTCCCTTCCCGCTCATAGCCGTCACAAGCAGGCTAGCGGCCAGAAGCGCATGCCGGGGCATGTGCCGGGAATCATTCGGCCAGCCAGATGATCCGCTCGGTTGCGGCTAGGTTGCGCCGAGCCGGCGAGAATCCTCCGGTGACATCCAGGTTGCGCGTAGCATCGGTGCGTACCCGTCTGAAAGGCTGTGCCCGTGAGCCCGCAGAGCCGACGACACAGCCAGCCGCCAGGCTGGCCGGGTCGCGGAGCGGCGTGGCCAGGTCCGTCCGGGTCGCCACCGGAGGCCCTTTTCGCCGAGATGCTGCGCGCCGCCAGGGAACTCCTTGCCGTGCGCAGTCCGCTCGATGCTGAACTGCTGGTCAGCGAGATGCTGGGTACCTGGTGGGGGCCCGGCTCCCGGCAGATCGGCGGACGGGGGCAAGCCGGGATCGAGGAACTTGTCGGCGAGGGCCTGGCTGAGTACGCGGCCCGGCAAGCCACCCCGGCCGGGCTCGCCCTGCTGTCGGGTATCGCCTGCCTCGGCACCCCGGCCCAGGCGGCCAAGGCCGAGCGGGCCGCCCTCGAGCTGATCGAGCAGGGTGTGGCCAGGCCGCGCTGGGCGGAGCACCTCGGCGCCGTGACCGCCGGCGAGGCCTACCTGAACTCGGATGCCTACGGCGACCGGGACGAGGTTGTCTGCGTCTTCAGCTACGCCGGCGAGGAACCACACGCGCTCGTCGCCGTCGTGGACTACAACACCAACGGCATGCTCCGGGACGGCTGGGTAACCGTCCAGGTGGGCAAGCTGCTCGATCACTGCCGCCAGGCGCACCCGCAGAGCGCCTCAGGCAGCGCCCAGAGCGCCGCTGACGGCACGATGGGCTCGTTCAGTTCCCTGGACCCGCCATTGGCCAGGAAGATGCTTGCCAAGGCGATGAGGGTCACCGACGAGAGCGCCGACCCGCCGGTCAGTGAGTCCTTCCCCGCCTACCACGCCTTCATCCGGGCCCGGATCCGCGCGCTGCCGCCGCGTGGGGGTGACCCGGTCAAGGCCCGGGCCGGGGCCGCCGGGCCCGCCGACCGGGCTGGCCGGCGGCCGTGGAGCGCGGATCGCCGGGCCATGCTGGTCGCCGAGTTCCTCGCCTCGGACGAGGCGGAAGACCTGTCCGACCGCAAGTCGGCCAGCCGGTGCGCCGACCACATCGTGGATTACGGCTGCAACCGGGATTTCGGCAGACCGCTGCGGATGAGCCCGGTCAAGGCCGACACGTTCCTGCTCGACTGGCTGCCGCGCAAGGTCATGCTGTCGGCCGCCGAGCAGGAGGCGATCCCGCACGTGCTGGCCGCCTGGACCCGGTGGGCGGGCAGGCGGCGTGGCTTCGGAAAGCGGGCGATTTCCGAGACGCTGGACGCAATCTTCGACTCGACCGAGAAGTTCGCGGCCGCCTACCGGGACCCGACCACCTTCGGCCTGGACATCGCGCTGCTGGCCAGGCTGCTGCCGGACTCCGACCTGGAGGCGCTGCCGCGCCGGGCGTTTGCGTTCCCGCTGCTGAGCGGCTGGTACGCGGGGGTGGACCTGGGGACTCTCGACCCCTCGCAGCCGGCCGACCGCCGGATCCTGCTCGCCGCAGACCACGACGAGGGCCCGGCCAGGCATGCCGGCCAGCAGCACATCGACGCCCACTTGGCGCTCGCGGACCGGCTGTGGCGCGGCGACCCGCGCGAGCTGTGGGAGGCCGCTCAGCGCCTGCTCGACCTCGGCGAGGACCGGCACACGGTGCTGCATTCGCTGATGGATGTCATCCAGGCGGCAGGCCCCCGGCAAGCCGACATCGCCGCCGCGCTGGCGGAACTCCCACCGATCGAGCCCCGCTTCCCCTGGCCGAACCAGTGAGGCGCTCTTAAGGGCTGACCGGGGCGGCTGACGCTGCTCGCTGGCCTTCGGCCAGCTTCGCCCCAGCCCGCAGTATTTATCCGGGGGGACGACCCCCCGGACCCCCACGCTCCCGGTGACCGTCCGTCCGCCTCTTTCCCGCCGTCTGCCTGGCCGCTTCCTGCTGGGCTGAGGTTTTGCCATTTGCGGTGGCACAGCCCCCCGGACCCCCACGATCGGGGCTGGGGTTGGTTTTGCCACTTACGGCGGGACGACCCCCCGGACCCCCACGCTCCCGGTGGCCCTTCGTTGTCCGCTGATCGGTCCGCTGTGGGTGTTTGCGATTTACGGGGGGACGACCCCCCTGAGCCCTCCGATGCCGGGCTTCGCCCGGCGGGGATGGTGCGCTCCGGAGAGAGGTGAGCGTTAGCGCCTGGCTCGGCCGGCCAGTTCTTCGTAGGCGGAGCGGAGGTCGGCGGCGGTGACCGTGGTGAGGTCGGATGCTGTGGCGGCCTCGCCCAGGTGCGCGACGCGCAGGTCCCGGCCGGCGCAGGCCCGCTCGAACAGGGAGCGGGCGAACCGGCCGTTGCCCAGCTCGTCGATGAGGCTCTCGCCGCAGGCCTGGCCGAAGATCTCGTCGAGCACCGGCAGCGCGTCGGCGTGGAACGTGTCCCCGGCCTGCTGCGCGATCACCCCGGCGATCCGCGCCAGGTCGTGCGGTGAGTAGCTGGGGAACCCCACCCGGACGTTGAAGCGGGAGGCCAGGCCGGGGTTGGTGCGCAGGAACCGGTCCATGTCGCTGGTGTACCCGGCCAGCACGATGACCAGCCGGTCACGGTCGTCCTCGGCGCGCTTGAGCAGCGTAGACGTGGCTTCCGAGCCGAACGCGTCCCCGCCGGAGTAGCCCTCGTTGTAGAGGGAGTAGGCCTCGTCGATGAACAGCACCCCGCCGAGCGCGGAGTCGATCAGCTTGTTCGTCTTGATCGCGGTCGCACCCAGGTGCTCGCCGACCAGATCGGCGCGGTGTGCCTCGACGACGGCGGGCCGGGCGAGCAAGCCGAGGGCGGCGAAGATCCGTCCCAGGATCCGGGCGACCGTGGTCTTGCCGGTGCCCGGTGGGCCGGTGAAGACGAAGTGCCGGGCGGGCGGCTGGCTGGTCAGCCCCTGCTGGTCGCGCAGCCGGGCCACCCGCAGTTGCGCGGCTATCTCGCGCACCTGCCGTTTGACCGGCTCAAGGCCCACCAGCTCGTCCAGTTCGGCGAGCGCACTCTCCACGGTCGGCGTGTCGCCGTAGCCCCGCAGCCGCGCGGTCAGCTCCGCGTAAGCCCGCTGCAGGTCGCCCGGCCCGATCGTGACGAGATCGTCGGCGTTCGGCTCGACCGCGCCACTCATCACCCGCACGTCCCGCGCCTGGCCGGCCTTCTCGATGAGGCTGCGGACGAACCTGCCGTTGCCCATCTCGTCACCGATGCGGCGGCGGCCAACCTCCTCGAACACGCGCCACAGGGCCGGCCGCGCGTCCGGGTCGAGCCGGTCGCCGCGGTGGGCCATGCTCGACTCGGCCAGGGAGAACAGCTCGGCGGGCGAATATCCGGGGAACTTCACCCTGGTCGCGAACCTGGAGGCGAGGCCGGGGTTGGTGGCGAGGAAGTCCTCCATCTGCTTGTCGTACCCGGCCAGGATGATGACCAGGTCCTCGCGGTCGTCCTCGGCGCGCTTCAGCAGCGCCTGGACCGCCTCCTGGCCGAACCTGTCGCTCTGGCCATCGCCCTCGTTCACCAGGCTGTAGGCCTCATCGATGAACAGCACCCCGCCGAGCGCGGAATCCACCAGCTCGTTGGTCTTGATCGCGGTCGCGCCCAGGTACTCACCGATCAGGTCGGCACGGTGTGCCTCGACCACCTCGGGGGTCTCGAGCAGCCCGAAGGCATAGAAGATCTTGGCGATGATCCGGGCGACGGCCGTCTTACCGGTACCGGGCGGGCCGACGAAGACGAAGTGGCGCATCGGCTTCTCGGTCTGATACCCGGCCAGGGCGCGCCTGCGGGCCGCCTCGATGGACGCGGCAATCGACCTGACCTGCTCCTTGACCGGCGCCAGCCCGATCATGCTGTCGAGCTCGGCCATGGCGTCGCCCACCGAGATCTCGGGCGAGGCCCGCTCCGCCGTCCGCGCGCCGCGGCCGGGGGCGGCCGTTGCGGCGCGGCGGGGGTCGCCGTCCGCCGCAGGCCGGCCCGTGCGGGCGGTGTCGGCGTACGGCGCGGCTAGCGCGGTGGCCCGGACCTGCCCCTGCCCGGTTCCGCGGTCCTGCTGCCACGCCTTGGCCAGCCGCCAGCCCAGCACCAGGCCGGCCAGCAGCAGGGCGATGGCAACGCCGATGTAGGGCTGGTTGGGCCAGAGCCTGAGGGCGAGCCCGCCCAGCGGCATGGACCACAGCAGCGCCCACGCGGCGGTGCGGCAGGGCACGAAGCAGCGGCCGAGCACCCCGCTGTGTGCGGCATAGCCCACGCCGCAGGCCAGCAGGAACAGCACGAACTCGCCAACCCCGCTCATCCCCCAGGCGGCGAGCGGGGAGATCACGCCGCCGCCCCAGAACACCACACACGCCGTGGCGAGCGCCGTCCGCCGTTCGGTGATGACGGCGATCGGGGCGTACACCAGCGCGGCCGCCAGGGCGATGGGCAGTGCCGCGGGGAAGACGAAGATGAGGACGATTGCGGCTATGATCTTGAGCGGCAGCGGCGCACGGCTCAACGCCCCGCGGGCACGGACGAGCCACTCAGGTACAGCTCGTCCCTCTCGCAAGGACTTGTCGGCTCGTCCCTCTCGCAAGGACTTGTCGGTTGGCCGCATCTCGCTCCCTCACGCTGGATCCTTGTATAGCGCATCCCCCTGCGCTTACAACAGCGCACAGGCAGGAAGCGCGCGGGCCGGAATCCGGTGGAAACCACGGCGCATACATACTGTAACCGGGACCGAACGGTACGGCTGACGGCGGCCCTGTGAACCTGCCTGCGGCCGCTCAGAGCCCGGCCGTGGGTTAAGACGACGGCGCCATCAGGGGCTCGTCCAGCGACGGGGCACCGCCCTCGGGCTGGCGGAGCGGGAAGTGACAGGCGGCCTGGTGCCCGTCCAGGGTGAAGGTCCTGAGCAGCGGCTCCTGCTCCGCGCAGAGATCCTGGGCGAGCGGGCAGCGGGTGCGGAACCGGCAGCCGGACGGCGGGTTGATGGCCGATGGCAGCTCGCCGGTCACGCCCTCGTGGACCTTGGCCTTTTCCAGTTCGGGGTCGGCCACCGGGACGGTGTCGATCAAGCCCTTGGTGTAGGGGTGGATGGGGTTGGCGTACACGTCGTCCGCCGGGCCAACCTCGACCATCTTGCCGAGGTACATAACGCCGATCCGGTCCGCCAGGTAACGGACGACGGACAGGTCGTGCGAGATGAAGATGTAGGTCAGCTCCCGCGCCCGCTGGAGGTCCAGCATCAAGTTGAGCACCTGCGACTGGATCGACACGTCGAGCGCGGACACCGGCTCGTCCGCGACGACCAGGTCGGGCCGCAGCGCGAGCGCCCGGGCCAGGCCGAGGCGCTGGCGCTGGCCGCCGGAGAACTCGTGCGCGTAGCGCTGGACCGCCTGGCGCGGCAGGCCCACCTCGTCCAGCAGTTGCTCGATGCGCTTCTGCTGCTCGGCGCGGGTGCCGATGCCCTGGATCACCATCGGCTCGCGCAGGATGGAGCCCACCCGCATCCTGGGGTCCATGGACGCGTAGGAGTCCTGGAACATGAGCTGGATCTTCCGGCGGCGCTGGCGCATCTGCCGCTCGCTCAGCTTGGTCAGGTCCTCGCCGGCGAACTCGATCGTCCCGCCGGTGACCTTCTCCAGCCCGACGATGAGCCTGCCGATCGTGGTCTTGCCGCAGCCCGACTCGCCAACCAGGCCGAAGGTCTCGCCGGCCCGGATGGACAGAGACACGTTGGCGACCGCGCTGACCGTGCCTATCTTGCGCTGCAGGACGGCACCCGCGGTGATCGGGAAGTCCTTGACCACGTTCTTCAGGTTCAGGATCGGCTCACCGATCTTGGCGGCCTCGATCGCGACGCCGTCGCTCTCGCTGACCTCCTCGACGGTGATCACCTTGTTGCCCGCCCGCTTCTCCTCGGCTCCCACCGGGAAGAAGCAGCGGTACTTGTGCAGATCCGTCTCGCCCGACAGCACCGGCTCGTTCTCGCGGCAGGAGTCCTGCGCGTGCCGGCAGCGCGGGGCGAACCGGCAGCCGGTCAGCGTGGCGGTCAGGTCCGGCGGCATGCCCGGGATGCTGTACAGGCGCTGTCCCTTGTCTGCACCTCGCTCAGGCAGCGAGTCGAACAGCGCCTCGGTGTAGGGGTGGCGGGGGTTGGCGAACAGGGTCGCGGTGTCGGTGATCTCCACGATCTTGCCCGCGTACATCACGCCGATCTTGTCCGCACGCCCGGCGATCACCCCGAGGTCGTGCGTGACCAGGATGACCGCCATGCCAAGGGAGCGCCGCAGGCTGTCGATGAGCTCCAGGATCTGCTTCTGGATCGTGACGTCGAGCGCGGTCGTCGGCTCGTCGGCGATCAGCAGCTTGGGCTCACAGGCCAGCGCCATCGCGATCATCGCACGCTGGCGCATGCCGCCGGACAACTGGTGCGGATAGTCGAGAGCGCGGCGTTCCGGGCTCGGCATGCCGACCAGGTCGAGCACCTCGACGGCCCGCGTATGTGCCTCCTGCTTGCTCGCGCCGCGATGCAGCAAGACCGTCTCCGAGATCTGGTCGCCGACCGTCATGGTCGGGTTCAGCGAGGTCATCGGATCCTGGAAGATCATCCCGATCTCGTTGCCACGGATCCTGCGCATGTGATCGTCGTCGAGCTGGACCAGATCCCGGTCCTCCAGCGCGATCTGGCCGCCGACGATGTGGCCGCCGTTGGGCAGCAGCCGCATCACCGACATGGCCGTCATCGTCTTGCCCGACCCGGACTCGCCGACGATGCCGAGGCACTGACCACGGTCCACCGACAGGCTCACGCCGTCGATGGCGTGCACGGTGGACCGCTTCAGCCTGATGTCCGTCTTCAGGTCGGTGATTTCGAGCAGCGGCACGTCAGGTACCTTCCTCAGTTCCAGACCGGTGCCTGCCGGCACCGCTGTCCGCCATGGCTACGGCACTTACCTTCGCTGCAGCCGGACTTCGAATGCGTCACGGAGTGCGTCACCGACGAAGTTGACGGCGATGACGATGAGAACGATCATGGCGCCAGCCGGGTAGATGAGCCACCAGTAGCCGTCGTCGGCGAACTGGACACCGGTGGACAGCATGCCACCGAGGTCGACCGCCGGCGGCGTGAGGCCCAGGCCCAGGAAGCTGATCGCCGCGATGAACAGGATGGCGTCCGCGACCTGGAAGGTCGCGTTGACGATGATGGTGCCGACCGCGTTGGGTGCGATGTGCCGCAGCACGATGCGCGTCCCACCGCCGCCCATCACCCGCACCGCCTGCACGTACTCGCGTACCCGCAGGCTCAGCGCCTCACCCCGGACCAGCCTGGAGATGCCCAGCCAGGACGCCATCGAGATGATGAGGATCATCGTGATCTTGGTGGGGTGGATGATCGTGGCGAGCACGATGAGCAGGAACAGCAGCGGGATGGCCAGCGCGGCGTCCACGACGCGCATCATGATCGCGTCGATCCAGCCGCCCACGTAGCCGGCCACGGCCCCCCACAGGGTGCCGATGACCGTCGCCACGACCGCGGACGCCAAGCCCAGTTCCAGCGAGATCTGGGTGCCCTGCATCAGCCGGCCGAGTTCGTCGTAGCCGGCATTGTCGGTACCGAGCGGATGGCCAGGCGACCCAGGGTGTGCGTAAGCACCAAGCAGGTTCGTGTTGACCTGGTTGGTGTGGTAAAAGATCGGGGCGACGAAGGCGAACAGGAAGATCACTACCAGCAGACCCAACCCGATCAGGGCCAGCCTGTTCTCGGTGAAGACCTCGAGGCCGCGCCGGAACATGCTGCGGGGCGGGGGGGCCGTGTCCATGCCTGGCGCGATCGCCGGCGGGCCGGAGTGGAGCACCTCTACGGCCTCGGCCGACGGGTTCACCAGCGTCCTGGTGGGATCCTGCGGCAGCGGAGGCGGAACGTTTATGCTCATGCGCTCACGTACCTAACTCGCGGGTCAAGCACCGCATACAGGATATCGGCCAGCAGCGATCCAGCCACGGTAGCGAAGGCGACGATCACGGTGATCCCCAGCAGGGTCGGGTAGTCCTGGGTGTTCGCGCTGGTGACGAACAACAGTCCCATCCCCTGGTAGTTGAACACGTTCTCGGTGATCAACGCACCGCTGAAGATGATCGGGAGGTTCAGGCCGAGTAGCGTCACGATCGGGATCAGCGCGTTGCGCAGCACGTGCCGGTACAGGATGCGCCGGTCGCTCGCGCCCTTGGCCCTGGCGGTGCGCACATAGTCCTGGGTGATCTGGTCGAGCGTCGAAGAGCGCATGTACCTGCTGAACCCAGCCAGGGTGATCAGGCTGAGCGAGGCGAGCGGCAGGACCATCGCGTTGAACTGGGTGAAGAACGACCCGATGTTGGCGCCCTGGGCTCCCTGGCTGGGGAACCAGGTGCGGGGCGGCTCGGCGAACAGGTTGATCAAGATGATGCCGAGCAGGTAGGCGGGCATCGCATAGAAGATGAAGGAGAACGCGGTGCCGACGTAGTCGGCGGCCTTGTTACGGCGGACCGCCTGCAGCACGCCGACGGGGATGGCGATGAGCACCGAGATCAGCGTTGAGACGCCGAGCAGCAGCATGGTCTTGGGCAGCCGGTTGGCGATCAGCGAGCCTACGGACTGGTTCAGCGAGTAGGAGAACCCGAAGTTGCCGTGCAGCAGGCCATCCAGCCAGTGCCAGTACTGATACCAGACCGGCTTGTTGAAGCCGAGCTGGATGGTGAGGTGCTTGACCAGGGACACGTCCCCGGCCCGCGCGCCGAGGATGGCCCGGACCGGGCCGCCGGGCAGGAGCTTGAGCAAGATGAAGGTGAAGATGGTGACCAGCCAGACCACAATCAGCGATTGCAGAATCCGGCGGATCAGGTATGCGGTCACGGCAGGCTCCCTGTCTGTCGCTCGCCACTCTCGGGGCATCGCGCCCGTCCCGGGCCCTCATGGCCCGGGACGAGCGCGATCACCATGTGAAGTGACGTGAAGTGGTTACTTCACGTAGTGCCAGTTCTCTGGCTCGATGTTCTCGAACGTGTTGGGGACTACGCCCTGCAGGTTGTTCGCGACCTCGAGCAGTGGGTTGGCAAACTGCGGCATGAAGATGACCGGGACCTGCTTGGCCAGGTACTTCTCCCAGGTGTACATCGCCTGCTGCGGGTTCTTGGCCACCAGCGTGTTGGCGATGAGCTGGTTGTTCTTCGGGTCGTTGTAGCTGCCGTAGTTGGCCAGCGAACCCTTGGCGAACAGGTCCTCACCGCTCGGGTAGTAGTCCGGTGCGTAGATCCAGCCGCCACCCCAGTTACCCATCTGCCACTTGCAGGGGGTCGCCTTGCTCGGGGAGCACGAGGTGTCGTTGGCGGTGATCGTCTGACCGGCCTGGGCCGAGATGACCAGGTCGATGCCGGCCTTGCCCGCGTCCGACTGGAACGCGGTCATGATCGTCGTCAGGTCCTGCGAACCGCTGGCGTACTGAACCTGGAACTGCAGCTTCTCGCCCTTGGTGATGCCAGCGCCACAGTCGCCCGCCGCCGTTCCCGGCTTGACGCAGGTCGCCGGGTCGCCGGATGCGCTCCAGCCGTTGGCGGCGAGCAGAGCACGAGCCTTGCCGGTGTTGAACGGGAACTGGTCGTTCTGCAGTCCGGGCGCGAGGGTGCTGCTGGACGGCAGCGTCGGGACGCCCTGGGTGTTGACGTACCCGTAGCCCTTGTAGACGCTCTTGATGATCGCCGAGTCGTCGACCGTGTAGGCCAGCGCCTGGCGGAAGTAGAGCTGCTTGATGATCGGGCCAACCGTGGGGTTGTTGAAGTTCGCCGGGAAGTAGTTGATGCCGTAACCGATCCACGGAATCATCTTGTAGTTCGCGGCCAGCGGGTTGGCACCGGCCTTCATCGGGTTGGTGGTCGGCGAGGTGATGTCCGAGTAAGGGGCGTAGCCGACCTGGACGCCGTTGGAGGCACCCGGACCGGACTTCAGCAGGTTGTACTCGGCGGTGTCGGAGGCGAACTGCTCCTCCTTGAAGGCGGTCAGCTTGGGCTTGCCCGGACCGGAGTAGGACTTGTTCGGCACGAAGGTGGCGGCACCATCCGGGTTGAAGCTGGACAGCTTCCACGGGCCGTCCACGACGCCCCAGATCTTGCTGGTCGCGTAGCCGGACAGGTTCCGGTTCTGGGCGATCAGGAAGTTGTAGACCTTGGCACACTTGGCAACCGACTTGTCGCAGCCACCGCTGCCGGACGCACCGGTCAGGCTGGTGACGTCCCAGGCCGCCGGGATCGGGTAGAGCTGGCTCAGCTCGTTGTACAGCACCCACTGCTGGTTATAGGCCTTGTCGAAGGTGAGCTGGAACTGGTTGGTCCCGACCGCCTTGTACGAAACGACGTTGTCCGGGAAGTACGGCGGCACGTAACCGCCCCAGTTGGCCTTCTCCGCCTTCATCATGTTCATCCAGAACATGAGCGAGTCGGAGTTGACGGTCTCACCGTTGGACCACTTGTACGGCTTGAGCGTCACGGTAGCGACCTTGCCGGTCGAGTCCCACGTCGGCGCGCCGGCCAGGCTCTCGTTGTAGTCGACCGTCGGGCTCTCGTTGTCCCCGTACCAGTACATCGGCCGGTACAGCAGGTACTGCATGTCGTCGATGTTCCACGTGCCGAAGTGCGCGGCATCGGTGAACGGGAAGATGAAGTTCGGCGTGAACCCTGAGACGTCAGCCCAGGTGGCCGTGTTCCCGTTGGTGGACAACTTGCTGTTGTTGCTGCTGTTGTTGCCGCTGCCTCCACCACAGCCGGCCGCGGTAAGCGCGGCGACGGCGACGATGGCGATCCCGGCAAGCTTCTTCCGAGATCTCAGCGATCTGTAGCGCCCGGAAGGACGTACCATTGGCATCTCCTCATGACTTGTTATGCATGCTCCGGATGAAACGTGGGCACGCCCTCGTTCCGATACGGCCTCCTTGGAACGCACTCACAGATCAGCGACGCCGCGAACATGCGGACACTGGGCCGAACGGCCTGTGCCGCCGTCCCACCCGTTCGGCCAAAGGCTGACCACGTGTCCGGCGACCGCCGGAGCTGTCTCGCTGACCTGCGGAGACGCTGCTCAGCAGGAGTGTGTCACGGGGAGCGTAACCCGAGCACGGCAGCACGCCCTACAGACGTGCTGCATTCTCGCCCCAATCGTTACCTTTCGTTACTTTTGTTACGCTCCGTGGCCGGATCGGTGATTCAGTGTACTACCCGCCGGGTTGCCGCTGGTCACCGGCTCACCGCGGAGCGGGAAATGTTATTCAGCAAACTCGGGCCCAATACCGATCTTGTTCGGCTCCCGACTTGACCTGGGGTTTTTAACTGGACATTGACATTACCCAGGAACCCGCCGCGCCGGTAACTAATCCATGGCCGGGCGTCGGCCGCAATGCTGTTCCTGGTCCGCTGAACGCGCTTCTCACTTAACGCTCCGTAAACGCCGCTGTTCACTGGTCCCCAATTCGGTCGCTAGACGGGCCACTATGCCCACATAAGACGCGTAAGGAACCGTCTTATGCAGATACGAATATATGTAAGAAAGTAACAATTTCTGCCGACCGGCCCGGACGTCCCCTTGACCGTGTGGCATCGCCCGCCTCTCACATCCGGCGCAGGACGGCGACCACCTTGCCGAGGATCGTGGCCTCGTCGCCGAGGATCGGCGTGTAGGCGGGGTTGTGCGGGATCAGCCAGACATGCCCGTCGCTCTTCTTGAACGTCTTGACCGTGGCTTCTCCGTCCGCCGACGTGTCGCTCTCGATCATGGCGGCCACGATGTCGCCGTTCTCGACGTCCGACTCCCGGCGGACCACCACCCAGTCACCGTTGGCGATAGCGGCGCCGATCATTGAGTCGCCGACGATCCTGAGCATGATCAGCTCCCCCTCGCCCACGAGCTGCCGGGGCAGCGGGATGACGTCCTCGATCAGCTGGTCGGCGAGAATCGGGCCGCCAGCCGCGATGCGGCCAACCAGCGGCACCAGGGCAACTCCCCGCTCCCCGTCGCCGGCCCGGGCGCGGCCGGCCCGCTGCTCGATGGCCGGATCGTCGAGCGGGCACACCACCGCCGTGCGCGGCCGTCGCGCATCACGGCTCAGGTATCCCTTCTTCACCAGGCTCGATAGCTGGTGACTGACGCTGGACGTGCTCGCCAGCCCGGCCGCGTCACCGATCTCCCGCAAGGTAGGCGGATAGCCGTTCAGCCGGATGCTGTCCTCGATCACCTGGACGATCCTGCGCTGACGCGGGGTCAGATCCTGGCTGGTCAGGTCGCATGACTCCGCACGTCGCATATCCGCCTCCGGCCACCGTAGCTGTCGTGCCGCCATGCTAGCAGTCTGATCTTGTATATCAAATAGAAGTTTGAAGAGAACACGACCAGCTAGCGGTTACACCATACGTGTTCGAAGATTAATGATGAACAGTTAGAATAACTGGCTCCCCGGTGCCGGACGGCCAGTTCCACCGACTTGCATCATTCTCTCGGTCAGCGAAGACCGAATAGGCGGAAGGCGGTGTGATCACACGTGTACGACGGCGATCCGCTGCGCCTTCGGTCGCCCCGGCTCCTCGACAAGCCTGCTCAGGTCGTCCGGGTCACTGGTCAGCAAGACGATCGGCCGTTCCAGCTCAGGGGCTGTGGCCGCGACGACCGCGTCGATGGCACACCGATGACCCGAAAGACCGGTTGCTCCGAGCAGTTCACCAGCACACCGAGCGATCTCTGCAGTCACCGGCAGGACTGTGATCCTCGATAGCACACGATGTATGGCTGCATCTCGCGGGCCTCCCCTGAGCACCTCGGTCAGGGTGATAGCGCTAATGGCGACCCGGGCGCGGCGAGTGCGGGCGCTGTCCAGATAGCCACGTGTGCGCGGGTCACCCCTCGCCAGTTTGGAGAGTCCTTCACTGTCTAGGACGAGAGTGCCCCCCAATGGCTACTCCTCGTCCGGCCATGCGGTGCGCGCCTCGGCCATGTACTCCTCAGGAACGGGCCCGTGCTCAGCCGTAAGAAGTTCCGACAATTCAGCAAGCAGGTCCAGTTCAAGCTGACGGGCCACTGCATCGGCCACATACTGGCTGAACTTCCCGCGCCCTACCCGCTGCTGCACAGCAGCGGTGAGATCCGCTGGCATCGAAACGCTGACTTTGCGGGCCGCACCAGCATGCTTGATCCCTGCAGACATGCTGCCGACGAGAAAGTCCAGCCCATGGCCCTCATGAGCCGGATGCTCAAGTTTGAGCAACGGAAGTAGCTGGGTAGCTGAGTAACGTTGCTCTCCGGCTGCCCGAAGGAGAGCCAGAACTCCGATAGCGTGCCTGGTGCCGTCTTCGAATCCAAGCGACCTGAGCAGGTCACCCAGTTCCGCAGGCTCAAGCATGTCAAGTGCGCGGAGAACCCGGCGCGTGTCCTGCAGAAGATCGTTCCAGCCTTCTGCCTGGACTGACTCGACGCTCATACTCATATGCTACCAGCGGTAGTAAAACGGCACTCGTCTCAATCGTATTCACCACAGCAGGCAACACGGAGTATCCGTCAGGTGGGGTGCAGCGCCCGCCTGCACCCCACCTGACCAGGTGATTTATTCTGATGAAGAGCCTGGGAATACTGGGGTAGTGCACTTATTCGGAGGGCGCAGTATTCGTGCGGGTCCAGGTCGCGGAGCGGCCGGTTCCGTCGGCTCGGACCTTGCCTTCGCTCCTCAACTGCTCCAAGACGAGCCGGATGGTCTGGTCACTGACACCAGGCACCGCTGTCCTGATGTTGGCGAGGCGGAACGTGGCCGGCGCGTGGCGCAGGATGTGTTCCCGGACGCGCTGCTGCTTGGTCCCGGGGGTCTGGGCCGCTGCCGCTCGGTCGGCGAAGACGGGGTAGGTGCCGGCGATCACGCTGGTGTAGTAGCCGAGCCAGGGCCATGGGGTGGCGGTGCCTTCATGCCAGCCGTGGGTGGAATCCAGGAGCGCCTGGTAGTAAGCGTCGGCCGATCGGCGATCGCCTGCTCAAGGCTCACGTAACGGCCCACCGTATAGCCGTGCTCGCTGAGCATGGCGCCGGTGAGCAAGCGGGCCACCCGCCCGTTGCCGTCCTCAAAGGGGTGGATGACGAGAAGGTCCAGGATGAACAGCCCGGACAGGAGCACCGGATGATGCTCGCCCGCCGCAACCGCCTGCTTATAGCGCTCGATCAGGTCGTCGACGGCGAACGGGGTGCTCTCAGCGGACACCGGCTTGAAGCGCACGGTAGTGGAGCCGTCTGGCGAGCGGTCCACGACCAGATTGTCCTCTGTCTTGAACGTCCCGCCGGGCATCGTCGTGTGCGCGAATAGCAGCCGGTGCAGGTGCAGGATCAGGCCGGCGTTCAGCGGGCGCCAGTCCTGCTGGAACAGGTAGTCCTGGGCGTCGCGGTAGCCTGCCAGTTCCTGTTCGCTGCGGTTGCGCAGCGTCGTCGCCTGCCGATTGATGATCCGCTGGGCACGGCCGGTGTCCGCGACGATGATGCCCTCGATCGCGGACGAGGCGGTGATGCTCTGGACGCGGGCCCGGTCGGCGAGTTCAGTGAGCAGCCCGGGCATCTGATCGTGGTAGAGCGCCTCGGAGCCCCGGCCGAAGTCGATTGCGCTGAGCCGGGTGACGACGTGGGCTGGCACCAGCCCGATGAGCGCGTCAAGGTCAGCGAAGCGGCGCAAGGAACCTCCCAAGCTAACGTACTAAACGACCTAATCTTAGTATCGGTTAGTACGTTTAGCGGGTTAGTTTAGTAGGTTTCCGCTATCGATATCTTTGCGGCTATAGGTCGCGCGCTGGCCGACGTAGGCGGCCCAGTCTCGCTTACCCCACCCGTCTCCAGTACTCCGTCCTTGAGCGGACGAAGGCGACGTGTGTAAGCGACCATCGCCCGCCGCCCCAGCCCTCGCAATGAGGCTGGGGCGCTGCAGTGTTGCATCTGATGCAATACCGCTCACTTTCAGCTGCAGCCGCTGGTGGCGCCGCAGCCTTCGCAGACGTAGCAGCTGCCGGCCGGGCGCATCTTTGTGCCGCAGGTAAGGCACAGCGGTGCGTCCGCCGTCCGGCCGTACTGGGATTCCATCACCTCTACCGAACTCCCGGCCTGGGAGCGGGGGGCTGGCGTGGCGATGGGGCTGGATGGCACTGTTCGGTTAACAGAAAAGTCTTCGAGCGGGGCGGACTGGGCAAGTTCCTCGGTATCTGGCACCTCGGCCACCGCAGAGCTTTGCTCGTCGGTGCTGGTGAGGCTGGCGCTGCGCTCGGCCGCCGACAGGATGCCGAACTCGGCCCGCTGCTCGTAGGACAGGTGATCGAGCGCCAGGCGGCGGAAGATGTAGTCCATCACCGAGGTGGCGATGCGGATGTCCGGGTCGTCGGTGAGACCGGCCGGCTCGAACCGCATGTTGGTGAACTTCGCGACGTAGGACTCCAGCGGGATGCCGTATTGCAGGCCGACCGAGATCGCGATGGAGAAGGCGTCCATGACGCCGGCCAGCGTGGAGCCCTGCTTGCCGAGCTTGAGGAAGACCTCGCCCACGCCGTCGTCCGGGTAGTTGGACGCGGTCATGTAGCCCTCGGCGCCGGCCACGGAGAACCTGGTCACCGTCGCCGACCGGCTGCGCGGCAGGCGCCTGCGCACCGGCCGGACCTCGGGCGCGGGCGCGGGTGCGGCCGGGGCCGGCTCCGAAGCGGCGGCGGGCTTCTTACCCCCGACCGACAGGGGCTGGCCGACTTTGCAGTTGTCGCGGTAGATAGCCAGCGCCTTCAGGCCCAGCTTCCAGCCCTCGAAGTAGATCTCCTCCACGTCCTCGACCGTGGCGGTTTCCGGCATGTTGACCGTCTTGCTCACCGATCCGCTGAGCGACGGCTGCACGGCGGCGATCATCCGGACGTGGCCCATCGGGGCGATCGCGCGTTCGCCCATCGCGCAGTCGAAAACCCCGTAGTGCTCCGGCCGCAGGCTCGGCGCGTCTACCACGTGGCCGTGCTCGGCGATGTACTCGGTGATCGCCTCGACCTGCTCGGGCTGGTAGCCAAGGTTGCGCAGCGCACGGGGGACGGTCTGGTTGACGATCTGCATGGAGCCGCCGCCGACGAGCTTCTTGAACTTGACCAGGGCCAGGTCAGGCTCGATGCCCGTGGTGTCGCAGTCCATCATGAGCCCAATGGTGTTGTGGCTGATCATCCCATTAGCCACATAGGTCACATTGTCCGGAACAGAAAGATCGTAGGTGGGCTGCACTCCACCGTCTTCGTTGCCTGCGACCCGCTCGAACAGGTAGCCGAGTGCCTCGCCCAGCCGTGGGTCGAGATTTTCCTCGAAGATTCGCCTGGCGAGCATGCGGGGAACCCCGCCGTGCTTGCGGAGCGACTGCGTTACCGCGTTGCGGGCCGAATGCCCTGGTGGGACTAGCTGCATCCACACCGGGGACGGCAGGAAGACGTAGTCCTTCTTCGCGGACTGAGCCGGTTCCAGGAATGCCAGCAGGTGTGCCTTGCGCTCGCTGATGAATCCGATCCGCTCGCCGAATTCCAGCGCGTGATCGACGTTACGGAGCCGAACCTGGTAGATGGGGCCACCCCAGCCGCTCACCGTCTGCCTTGTCGTCGTGGCGAGCCCAGCCGCAAGCAGCAGGGTCCGGACCTCGGCCGCGAACGGCTCATCGGCTGTCGAGAAGCTCGGCACACCCTCCAGGACTGCGCCGTCTGCCTCGAAAAGGCCACGCAGGAACGCACTATGCACGGCGGGGTCGTTGGTTTCCAGGACCGCTGAAGGGACCCTGGGAATCCAGCCTTTGCCGGCATGATCGGCTTCGGGGAGCTGCTTCGCGAATCCTGCCGCCTGCCACCAGCGAGCGAGCCGGACTGACTGCAGAGTTACCTCCTGATAACCCTGCTCGGACCTGACTGCTGGGGTTATGCCGAACAGTTCTTTGGAGAGGATGCCAAGCCGCTCGGCAACATCAAGATCGGTGTCGGCGACACACAACCTGATCCCCTTGGCGTGCAGGCTCCCGTCACCCGTGAAATAACCGACGAGTTCGGCCAGTTCCGGCGTGACCGAGTCAGGCACTGTCACGTCCCGGTCTCCGGTGTAGTACGCCTGGTCGAGCACTGGCAGCGGCACCCGCCTCGGGACGCCTACATACACGCCGAGCTGCAGCGGAAGGACATCTCCCGGGGCGATGTCGGCCAGCCGCCTCCATACCCAGGCACCGTTGTGCGGATCCACGACCTTGACCCGGTGGGTTAGCGTGCCCTGAATCCGGTACGCGCCCTCGGTCCTGATCAGGCGGGTCGGCTCTTCTCCATTGACAAAGAACTTTGTCGCGCGGCGCGGACCCTCATCGGTCGAAATGACGAGATCCAGGTCTTGCCAGCGCTCTCCATAGACGTCACTGATCTCGGACAGACGGGTTAGCCCACGATCGGTCGTGATCAACGTGTCCCCGGTGAGGCACCCGGTGGGCGCCAGCAGTGAGGCCTGGGCGTTGCGGTACCCGTTCGTCTCGCCCAGCGCCAGGCATTCGGACCAGGCGGCCGAGGCCCTGGTGAGGATCGCCTTGTCGATGTCGTCCATGGAGGCGATGCGTGCGCTGGCGTCGGCGTGCTTGCGCATGACCCGGTTGTGCGCGGTCTTGTTGCGCTCGTATCCGTCGTATGGGCCGACGATGGCTGCCAGTTCGGCGGACCGCCGGTAGGCGGCACCGGTCATCAGCGAGGTGATAGCCGCGGCGATCGCCCGGCCGCCGGGCGAGTCGTAGGCGTGGCCGCTCGCCATCAGCAGCGCACCCAGATTCGCGTAGCCGATGCCGAGCTGACGATATGCGCGGGTTGTTTCTGTGATGGCAGGCGTCGGGAAGTCGGCGAAGCAGATGGAGATGTCCATCGCGGTGATGACGAGCTCGGTGATGCGCTCGAACCGTTCGGCGTCGAACGTGTCGTCATCACGCAGGAACTTCAGCAGGTTGATGCTGGCCAAATTGCACGACGAGTTGTCGAGGTGAACGTATTCACTGCAGGGGTTGCTCGCGGTGATACGGCCGGATTCCGGGCAGGTGTGCCAGTCGTTGATGACGTCGTCATACTGGATGCCGGGATCCGCGCAATCCCAGGCCGCCTGGGCCATTTTGCGGAACAGATCCTTGGCCTTGACACTGTCGACCTTTTCACCGGTCCGCCTGGCCAGCAGGTCGAACTCGCCGTCATTCTCCACGGCCCGCATGAACTCGCCGGAGACCCGCACCGAGTTGTTGGCGTTCTGGTACTGGACGCTGGCGATGTCCTTGCCGCCGAGGTCCATGTCGAAGCCCGCGTCCCTGAGGACGCGGACCTTCTCTTCCTCCCGGGCCTTCGTCTCGATGAACTCGGCCACATCC
>DASXMU010000357.1:0-30741 GCA_036495485.1 Streptosporangiaceae bacterium
AATCGTCACCATCCCTGAGGCCATCCGCCAGGAACTCGATCTGCATGAGGGCGACCATTTGGTCGCGACGGTCGAAGACGGACGGCTCATCCTGATCCCGGCATCAGTCATCCCCGATGACCAGGCATGGTTCTGGACACCAGAGTGGCAGGCCAAGGAGGCGGAGGCTGACCAGGAGATCGCCGACGGCGGCGGCACCGTCATGAGCGCGGAGGAATTCATCGCCGAGCTGGCACACAAAGCCGGTCTGCCGGCGGACGACCTGACCTGACGTTGCCCACCTTCGAGCGGCTCGCGAGCTTCCTGCGCGACTTTGACGCACTCACACCCAGCCAGAAAGCCGCGTTCCTGAGAGCGGTGGTCCTGTTCGTCGCCGATCTGCGAGCGGGCAGTGGATTTCGCAGGAGCCTGCGCGTGAAAAAGATGGCGGGATACGACAGCGTCTGGGAACTCACCTGGGCACCCGACGGCAGGGCTACCTTCGAGTACGCCGCCCCGGTCAAGGAAGGGCATCCGCATGTCCGCTGGCGGCGCATCGGCACGCACGACATCTTCAAGCGTCCCTGACGCGTCGGTCTGGCTCCTCAGCGCTCTGCCCGAGTGAGTGGATCCAGCCTGACGGCATTCCAGTCACCAGGCCATCCCGGATTGCTGCCGCATCCCGGTGGATGGAGGAGGTCGAGGCTCACGCTGTCCGCTAGGGACCGGTTGCCGTGGATGTCCATGGTTCTGGCAGCGAGGGATCGTATCCGGATTGTTCTTCGAGGAGCTTGGCGGTCCCAGGCGGCAGGGGCGCCTTTGTCTCCGCTGCGAACGCGATGGCTTCGCGGTGGCCGGGCAGTTCTTTCAGGACCTTGCGCACCAGGGTGTGTGCGCGGGCCCGGTCGCCGCGCCGCTGGGCCAGGTGCGCTTGGAGCAGCGTGCGCTCGGGGCCGTCGAGCGCGGGATGGGCGGCCAGCTTGTCCAGCAGGTGACCGGTTTCCGGGCCGTCGAGCCGGTCGAGAAGAACCAGGTTCCATCCGGCCAGGTTGTCGGCGCGCTGCTTTCGCTTTCGCTTCGGGTCTGATCCGGACCAGGACTGGTCCGATGCCGCCGTGTCGCTCCGGCCGGCCTCGTCGAGCGCGGACAGGTAGCGTTCGGCGAAGCCGGACCACATGTCGGGGATCGTCAGCATCCGGGTGAGCACGTCGGCCAGGGGTGTTTCCTTCTCGCTGAGCTGGCCCCAGCCTGACCTGGTCCAGCCGAACCGGGACTCCCAGCGGATGAGCTGCGGCGCGGCGCGGTCGGCGAACCCGGCGAAACCGTAGCGGTCCCGCAGCGTGCCCCAGAGCAGTTCCACCGCGTCCGAGACGACGAACTTGGCCGCCTCCATGGGGTCCTCGGAGTGGAAGTAGTCCCAGCTGCGCGTCTCGCAGGCCAGGTCGATCAGCTCGGCCAGCGCGGTCTCCGCCGGGCCAGGGTCCGTCGCTCGCAGGGAGGCCTGGGCGTCGGTGGCGAGCTGGCGGAACGTCACCCGCCAGCGGCTGCGTTCGCGCGGCGACACCTGCCGGTCCCCGCCCATGTAGGCACCCGAACGTGCCAGCCGGACGAACTCCTGCACCTCCATCTGCACGAGCCAGGGATCGCGTGGCTCGTTCGCGGCCTGCTTGCGGCGGGCCTTCTCGGCCGGCTCGATCTCGCTCTCGATGCGCTCCCGCACCTGGGCCGAGCCCCGCCAGTACAGGTTCCACAACGCCTTCCGCAGGCCAGCATCATCCAGCGGGGCCAGCTTGGTGAAGAACTCCTCGCGGTTCATCCGCTGGGCGGGCACGTCGATCCTCTCGGGCGTCGGGGGGCCGGTTTACCAGGGCTGGGCCTGGGTCAGCTTCAGCCGGGTCTGCAGCAGGGGGGTGACCGCGCGGGTGTCGGCGGGCGCGACCCGGTACAGGTCCGCGATCGCGTCGTGGGTGACCCCGGCCTCGCCAGCCCGGTACCCGATCATGCGGTGGATGGCGGCGGCCAGCACGCTCGGCGGGTGCGTGGCGAGCAGCCCGGTGCCGTCCGGGATCCGCCACCACGCGGCCAGGCAGCGCAGGGTGAGCGGGAGCCCGTGGGTGGCGAGAGCCTTGCGCCACAACCGGATCGCCACCGGGTCGAGATCGGTGTCTGGGTCGGGCAGCCCGCCGAACATCCGGGCCGAGCCGGCACCATATATCCACCTGGCCGACGGCAGCCGGGCCGACACCCAGCTTCCGAACGGGAGTATCTCGCTGACCAGCCGCGTACCGGACTCCCAGCGCAGCAGGTAGGCGTAGTCGGCGCGGCCGGTTTGCAGATATCCGCTGGTTCCGGCCAGCCCATCCTCGCCGTAGGCCGCGCTGTCCGAGGTCAGGCTCTGCGGGCTCTCGTCGGCGGCCAGGCCCACGGCCACGGGCGGGCCTGCCGTGCCGTACAGCCGGACGGCAGCGGCCGCGGGAGAGCCCCCGGCGCACAGCCGCCGCAACGCCCGCAGGTTGCCCTGCCCGGTCACCGACCAGAACTCCATGGCCAGCTTCTCGCCTGCCCTGCTCACCGCCTGTGGGTCTGCTCGCTTGCGCTTCGCGGCCGGGGGGACCGGCCGGGAAGCCGTGGGCCGATCAGCCGCCCTGCCCGCCGGCTGGCTGGGGCTCCGCCGGGTGCCCGCGGCTGCCGTCGTGGTCCCCGCCGGCTTCGCCTCGCCGCCGGACTTCGCGGAAACCGAGGCCGGTTTTTCCGAACGGACACCGGCCAGCCCGCCGGTCCCACCGACCGTCGGGGGCGCGGGCTGAACCGTGGTTGATTCGGGCAGGCAGCTCGCGCAGCCGAGCTTGGCCTTCGTTGCGGTCAGTGGCCAGCGGGCGGTGTCCGCGCCGCAGCCGGGGCAGGCCACCGGCGCGAACTCTCCGGCGGGCAGCATCCAGTCGAGCACCAGCGGGAACCGCCGCGCGCCGCGCAGCACGTCGACCGGGAGGCGCAGCACCGGGACCAGCAGCAGGTGCAGCCGGTAGGGGCGGATCTCGTGCCGCGAGGCGTACTTCTCCTCGATCTCGGCGAGCCGGCGCTTCTCCTCCAGCCGGACGCCGTCCGCCCGGGCCGCCAGCAGCGCCTGCCGGTCCTCGGCGGCGCTGGCCTGGCGTTTGGCCAGTGAGGCGAGGGCCTCGGCATAGTACTTCTTCGCCCTGGACAGTTCCGCCTCCGCGGCGTCCCGCGCTGACCCGCTGGCGATCGCATCGCGCCGTTCGGTTACTTTCTTTTCCAAATGAAAATGTGCGCGCGCCACAGCGGGCGGGATGGCGGCGAGATCTGGCGCGGCGGCCGGGGTGGAGCCGCTGGCAGCGAACCGGCGCAGCCCGCGCACCGCGTGGCCGGGCAGTTCCTGCCTGGACGGAACGTCGAGCCAGCATTCCGCCCGTTCGTAGAACACCTCGTCCGCGGAGGCCGTGTAGGTGACCAGCGCACCGGCCCGCAGCGTTTGACGGAGCCTGCGCTCCACCGGCCCGCTGGCGTCGATCCGGCCGTGATCGACGGGGAACCGGTCACGGGCCTTCGCCAGCAGCCGGTCGCCGTCCGGCGGCAGGGAGGCGGGGGAGCCCAGCATCAGCACGCCGGCGTCGGCGGCCGACAGGACGTCCTCGGCGGCGGCGGTCAGCAGGGGGTGGCCGGCGCCGAGCAGGGTAGCGCCGTCCTCCCTGGCCACGTCGGGATGCTCGGTGACCGCCAGTTCCTCCGGCAGTTCGAGCGTGCGCTGCAGCGGGGGCGGGATCATCACGAGCGTGCTGTCCCCGGCGGAGTCCCAGATGCCGCCGTGGGATTCGACGTAGCTCAGCCAGAATGCCAGCTCGCTGCCGGTGGTCACAGCGTGCTCATTCCTGGCCGGTCAGCTCGTCGGTGTTGGCGCGGTCGCGCAGGTACTCGGTCCTGGCCCGGGCCAGGCTCTCGCCGATCTCCGCCAGCCGGCCGTCGAACTCGGCGTCGTCGCCAGCCTCGAGGTAGGCATCGAACACCGAGGACTCGAAGTCGAAGTCGTCGTCCACCCGGCCCAGGATCATGTCGAGCTCGCCGACCACGAGCTCGAACAGGTTGATCTTGGCTTCCAGGACGTGCAGGATGCGCTGCTCGATGGTGCCGCGGGCGACCAGGTTGGTCAGCAGCACGTCGTGCGTCTGGCCGACCCGGTGCAGCCGGCCGAGCCGCTGCTCGATCTGCATCGGGTTCCACGGCAGGTCGACGTTGATCATCATGTGGCAGAACTGCAGGTTCCGGCCCTCGCCGGCCGACTCCGTGCTGAGCAGGACCGGCACCTCGTCGCGGAAGGCGCCGATCGCCTTCTCCTTGTCCTGGCGCGCCAGGCTGCCGTGGTAGACCGCAGCGGGGATGCCCTGGTCGTTCAGCTCGGCGGCCAGCGCCTCCAGAGTCTGCCGGAAGGCAGTGAACACCAGAACCTTCTCCGGGGCCGCACTGTTTGAGCAAGCACTGGTTGAGCAAGCACTGTGGAGCCGCGCCGTCAGCTCGGCGAGCTTGCCCGGCGAGCCGATCGCGGCGGCCTGCCCGGCCAGATCCGCCCAGCCCACCTTGGCCAGGGTCGGGGCGACGGCGGCCGGGCTGGAGCCGGCCAGTCTGGCCAGGCTGCGCAGGGTCAGCCGCCGGGCCTGCGACGCGTGCCGGCCCTCCTGCCTGATCCGCGCGCCGATCTGCGCGTAGAGGCTGGCTTCCTCCTCGGTGGGGGTTACCAGCACGGTCTCGGCGAGCCGTTGCGGCAGCAGCAGGCTCACCTCGCTGCGCCGGTGCCGGACCATGACCTCCCTGGTCCTCGCGCGCAGCCCCGAGATGTCACGCGGCGAACCTGGATCGCCGCATCCATGCTGGGCGCGGAACTGCGCCGGGGTGCCGAGCAGACCCGGCGCGGCCAGGCTCACCAGCTCGTACAGATCCTGCAGCCTGTTCTCGACCGGGGTGGCGGTGAGCAGCAGCAGGTACCGTGCGCTTAGCGCCCTGGCCAGCCGGCCGGAGGCGCTGCGCGGGTTGCGCAGCCGGTGTGCCTCGTCCACGATGACCACATCCCACGGCCGTTCGGTCAGCGCGCTCTTGACCGGATCCCGCCGCGCGGCCGCCAGGGAGACGATCACCACCGGGTGGTCGTTACCGGTGTCTCATTCGCCCTTGACGGCGATGGAGGTGGGAAGGGTGAACTTCCGCTCCAGTTCCTCCCGCCACTGTTCGGCGAGTCCGGCCGGGACGACCACGAGGGCCCGGTCGGCCAGGCCGCGCATCCGCAGTTCCGACAGCACCAGGCCGGCCTCGATCGTCTTGCCGAGCCCGACCTCGTCGGCCAGGATCGCGCGGCCCCGCATTCTGCGCAGCACGGTCTGCGCGGTCTGCCACTGGTAGTCGAATGGCTCGAAGCCGAGCCTTGGCTGGGACAGGAAGACGTCGAACCCCGGCCTGCTCCACACCTCCGCGGCAGCCTCGACCAGGTGCGTACGGTCCGCATCGACGGGCGTCCCTTGCCGTAGGGCGCCGAGCAGGCTCAGATACGGCGTCAGGACAGAGGACAGCTCGTCTGCCGGCCGTGGATCAGCCACCGTCACCCTGGCAATCCTATGAGTGCGTGGCCCGTCTCAGCACACAACTCTCCCCCGATGTGACCATCAGCATGCGGCCGGCCGGAATATCGCCGCACCTGGCCAGCTTGGCAGGACTGTGCTGGCGGAACGATCAACATGACCGGCTGGTGGTTGCTCGCCCTGGTGGGCGTGGCGGGCGTGGCAGCAGGCGCGATCAACACGGTCGTCGGCTCTGGAACGCTGATCACCTTCCCGATCCTGCTGGCGCTGGGCGTCCCGCCGGTCACCGCGAACGTCTCCAACACCATCGGCCTGGTTCCCGGATCGTTCAGCGGCGCGTGGAGCTACCGCCGCGAGCTGGCCGGCCAGCGTAACCGGCTGATCCGGCTGGGCAGCGCGTCCCTGCTCGGTGGCATCGCCGGGGCGCTGCTGCTCCTGGTCCTCCCGGCCGGGGTGTTCAAGACCGTGGTCCCGGTGCTGATCATTCTGGCGCTGACCCTGGTGGTGGCCCAGCCGTGGCTGTCACGCCGGCTGAACGGCACCGAACACCACGGCTCCGCCATCCGCCCGGTGCTGCTATGGGGCGCGGTGCTGCTGACCGGCGTCTACGGCGGGTACTTCGGCGCCGCCCAGGGGGTGCTGCTGATCGCCATTCTCGGCACCCTGCTGGAGGCGGATCTGCAGCGGATGAACGCCCTGAAGAACGTGCTCACCGGCCTGGTGAACGGGGTGGCGGGCGTGATCTTCATCGCGCTCGCCACCCCGAACTGGACCTATGTCGCGATCATCGCGGTGGGCTCGGCGCTCGGCGGCCAGATCGGCGGCCTCATCGGCCGCCGCCTGTCACTGGCAGCACTGCGCGGCATCATCGTGGTGGTCGGTGTTGCCGCGCTGATCAAGTTCCTGCTGAGCTAACGCCGTGATCCGGTTCGGGGCGTGCCCGGGATCGATACGATCCTGGTAGCTGAAACGAACCGACAGCCACCAGGACGAGGGAGTCAGCATGCCGGCCAAGGGAAGCGCGGAGTGGAAGGGTGACCTGCGGACGGGCACCGGCACGTTCACGGCCGGCGACACGATCAGCGGGGAGTACTCGTTCAGGTCGCGCTTCGAGGACGGCCCGGGGGCCAACCCCGAGCAGCTCATCGCGGCCGCGCACGCCTCCTGCTTCTCGATGGCCCTGTCCAACATGCTCGCCGAGGCCGGCACGCCGGTGGACTCGGTGAAGACCGACGCCACGGTCACCCTGCGGATGGTGGACGGCGTCCCGACCATCACCAAGATCGCTCTGGTCACCGTCGGCCGGGTGCCGGGCATCGACCAGGCCGCCTTCAAGGAGCACGCCAGCGCCGCCAAGGCCGGCTGCCCGGTGAGCAGGGCGCTGGCCGGCGTCCCGGAGATCACCCTGGACGCGACCCTGGCCAGCTAACCGCTCAGGGTCTGCTGACCGCTGGGGTCAGCCGCCGGGTCGCCGCCGTCCCGGGGCCGCCCGGGCCGCCGGGATATCGGGTCGATCGCGTAGTACAGCGCGAACACGCCCTGCAGCACCAGGAAGGCGTACGCGTTCACGAACGCCACGCCGACCGCCAGCGTGTAGGCGACCATGCCGATCGTGAACATCACGGTCGCGGTCGCTCGCTCGCCCTCCGGGAACGACTCGTGCAGCAACCGCCGCTTGTGCGACCCGTACAGCCACAGGGCGGACCAGGCCCAGGAGTTCACGGCCATCGTGACCGCGTAGACGACCGCCGCGGTCTGCGCCCCCTCGCCCCTGGCCAGCGCCTGGCCGAGCACCCCAGTCGGGTAGGGCAGGAACGTGATCGTCATCAGCAGCAGCATGTTGATGTAGATCAGCCCGCGGTCCACGTGCTCGAAATGCCGGAACAGCGAGTGGTGGTTGAGCCACATGATCCCGATCACCACGAAGCTGATCACGTAGGCCATCAGCGACGGCCAGCGGCTGGCGAGCTGATGGGTCAGGTTCTTGTAGTCGTCTGGCTGGGCGATCGTCAGGACGAGCAGCGTGATCGCGAACGCGAAGATCCCATCGCTGAACGACTCGAGCCGTGACTTGCTCATCCCCGCCAACCTAGCCTCTCCGGCGCTTCGCTCCTGGCATAATCCGCCCGCTCTGGATCGCGTCCCCGCAGGTGACGACCCGGGCGGTCGGCGGGCCAGGCAAGCAGGGGATGATGACCTTGGTCCACGGACTAGATGAAACATGATTGATTACAGACTTACAAGTCGACATCGAGCCGTGAGGTGCGGGATGAACGCAGTGAATCCGCAAGCCAGCGCGGGCCAGGGCCCGCTGGCGCAGGTGATCGCGACCCGTGGTGGCCTGGCCGCCCCGGAGGCCCCGTTCGTGATCGAGCACCGCGAGGCCCTCATCTACATGCTGTGCGAGGCGGCCGAGCTGGAGCACGGCATCATGTGCCAGTACCTGTTCGCCGCGTTCTCGATGAAGCAGTCCATTGCCGAGGGCCTGACCGGGACCGAGCTGGAGGCGGTCACCCGCTGGCGTCAGCGGATCACGCACGTCGCCACCCAGGAGATGCTGCACCTGGCCCTGGTGCAGAACCTGCTGTCGGCCATCGGCGCGGCCCCGCACATGACCCGTCCCAACCTCCCGCACCCGGCCGGTTACTACCCGGCCGGCGTCCAGCTCGCCCTGATCCCGTTCGGCGAGAAGGCGCTGCGGCACTTCATGTTCCTGGAGCGGCCCGAGACCTATGCCCTCGACGACCCGCTGGTCAGCGCTGCGGTCGACCGGGCGGTCCCGCACATCACCGAGTACGACATCGTTCCCACCGGCCAGGACTTCGCCACTGTCGGGCATCTCTACCGGTCGATCGAGGAGGGCATCGCCCACCTGGCGGCGAAGTACGGCGAGTCCTGGCTGTTCGTCGGCCCACCCCGGGCCCAGGCGACGCAGCAGCACTTCGGCTGGCCGGAGCTGACCGCCGTCACCGACGTGGCTAGCGCGCAGCGCGCCATCGACACGATCCTGGAGCAGGGCGAGGGCCCGCGCGGCGACTGGCAGAACGCCCACTTCGGCCAGTTTGTCGCCATCCTGGAGGAGTTCGAGCAGATGTCGTCGGCCAGCCCGGACTTCGACCCGGTCCGCGCGGTGCTCCCCGCCAACGTCCGTCCGTGCACGCCACCGGCGCAGATGCCGTTGATCACCGACCCGCTGACAGCCCAGGTCACCGACCTGTTCAACGTGGGCTACGAGATCATGCTGCAGATCTTCGAGCGGTTCTTCGCGCACACCGAGGAGACCGACCCGCAGCTCAAGGTGCTGGCCGACGCCACGGTCGCGCTGATGTTCCAGGTGATCGAGCCGCTGGCGAACCTGATCACCACGCTCCCGGCGGGCCCGGAGTACGGCGGCCGCAATGCCGCCCCCAGCTTCGAGCTGTTCTACGAGAGCGACTACCTGATGCCACACCGCGAGGCAGCCTGGAAACTCCTGGCCGAACGCCTCGACCAGGCCGCCGGGCTCTGCGCGGGCATCCAGTCCGGCGCCAACGCCAGAATCGCCGGCCAACTGGCCCCGGTGGCCGGCGCGCTCACCGGCATGGCCGCGGCCCTCGCCGAGCACCTCCCCGCCGGCAGCCCGCAGGCCAGGCGCGCCCTCGCCGCCAATACCCGCGCCCAGGAAAAGACCAGCGCCGCGCTCGCCCGCGCCCACGAGCTGGCAACCGTCACCGCCACCGCGACAGGCGACCTCGCCGCCCTGTTCCAGGCCGTCTACGCGATCACCGCAACGGCCCCCGCAGATCTCGTGCCGAGGCTTGTCGACAGCGTGCTGCGTCCGCTCTCCGATTATTTGGGGCAAAGAAATTCACCGGACGGTGCCAGTTCACACTCCGAACTGGGTGCAGCGGACCCGCAAGACGCCGATGCGCTCTGGCAGGCAACACAGATGGCTACCAGGCTGCGCACGACCCTGACGGAATCCGGCGATTGCCCGCCCGAGCTGATCGAGGCGACCGCCGCGCTGCAGGCCCTGGCCCTGGACCAGGTCTCCGCATCCGAAGCCGCCCGGCGGCTGGCCGGGCTGCGCCAGCTCCAGGCGGGCCTGTCCCCGTCGGTCCAGGCCGCCACCAACGGTCCCTACCTGGTCACGAACGTCCGGCGCGTGGTCAGCCACCTGGGCGAGGAGCTGACCGTCCCGCCCCAGCTAGCCCTGTGCCGCTGCGGCGACTCGGCCAGCAAGCCATTCTGCGACGGCAGCCACGCCGGCAACGGCTTCACTGACACCAAAGACCCGGCCAGGGTCCCCGACCGGCGCGACACCTACCCCGGCCAGCAGGTCACGATCTTCGACAACCGGGGCCTGTGCCAGCACTCGGGCCGGTGCACCGACCGCTTGGCGACCGTGTTCCGTACGGATTCCGAGCCCTTCGTCGCACCAAGCGGCGGCCGGATGGACGAGATCATCCGTGCCGTCCGCGACTGCCCGTCCGGCGCCCTCAGCTTCGCCATCGACGGCGCCGAGGCCCGCAGCCAGACGGACTGGGGCAACACCAGGGAACCCGCCATCGAGATCACCAAGGACGGCCCGTACCGGATCACCGGCGGCATCGAGCTGACCGGCTCCGATGGCACCCCGGTCGCCCGCAACGAGGGCGCCTCACTGGAGCACTGCGCCCTCTGCCGCTGCGGCCACTCGCAGAACAAGCCCTTCTGCAGCGGCGCGCACTGGTACGCCGGCTTCTCCGACCCACAACCCTCCGCCGACCCGACCCTGTTCGAGTGGGCAGGCGGCCTCCCGGCCCTGACCAGGATGACCCAGCTCCTCTACGAAAAGCACATCCCCGCCGACCCGGAGCTGGCCGCCGCCTTCGCCAGCATCCCGCCCGGCTACCCCGAGCACGAGGCCCAGCGAATCGCCGAGATCTTCGGCGGCCCAGCCGCCCCCGGCAGCAGCGGCCAGCGACCCAACCCCAGCCTGACCGAAGACCAGCGAACCCGCTGGGCCGCACTGGCCGCCCAGGCGGCCACCGAGGCCGGCCTGCCCACCGACCCACCCTTCCGCGCCGCGCTCGCCTCTTACCTCGAATGGGACTCACGGGAGACGATGGCAGCAGCGCAGGCCAGCCCGGAGCGGCCAGCTCAGCTCCCCCGCTGGGACTGGACCGCCGCTGGCCCGCCGGACACCAGCCACGATGACCAGGGCGGGAAGGACGCACAGCCCATGGACGACGTCCCGCTGCCAGGCCCGGACGAGCGGGTCAGCTTCGAGACCCACATCCGCCCTCTGTTCCGCGAGAAGGACCGCCAGTCCATGTCCCGCGCCTTCGACCTGTGGTCCGTGGACGACGTCCGCACCCACGCCACCGCCATCCTGGCCCGCCTCCGCGACGGCACCATGCCCTGCGACACCACCTGGCCGCCAGACCGCACCGCCGTCTTCCAGCACTGGACCGAATCCGGCCAGCAGGACTAACGACCTCTGCCAAGATCGCCAGCTTCATCGGCGAGACGATATTTCGCTAGCCTCGCGCCGTAACGTAGACCTGGAACCCACGGTGCGAGCGTGCGGGGGTGACGGTGACCGATCGGGGCAGGATGCTGGCGCGCACCGCCGTGCCGGGCAGTACAGGGACCGGGCCCACGGTGCAGCCGCCCGGCCGGTGGCTGCGGCAGCGGCGGGTGGCAGCCGGGCTGACCCAGGAGGAGCTGGCCGAGCGGTCCGGGCTGAGCCAGCGGGCCGTCAGCGACCTGGAACGCGACCGTACCCGCAGGCCCCACCCCCGGACCGTGCGCCTGGTAGCCGGTGCGCTGGGCCTGTCCCAGGCAGCGACAGGTGAGCTGATCACCTGGTACCGGACCGGCCGGGCCACCGACGGCTTCAGCGAGCCCCGGCCAGCCGCTGCCACCGTCGGCGCCGCGCCGGTGGTGCCCAGGGAGCTGCCGGCCGCGGTGGCGCACTTCGCCGGAAGGGCGGCCGAGCTGGCGGCTCTGGACGCCTGGCTCGGCGAACCGCCAGGGAGCGGCGGCGGCGCGGTGGTGATCTCGGCCATCGGCGGGATGGCCGGGGTAGGCAAGACCACGCTGGCGCTGCACTGGGCGCACCGGGTGGCGAGCCGGTTCCCGGACGGCCAGCTCTATGTGAACCTGCGCGGCCACGACCCCACCGGCCCGCCCGCCGACCCGGCCGGGGTGATCCGCCGGTTCCTGGACACGCTCGGGGTGGCACCGGCCCGGATCCCGCCGGACCCCGACGGCCAGGCCGCGCTGTACCGCAGCCTGCTGGCCAGGCGGCAGATGCTGATCGTGGCCGACAACGCCCGCGACGCCGGGCAGGTGCGGGCGCTGCTGCCCGGGGCACCCGGCTGCCTGGTGCTGGTGACCAGCCGCGGCCAGCTCGCCGGGCTGGCCGCGGCCGAGGGCGCCCGGCTGGTGACCCTGGACGTGCTGACCAGCGCCGACGCGGCGAGGCTGCTGTCGGCCCGGCTGGGCGCGGAGCGGGTCGCCGCCGAACCCGAAGCGGCGGCCGAGCTGGTGCGGCTGTGCGCCCGGCTGCCGCTGGCGCTGGCCATCGCCGCCGCCAGGGCCGTCGTGGCGGACTGGCCGCTGGCCACCCTCGCCGCCGGGCTGGCGGGCGCCAGGGACCGGCTGGACGAACTCGACCTGGGCGAGGCCACGGTCAGCGTGCGCGCGGTGTTCTCCTGGTCCTACCGCCAGCTCGACGCGGCCGCTGCGCGGCTGTTCCGGCTGCTGAGCCTGCACCCCGGGCCAGGCATCTCGGCCGCGGCGGCGGCCAGCCTGGCCGGGCTGCCACTGCCCGAGGCCCGGGCTGTGCTGCGCGAGCTGGCCGGGGCCAGCCTGATCACCGAGCGGCAGCCCGGCCGGTACGCCCTGCACGACCTGCTGCGTGTCTACGCTGGCCAGCAGGCCGCGGCCCACGACAGCGAGGCGGACCGCCGCGACGCGACCCGCCGGATGCTCGACCACTACCTGCATACCGCCCGGGCCGCCACCATCGTGCTGAACCCGGGCCAGGACCCGTACGGTGGGGAAACGCCGGGGCCTGGGGTGACACCCGAAGCCGTCCCCGACGGCGAGCACGCCAGCGCCTGGTTCGGCGCCGAGCACAAGGCCCTGCTGGCCGTCACCGGCCAGGCCGCGGCGGCGGGCTTCGACACGCACGCGCGGGAGCTGCCGCAGACCCTGGTGACGTTCTTCGACGGCAACGGTCACTGGCGCGATCTGGTGAGCGTGCAGCACATCGCGCTCGCCTGCTGCGAGCGGCTCGGCGACCCCGCCGGGCAGGCGCGGGCGCACCGCAGGATCGGGAGCGCCCATATCAAACTGGGCGAGACAGGGCTGGCGCACAAGCACATGGCGCAGGCCATCGAGCTGGCTCAGCGCATCGGCGACCAGGCCGAAGAGGCCCGTGCCCATCTCGGCATGAGCGTGGTCCGTGAATACGAGAGCCATTTCCCGGATTCGCTGGCGTGCTGCCTGCGCGCCCTCGATCTGGCCAAGACGGCCGGGCACCCGATCCTGGAGGCGCAGGCCTGCAACAACGCCGGCTACGACTACGCCGTGCTCGGCGACTTCACGCGCGGCCTCGGCTACTGCCGGCGGGCCCTGGACTTGCTGGGCCAGCATGCCAGCCCGTCGCTGGAGGCCAGCACCTGGGACAGCGTCGGGTACATCCACTACCACCTGGGCGACCACCGCCAGGCGATCAGGAGCTACCTGCGGGCGGTCAGCCTGTTCCGCGAGCGCGGCGCCCGGTACCAGGTCGCCCAGTCGTTCGATCACCTCGGCGACGCCCACGAGGCCGCCGGGAACACCGAGGCGGCCCACGACGCCTGGCAACAGGCCCTGACCATCCTCGACGAGCTGGACCATCCCGACGCGGCCCAGATCAGCGCCAAGCTGACCGGCGCCGGCCCGGCGGCACAGCGGGCCGCCACGTCCTGACCCCCGCCGATCGCAGGGTGCCGACCCGGCTTCACCGCCAGCCAGGCGTTCTCCCGCCTCTACATGGTCCCGGGCGCCTACCACTGCCTGTTCGCCCCCGACGGCGAGATCAACCTGGCCGACTTCCTGACCCCGCTCATCTCCTGGGTCCAGGACGGCGTCGCCCCCGGCACGGTCCCGGCCGACACCTGGAACCCGGCCACCAAAAAGATCACCCTGCACCAGATCGTGCGCCCCTACAACGCCCTGGCCCCGGTCACCCCGGCCAAGGGCAGCCTGAACGCCCACTACCACTACATCGGCAGCTACTGACCGGCAGTGACAGCGAGCCTGCCGGGCGCGACGTGCGCCCGGCAGGCTCTGCGTCACACCTGAGGCGTGGCCAGCCGGTTATGGATTTCCTTGAGTTCCATCATCAGCCCTTGGCCATTCACGCCAAAATCCTCTACGCAGGCAGCAGCCGCCTGCACGGCGTAGCGCAATGCGTCCATCTTCGACTCGCCAATGGCGCACAGCGCCAAGAACACCCCGGCAAGTATCTCTCCGCCTCCGGTGGGATCCACGACGTTCGCCATACGGGCATACTCGTCCACATCGCGGGGCAGCCCATCGGTGACGATGCTGGCGCCGGCGGATCCGCGCTTCAGTATCAGCGGGGACTTGGGGAGGTCGGGCCTACCGTTACCGTAGAGGCCGTCGTATTCTGCCTCATTCATGAAGATGAGATCCACGCCTTCGCATACCTTGCGTGAGGCGCCGGGATAGTGCGTTACATAGTGCTCGAACATGTCCGCTGAGATTTGTGCCGTGCATCCCTGGTCCCGCAGGAATCGCAGCCAGGTCAGTTGCTGATCCGGCGGTGCCGTTCCGAGGTGAATGTGCGAGGCTTGCAGGTAAGAAGCCGGAAACGACCCCAGTTCTACGGTGGCGGCGACTCCGAGTTCCGCGCTGAAGGCGCGGTTACCGTCCTCGAACTGGCGGATGCAGAGCTTCGCCGATGTCCCTGGCATTACCTGGACTCCAGCCATATCGACGCCGAGGTCGTGCAGTGCGGCCAGGTCGAGGTCCGGTCCTACCTGCGCGACGAGTCCCACCATGCCACCGATGAGAGCCGCGGCACTGGCCGCGACTGCATAGCCCGACCCTCCGGGAGAGGTCTGTTCGGCATCGGGGGTCTCGACTGTCGCCTCGCCTGCGTGTCCCACAACGACCAGCCCGACGGATGGGGCGCGGTGGCCGGTACGATCGAGTGCAGGCTGAAGAAATCCGGGACCCGGCATTTCACGATCTCCCCATTCAAGCGGTCGGCTGACACACTCAAATCGGTTCCGGGAGCTGGAGCCGCCCGGCGAGGTTCGGATCGAGGACCAGCTAGGCCGTGAATGCCCGCGTTTGGCTGTGTCAGTAACTAACTTAGTGTAATACTTGCACCTGCCCGGTGACTAGCTTTGCGGCAACTTACCTGACAAGGTCCGTGTCGCCTGCTACTGCGGCAGTCGGCCGGGGTCACTCAGATGGGTTTCCGTGGCACGCATAGTTATTCCGCCAGGACAGATAGCCACCGCTTGTTTTCGATAATCGTGTCGACGGTCATTCTCGCCCAGATGTCATCAATCGGCTCGTCTAGGCAATTACCACGCGATACGTAACCCGAGCCGTCCGGTTGCAGAATGTTCCCGGCCGGATCGACGATTAGGCAGCCCGCGCTCAGGTCTTCCGCCGATGGCGCCGTCGGGACTGGCGCGGCCAGCCTGGCGGCCATCTCGGCCAGGCTGTGGAACTGCGCTTCGGGCAGAGCGTGCCGTTGCTGCCCGCTGTTGTGCTCGCCCCGGCTGCTGTACTGGTAGAGCCGCCAGATGTGTGGATTCAGGCCGCGGACCAAGGTGGCGAGGGCTGGCAGGTCGTGCCGGTTGACGGCGCTGACGACCGTGGCCAGTTTGAGGCTCATCCCGGGTGCAGACGTCACCAATTCGGCCGCGTGCACTACCTCGCCGAGATCGGCCTTGGCCCCGCGCATGCCCCGGTGGACTGCCTCGGTGGAGCCGTCGATGGACAACCCCACCGCCGAGAATGCCAGGTCAAGCCCCTGGTCGGCCCGTCTGCGCAGGAGCAGGCCGTTGGTGTTGAGCACCGTGCGCTTGCCGCTGTTGACCAGCCTCCTGGCGTACTTGCCGACGTCGCGAACCAGCAGCGGCTCTCCACCGCAGAACGTGACGACGCTCGCCGATGACTTCTCCAGGGCGGTGACGATCTCGTCGCGCAGGCCGACCGGATCCCGGCCGGGCACCGGTCCGTAGCAGAAGTCGCAAGCCAGCTGGCAGCGACTGGTGATCCACCAGTCGATAGAAGGAATCTCCACCGTGGGCCGGGCTGTCGGCTGGGTGGGCCCGGCCGAAGCCACGAGGCTCCCTGTCTCCAACAACGTGTCCTCTTCGTGAACCTGATCTGGACGGAATTCATGCAGGAGTGAATACGGCTGCGCTCAGGGTTGGCCCTCAGTTCTGGCCCAGAAATGACCAGACTCACTTCGCTCGTGTTGGCGAGGCCAGTATAGAGCGGCCACGCTCGATCTTGCGCGAGGGTGCCGGTTACTGGACGGCGTGTCCTTTTATCGGGCCCAGTGAACGAGTTGCCAGGATCAGGGCGCTCCGGATCGGACCGGCGTGGCCATGGCTGCCATCCGCAGGGCGTCGACGGCATCCATGGTCATCCACACCGGCAGGTCGCCGTTACTCCAGATCCATAGCCCGCGCTCGGGATCGTAGTCGGCCCAGATTTGCGCCACCGCATTACTTACCGTTGGGTAACTGGTCGGCAACCCGGCAGATACCAGCGCTTTCACGACCCAGGCAGCTGTAAAGTGCCGGACATATACCGGCTCTACGCCCTTGCCCTGCTCGAGCTGCCGGTCGATGTTTTCACTGACGTTGGTCAGATCACGGGGCTCAGCAGCCAGCCACGCCGCCGCCTCGTCTGCGGCGGCCCAGGCTTCAGCCGCCAGCGGCTCATGCTCCCGGTCCGGGGGCCAAGCGGTCAGAGCCTGCACCAGAGCCCGCACTGCCCGGGCGGTATGGACGACCGATGGCGCCGGGACGTTCAGGTCTTTCTCTGCCTTCTCGGGCCAGAGGCGGCCATCACCGAACTGCCGCCGTGTCGCCAGCAGATCCTTCACGAGTGACCGAGTGAGGTCCAGATCCGATCCGAGTTGGACACTCGTTTCGAGAACGGTGGTGAGAATGAAGGGCCTGGTCTTCTCGAAATCGCCGAGCCCATCCTTCATGGCCGCGAACTCGGTGTCGAAGCTGGCCGTCCCGTCGATCCTGTGAAGGGCGTCAAGAACCGCGGCTGTGCCTTCTGGTCTAGGCCCTTTTTGTGATCGTGCGGAGTAACCCCCGTCGTGCTTGGTGCGTTCCCGAAGAGACCTGACGACAGGTAGCAGGTCGGACGCCAGAAACCCTTCCAGTTGCAGTAGCACTTTGATGGCATAAGCGGTAGACATGGGCGTGTGCGGACGGGATCCTTTCCGAAGGTCGTGCGGCCATCCCAATCCTTCGTCATCTTGCAGCAGGGCATCCCGCAACGCCTGAGCTATGCGCTGGAAAACATCAAGCAGCCGTGGGAAGTGGCTACGCCTGAGCCGTGACAGGGCCGATGTGGAGCCAACGTGATCCGGCTCCGGTGGCTGACCGGCAATCAGGCCGGTTCCGGACTGCGTATCCGGTCTGGCTCCAGGCATCCCAGCGGCCGATCCGGTGTCGTGCCCGCCCGGCCGAAGCGTGCCGTGGCCGGCGGCGGATGGGGCCAGGGATACCCACTGCCGCCCAGGGTCGGTCAGGGCCACGGCGAGTGCTGTGAAGGCGTCGGTCTCGATCTCCAATCGGAGGGTTCGTAGCGTCGGGACCGTTCCTGGCGGTGGCGCGGACCGCAACTCGTGCAGGCGGTCCCAGTTCTCCAGCAGGACCTCGCGGCGACGGCCGAGATCCCTGGCGTACAACTCGGAGCCGGGCAGGTCGTGCGCGGACAGGCCTAGGCTCAGGCTCACGTCGGCGACGATGCTATGAGTAGGGTTCAGCATGCTGGCGGCGGTTCGCACCGCCTGGACAATGGCGTGCGGCACGCTGTTTCCGTTGGCTACCAGCTCTCTGACGCTGTCCAGCCCGGCCAGCATGCCGACGGCGGGTTCGCTGTCATCGAGCCTGTCTTCCTGGAGCCCCACCCGAGACCGAAGGCTCTTAAACGCCGAGGCCACACCGGCCGCGATCGGATTCACAGGCTCAGACATCGTCGCTTCTTCCCTGGTGAGGGCGATCTGCCGGTCTGATAGCGAAGTCCAGCCTACTCAGGATGATCTCCATGGGAAGCAGCCTCGGCAAGATTTCTCAACTTGCTGTGCAAGTTGTCAATCAGACTAACCCCTAACGACAACTGGTTCGACAAGATGTAGACAACTGTCATGACAGTTGACGGAGATGCATTAAACGTTCATGATGATGAGTGAGTACCCCGGAGGACATGGCCATGACGGTTCGCCACAGCCAGACAGCCAACGGCTACAGCGCACTTCAGGCAGCATGCCGGCGCATCCTCCACAGCGGCTCCCTCGCAGCTCATCGTGCTCAGCCTCATCTGCAGGGGGCACTGCCCGGGCCCACAGGGTTCGTGGCCACGATCCACAGCGTCCGCCGACCCGGCCTTCACCGCGACGTCGCAGGGGCACGCCGTGGTGAGCACGTGGCTCGCTTACCAGGCCAGCCACACCCGGCAGACACCTGCCACCCTCTCAGCCTGAACCGGCCGGAAGGAGGGGCCAGGATGAGCGCACATCCCAGCGCCCGTAACGACAACAAGATGACCAGACGAGCCTGCGCTCTCGCCGCGGCGGGAGTGGCCTGGCTGACCGGGCTCACTGGCGCGGCCCCCCAGGCATGGGCTGCCATGACACCGGGAGCGGCGACATCCGGGGCGGGAGGAACCCTGACGTGCTTCGCCATCGATGTCTCCGGCTCCAATCTCGCCGCCGCCAACGGCGAGCCGCCCAGCGACCCCGGACCTGTCTTCGTCCGTCAGCAGGTCGTGCAGCTCTACGACGAGGTCCTCCCCGATCTCGGCGCCGCGGCGGGCCAGCAGGTGGGCGTGGTCACGTTCGGCACCCATGTGGGAGCCGAACTCGGGCCGGTCGCCCTGTCGGACGCTGGCGGCCGGTCCCGGCTGGAAGCGGCGCTGCCAGCGGCCCTCCGGCCATCACCCGCCGAGGCGGCATGGACGAGCTGGGTGGCCGGGGTGGACGGCTGTGGCCAGATGTTCCAGCGCTCGCGAGCCACTCACGGCATGGTGGCCGTGCTGACCGACGGACACCCGCAGGGGCCTTCCGGCGGACCGGGCCAGCAGCTCGCAGCCCTCTCGCCAACGGCGCGGAGCCTGAGTGCCAGGGGTATCACGATCCAGCCCGTCTTGTACGGAGCAGGGGCTGACCGGCCGGGGCCCGCCCGCCAGGCGATGAGCCGGCTGGCGAGCCTGGGTGGCGGGCAGTTCGTGCCGGCGGCGACACCGCTGAGCATGCTGAGCAGCGCGCTCCACCTGGCGTCACTGGCCACTGGGCTGCCGCTGGGCGGCCGCGAAGTCCCGGTCGATGGCGACTCCAGTGTCCCGCTGAAGCTGCCGGGCCAGGTCGCGATCGGCGTCCTGATAGCTCTCCGCAGCTCCGACCGGGTGCCGGTCTCCCTGGGCGCCCCCGGCGGGCAGACCATCGCGACCTTGCCCGCCGGCGCCGGAGGGCCTGGCCTTGTGCACGTCATCACCCGGCCAGCCGCCGGCATCTACCAGGCGAGCGCCCAGGGCCAGGGGTCCTTGTACGCCGCCGAGCTTCTCCGCACGGATGGCGTACAGGTCCCATCGCTCCATAGCGGCTCGCACCGCCCAGTGGCGGCGCCTCGTCGTGGCGGTGTACCGGGCTGGGGGTTTGTGGCGGCGCTGTCTCTCGGGGCGCTAGCCATGATCCTGGCCGCCTGGCTGACCGTATCGAGACGTCGGCGCCGGCCGAAGGGCGCTCTGGTCGTGTGGCTGGGGAAGCGCTGGTGCTGTGTCGACCCGATCGAAGCTCACGAGCCCCTGGAGCTGGCCGACCTCTTCCCGGCCGCCGGCTGCCCAGCGGGCTGGGCTATCTGCTGGAATCGCCGGGCGCCTCTGGTAGCAGCCGCCGTAGGCCCGGCCGTACGGCTGGAGGCGGGCCAGACCAGGGCGGTGGACACCCAGCCGCCAGTGACGTTCACCTGGCTCCCCGACGGCATCGACACATCCCTGTCCGGTGAGCCACCTGGCCGGCCGATCTGGGTCGCCACCGATCCCATGCCGACCATCGACAGGACTGATCATCATGCCATCTGAGACTCCGATCCCAGCTATGGGTGAGGTCACGCCACCGGCCACCGGCCCCGAGACGATGAGCCAGGTCGTCGTCGTCCTGGGGGACACGAGCATCTCGGTCCTCCAGGACTCGGGGGTTCTGGAGGAGAACGACAACGTCTGCGCGGTGCTCGCGTCAACCGAGCGGGCGACCGTCGTCGAGCTGGACCGGCCCAACGGGTTCCGCAGCCGGTTCCCGCAGCGGGTATTCACCGTCGACCTCAAGCCCGCCCCGGCCAACCCCGCTCAGGCCCGGCCTGAACTCGGTCCGTGGCTCACCCCCAGGGAACGGTCACAGCGGCTTCGCGGCGGCGCCGAGGGCGCGCTCGACCGGGCCGACGCGGCCACCCGGCTCTGGCTGTCCGACGAGTTCCGTTCGGCACTGACCGCCGCGCTCATCTGGGCACATGCGAGGCCGGCTACCGGCAACCACCTAGCCGTGGGCGTGGTCTGCTTCGCCGTGACCGGGCGGATGACCGGGTCGGGGACCCTGGTGGCGGCCGTCGACATACTCGAAGACGCGCTCATCGACTTTGAGGGGCGCGCCGACGAGGTCTGGATCGACGTCCTGCTGTCCACGGCTTCGATCCACCAGCACGCCAGGCGCGAGTTCGACGACGCACGCGTCGGCAGCCTGGCCGCCATCGCAGAACTCGGCGCAGCGGTAGCCGACCCGGCGGTGGCCGGCCCGAGCGGCCGCTTCGGCACCCACCTCGGCCACGTCCTCGTTCTCGGGCCACCGGTAGGCGGGGGGACGCTCCGCGATGTCAAGGAGGCGAACGCGTCCGCTCAACTGGTCCTTTCGGCCATCGTCTCGGGCGATTCGCAGCGCCAGCGTGAGGCACTGCGGCCGGGCGCCAACAGGACCGTCAACGACCGGGGACCCAATGCCGTCTTCGCTGGCATCGGCGCGCAGGAGGTCCGCTTCGATCACGGCCGCGCGGCGAGCCGCGCAGCAGAAAGCATCCTCGCCAGCATGCCCGAGCCCCCCGCCGCCTGAGTGCGGCCCTGTCAAGGGAGATCCTGTCATGACGATCACCAATCCGGGCCGCGCCGCGGTGGCGCTGGACCACGACGCCGCCGAGGCCGCGCGCCGCATGCTGGGCCTGGTGAGCCTGGGTGCGGTCGCTCCCGAGTCCTACGCCGGCCAGCTCAACTCCCTGACCCGCCTGGCCAGCCACCTGCAGCAGGCATTCGAGGGAGCCAGGCCCGAAGCCGCGGAGATGGCCCGGACAGCTCTGGCCGACATCGAAACGCTGCGCCGGAGCGAGCTCAGGGCCACCCCACTCACCACCGCCTGCCTGGGCAGTGCGGCGCGCTCGATCCGATCGCTCGCCGGGCCCTTCGGTGCCGCCGACATCCAGTGGGCCATCTCCGGCCTGACCACACCAGCCCTGGCGAGTGCGTGCCGTGACGTGGACCGGGACAGCACCCGCAAGCTCAAGACGAGGAAAGGCACTGAGCGCAGACGGCGGCGTCTCAAGGCAGAGATCGACACGCTGGTGCAGAGGGCCCGGTCACCGCTGGCCGCGCACGTCGCCGGTCACATGCGCGACGAGCTGGCCGACCAGCTTGAGCAGCGCCACAAGGCCTCGATCCGGGCCAGGGACGCCATGCTCCGGCTCTGTGCGGAGGCCACCGATCCGGGCCAGGACATCCTCGGTGCCCACCGATTCTCCTGCGGGCCACGGGTGGAGGTGGTGCTCAAGGCCGCCGCGGTCCGGCGGCCTGACCTGCTCGACAGCGACGGCCGGCCGACCGATGCGATCTGGCCGGCCTTCGGAGCTGCGGTTGCCGACGGAGACCTGGCCGTGATGGAAGATCCCCAGCAGGCCATCGACACCCTGCGCCGGTTCCTGGAGTCCACGGTCGCCGAGGCGCTCGCCGGGGTCACCCTGGACTGCCTGTACGACATGACCGATGAACAGCCTGAAATCCGGAACTGGATCGACAAGGCGACCGCTCGCCTTCAGGCGGCCACCAGCGCGCCGGAGCCCTATCGGGTGCGGCTGGCGCAGGTCCCCGCGGCTATCAGCGACACCCTCTACGACCAGGTCCTCCACCACATCCAGTCCGCCACCCGGTCGGCGGAGCCAAACCGCATGCAGCTTGTCGAGCTCACCTTCGCCTTCCACGTGCGCGAAGTGCTCGGTGCCGACCCGCGAGGGTTCGACCGTGTCCTGGCTGACGTCCTTCCACATGCCTCGAACCCCCGGCTGGCCGAGGCGCTCGGAGCCTGGCAGGCGCGGCCGACTGGCCAGGCCACTGCTCAGGACCGGTCAGTGGACGGGGCCGGCGGCAATGGAAGCGCAGCGCAGGCTGCGAAGGCACCCGTGCCCTGACAGCCGCGGTCTGGGCATCCGGAGCCGCAACACGCCGACACGCCGCGGCGAGCGTTCTGACTGTCACACCCCGGTCCTAGCATGGCGACCGGGCCAGTGGTTCCCGGCGATTGGTGAGGGTGGCAGGCGAGACGGGTGGACTTCGAGGAGATCAGTTCGCTGCGTAAGCACAGCGCGGCCTGGCGGCTGCTGCGCGCGGACAACGCACCGCTGATGCTGAGCTTCTTCGAGAAGGTGTTCGTCGACGGCAACATCCGGTCGATCTCCGGTCCCGACCTGGTCAGCAGGCTCGACGACGAGCTGTACGCGCTGAACGAGCTGCTCGGCCACGGTACCTTCCCCCGGCAGGCCAAGTCCTACCTGGACGACTGGGCCGCGCCGGACGCCGGATGGCTGCGCAAGTACTACCCGCAGGGGTCCGACGAGCCGCACTTCGACGCCACCCCGGCCGTGGAGAAGGCCCTGGCCTGGGTGAAGAGCCTGCGAAGCCGGTCGTTCGTGGGCACCGAGTCCCGGCTGTACACGATCTTCAGCTTGCTCCGCCAGATGGTGTTCGGCGCCGAGCTCGACCCGCAGGCCCGGCTGGCCGAGCTGCACCGGCGCCGCGCCGAGATCGACGCGGAGATCGCCCGGGTCGAGGCCGGCCAGATCGAGCTGCTCGACGCCGCGGCCCAGCGTGACAGGTACCAGCAGTTCGCCGCCACCGCACGCGAGCTGCTCTCCGACTTCCGCGAGGTGGAGGCCAACTTCCGCAACCTGGACCGGGAGCTGCGCGAGCGGATCGCCGGCTGGACCGGGTCCAAGGGCGAGCTGCTGGACGACATCCTGGGCAGCCGGGAGATGATCGCCGACTCCGACCAGGGCAAGAGCTTCCGCGCGTTCTACGACTTCCTGCTGTCGCACGCCAGGCAGGAGGAGCTTACCGAGCTGATCGGCAAGGTCCAGCAGATCGCGGTGCTCGGTGAGCCCGATGCTGGGATGCGCTACATCCACTATGACTGGCTGGAGGCGGGGGAACGGACCCAGGCGACCGTGCGGCTGCTGTCCGAGCAGCTCCGCCGGTTCCTCGATGACCAGGTGTGGCTGGAGAACCGCCGGGTCACCGACATCCTGCGCAGCATCGAGGCCAGCGCGCTCAGGCTGCGCGAGGATCCCGGCGTCGCCCGGCTCACCACGACGATCGACGGCGCGTCCCCTGCGGTCGCGCTGCCGATGGAGCGGCCGCTGTACGCCCCCGTGAGCAAGGCGGCGATCGACAGCACGTCGGTCACGGCCGGTGAGGACGGCTTCGACGCGCCCGCGCTGTTCGACCAGGTGTACGTCGACCCGGCCCGGCTGTCCCTGGCCGTCCGCCGGGCGCTGCAGGGCCGTCCGCAGGTCGGGCTGGCCGAGCTGATCAGCGAGCAGCCGCTGGAACAGGGCCTGGCCGAGCTGGTCACCTACCTGTCGCTGTCCGATCCCGCCTTCCGCGTCGTCTTCGACGAGGCAGCCAGGCAGCAGGTCCGCTGGCAGGACGACGATGGCCGGCTCAGATCCGCCGACATGCCCGGCGTCACCTTCGCCCGCGCCAGTGAGCGTTATTCAAAACCGCATCGTGAGTGCAGGCCCGGAGGGTCTGCGCGAGCGATCGGGCCAGTTCAGGACGACAGTCACCAGGCAGCTAATTTGAATAACGCGAACTTTCCCAATAAGCACAGTAAGCATGATTTTCTTTCCTTTTCAAAAAAGAAAGAAATCTCGAACGGAGCAGACGCGTGACTGATCGGTCTGCCGCAACGGTCGCGGCCGAGCCCGACCTTCCGCTGGCCGTCACCCAGCTCATGAAGGGCGTCGTCTACCGGGATGCCCATGAGCGTGCCTGGCGTGAGCTGCTTCAGCTCCAGGCCCAGGTGCGGGACTACGTCGCGGTCATCGGGCTGACCGTGGTCATCGACGAGGCCGAGGGCTACGCCTTCCTGCGGTCGCGGCCCGAGGATGAGAGTGCGGACGGCGACCGGCCCGCGCCGCCGCGGCTCATCGCCCGCCGCTCGCTCTCCTTCCACGTGAGCCTGCTGCTTGCCCTGCTGCGCAAGAAGCTGGCCGAGTTCGACGCCAGTGGCAGCGACACCCGGCTGATGCTCACCAGGGACCAGATCGTCGAGATGGTCCGGCTGTTCATGCCGGCCAGCAGCAACGAGGCCAGGCTGGTCGACCAGATCGACTCCTACCTGGCCAAGGCCGTGGACCTCGGGTTCCTGCGCCAGGTGCGGGGGCAGGACTCGCTGTTCGAGGTGCGGCGCATCCTGAAGGCGTTCGTGGACGGTCAGTGGCTGGCCGACTTCGACCAGCGGCTCGCCGGGTACGCGGCCCAGCTCGACGGAGCCGATCCCGGCGGCCAGGCAGATCAGGAGGCCGGGCATGACTGAGGCCATGTTCCCCACGGTCGACCTGCACGATGCGGCCACCGCACATCACAACGGCTTCCGGCTCGACCGGCTGGAGATCTACAACTGGGGCACGTTCGACGGCCGGGTCTGGTCGTTCGGGACCAGTGGCCGCAACGGCCTGCTGACCGGCGACATCGGCTCCGGCAAGTCCACCATCGTGGACGCCATCACCACCCTGCTGCTGCCGGCCAACCGGATCTCCTACAACAAGGCGGCGGGCGCCGAGACCAGGGAACGCAGCCTGCGCTCCTACGTGCTTGGCTACTACAAGTCGGAGCGCAGCGAGGTCACCGGCTCCTCCCGCCCGGTGGCGCTGCGCACCTCAGGGGCCTACTCGGTGATCCTCGGCGTCTTCGCCAACCGGGGCTACGACCTGACCGTCAGCCTGGCCCAGGTGTTCTGGCTGCGCGACGGCAATACCGGCCAGCCGGACCGGTTCTACGTGGTGGCCGACCGGGCCCTGTCGATCCCCGGCGACTTCGCCGACTTCGGCACCGACATCATGGCGCTCAAGAAGAGGCTGCGTGCCGCCGGTGCCCGCATCCACGACCACTTCCCGGAGTACGGCAAGGACTTCCGGCGCCGCCTGGGCATCGAGTCGGAGCAGGCCATGGACCTGTTCCACCAGACGGTGTCGATGAAGTCGGTCGGCAACCTCAACGACTTCGTCCGCAACCACATGCTCGAACCGTTCGACGCCGAGTCGTGGACCAGGAAGCTGGTGGACCACTTCGAGGACCTGACCAAGGCGCACGACGCGGTCCGCCGGGCCCAGGCCCAGCTCGAACTGCTCGCCCCGCTGCTCGCCGACTGCGAGGCGCACGACAAGGCCACCGGGACCATCCGCGACCTGACCGATCAGCGGTCTGCCCTGCGGTTCTTCTTCGCCGAGCGCAAGGCCACCCTGCTCGAGCGGCAGATCGGTGACCTGGAGCAGGCCAAGACCGACCGCGAGCACGAGCTGAAGCGGCTGAAGACGTCGGTCGGTGAGCTGCGTGAGAAGGAGAAGAGGCTCACCCTGGAACGGGCTGGCCATGGCGGCAACCGGCTCAGCGAGATCGAGCGCCAGCTCGACGAGACCGCCACGGCCCGCGATACGCGCCAGGAGAAGGCGGCGCGGTTCGGCGCCCAGCTGACCGAGGCCGCGATGGATCCCGTGCAGACGGCGGAGCAGTTCACCGCCCGGCAACGCCAGATCGCCGCGGCGGCGGACGAGGTGAACCGGGAGCATGCGGACTGCCAGAACGGGCTCACCGAGGCCGCCAGCGAGGCGAAGGCACTGCGGGAGAAGGCGGCTGAGCTCAACGCCGAGCTGCGCAGCCTGCAATCCCGCAAGACCAGCATTCCCAAGCGCAGCCTGGACCTGCAGCGCTGGCTGTGCCAGGAACTCGGCCTGGACGAGCCCGATCTGCCGTTCGCCGGCGAGCTGATCCAGGTGCGGCCCGAGGCGGCCGAATGGGAGGGCGCCGCCGAACGGCTGCTGCGCGGCTTCGCGCTGTCCATCCTCGTGCCCGACGGGCAGTACCCCGCCGTGTCGGACTGGATCAACGACCACCACCTCGGCACCAGGCTGGTGTACTACCGGGTCCCGGTCGGCACCTCCTTCACCGCCGGCCCACCGACCCAGGGCAACCTCCTGTCGGCCAAGCTGGAGATCAAGGACAGCCCGTTCTACCCGTGGCTGGAACGCGAACTCGACCGCCGGGCGGGCTACGAATGCGTCGGGTCGATGACCGAGTTCCGCCGCGCGGCCCGCGCGATCACCAAGGCCGGCCAGATCAAGGGCAGCGGCGGCAGGCACGAGAAGAACGACACCACCCGCATCGACGACCGCAGCAACTACGTGCTCGGCTGGACGAACGAGCGGAAGATCGAGGCCCTGCTGACCCAGGCCGCCGCGCTGCAGCAGCGGCAGAATCTCCTGGCCGCCGACCAGCAGAAGCACGCCGACGGCCTGGCGGCAGCCATCAGCCGCGGCAAGGTGCTCGCCAGGCTGGCCGAGACGGCCGAGTTCGCCGAGATCGACTGGCAGGCGCTGGTCAGCAAGTTCCAGAGCCTGACCACGGAGAAAAAGGCACTGGAGCAGGCCTCGAAGGAGCTGGAACGCCTGACCCGCGAGATCGAGCAGGTCCAGCGGGACATCGGGGCCGCCGAGGGTCAGCAGGAGACGATCACCGCCAAGATGGGCAGCCTCGGCAACGAGATCGAGACCGCCTACCACAACCTGGAAGAGGCGGACGGGGTGCTGGCCGAGCCCGGTTGCGAACCCGCCAGGGCGCAGTTCGCCGCCATCGCCGCCCGGCTGGCCGGGGCCCCGCTCGCGGCGCTGCCACAGGACTCCCCGGGCCGCCTCGACCGCTGCGAGGCCGCGGTCAGGGACAACCTGAACGGCGCGATCGACAAGCTGAACTCCAGGCTCACCTCGCTGGGCAACAGGATCGTGTCCAGGATGGGGGACTTCCGCAAGGCCTACCCGATGGAGACGGCCGAGTTCGACGACAACGTTCTGGCCGCCCCCGGCTACCGCGAGCTGCACGAGCGGCTGGTGCACGACGACCTGCCCCGGTTCCAGGCCCAGTTCAAGACCTACCTGAACACCAACACGATCCGCGACATCGCCACCTTCCACTCCCAGCTCAGCAAGCAGCGGGAGCTGATCAGGCAACGGGTCGACACGATCAACGAGTCGCTGATCGGCGTCGACTACAACCCGAACCGCTACATCCGGCTGGAGACGCAGCCCACGCCGAACACCGAGATCCGCGACTTCATCACCGAGCTGCGCGAGTGCACCGACGACTCGCTCAGCGGTGAGGCCTCCGACCAGTACTCCGAGCAGAAGTTCCTGCAGGTGGCCAGGGTCATCGAGCGGTTCAAGGGCCGGGAGGGGCAGACCGAGCCGGACCGGGCCTGGACCCGCCGGGTCACCGACGTGCGGAACTGGTTCATCTTCTCCGCGTCCGAGCGCTGGCGTGAGGACAACACCGAATACGAGAACTACACCGACTCAGGCGGCAAGTCCGGCGGCCAGAAGGAGAAGCTCGCCTACACGATCCTGGCCGCGTCCCTGGCCTACCAGTTCAAGCTGGAATGGGGTGCGACGCGGTCCAAGACGTTCCGGTTCGTCGTTATCGACGAGGCGTTCGGCCGGGGCTCGGACGAGTCCACCCGGTTCGCGCTGGAGCTGTTCCGCCGCCTCGGCCTGCAGTTGCTGATCGTCACCCCGCTGCAGAAGATTCACGTCATCGAGCCCTACGTGGCCGCCGTCGGGTTCGTCGACAACCCGGAGAACAATTACTCCCGGCTGCAGACCCTGACCATCGAGGAATACCGGCAGCGCCAGCTCAGCCACGCCGTGACCCTCGCCTCGGCCCCGGCGGTCCTGGCAACCGGGCGCTGAGGGTTATTCAAGACCGGCCAGCGAGGGCAGGCGATTTTGGCCTGCCCGAGTGCCGGTGTGCGTGGCAGTGTGTCAGCCTGAGTGGGTTTCTTGAAAAACCCGGAATTTGAAGGGAACACAGTGGTGAGCGCGGACGTGCGGCCGGCCTGGACCACCCCGGACGGTCTGGTGCGGACGCTGCGTAAACGCTGGGAGAGCGGCGTCTTTCTCAGCATGTTCGCCAGCGGCCAGCCCTGGCAGCCGCTGAGCGTCGGCATCCGCGGCCCGCGTGCCGCCGACCTGGCCACCGGCTTCGGCGACGCGCAGGCCTGGGTCCAGGCGTGGGAGCGCGTGGACGGCACGCTGGTCAGGGTCGAGCACAAGCGCGTCGGCGGCCGCCTCATCGGCGCCAACTCGATCCCGTGCCGGGCCTGGATCGACGGCTACTCCCAGCTCTGGAAGCTGCTCGGCACCGAGCCGGAGGTGGCCGCTTTCGGCTCCGCCGTGGACCGGGCGAAGGCTGCCGCCCCGGCGCTCACCGACTGGGTCATCGCCCACCCAGTCAGGGTGCTATCGCTGGCGGCCGAGTGGGACATGATCCTGGCCACCGTCCGGTGGATCGGCGACCGCTCCAGGCCCGGCATGTACGTCCGGCAGATCGACGTGCCCGGCGTGGACACCAAGTTCATCGAGCGCCACCGCGCGATCCTCACCGACCTGCTGGACCTGCAGCTTCCCCCGGGCCGGATCGACGACACCGCACCCAGGGCCGACTTCGCGGCCAGGTACGGCTTCCTGAGCAAGCCCAGCTACGTGCGGTTCAGGTACCTGGCGCTGGGCGGCGCCGTCGGCCCGGCGGGCCCGGTGCTTCCGGCGGGTGCCCCGGCCGGGTTCACCGAGCTCGCCGTGCGCGTTCCGGAGCTGGCGGCTGCTCCGCCGCCGGCCGCGACCGTCTACGTGGTGGAGAACGAGATCACCTATCTCGCGTTTCCCCCGGCCCCCGGCGCGATCGTGATCCTCGGCGGTGGCTACGCCGTCCCGGTGCTTGCGGGCCTGCGCTGGCTGGCCGGCCGCGAGCTGGTCTACTGGGGCGACATCGACACCCACGGCTTCGCGATCCTGGCCCGGCTGCGCCGCCGCTTCCCGCACACCCGCTCCATGCTCATGGACCGCGCCACCCTGCTCGCACACGAGAGCCAGTGGGTGACCGAGCCGGCCCCCGCCACCCCGGACCTGGACCGCCTGACCCCGGAAGAGGCCGCCCTCTGCCGCGACCTGCTCACCGGCCGGCTAGGCCCGTCGGTCCGCCTGGAACAGGAGCGGGTGCGCTTCAGCCTGGTGGAGGGGCTGGTCGGCGGCCGGGGTGGTCAGGGCGGCGTAGACGACGACGTTGCTGAGGTATGAGCCGAGGGACGGGTCGAAGGTGCCGCCGCAGGTGATCAGCCGCAGCTGTGGCGTTGGCACCGGGCCGTACACGCGCGACGTGGGGAAGTGGGCCTTCAGGTAGTGCTGCACCGAGGTGACCAGGAACACCGCGAGCCTGCCGCCGGCCTGCCGCACGTAGATCCGGTCGCCCCGGCGCAGCAGGTGCAGCCGGAAGAAGATGCCGGGGCCGGTGTGGGAGTCGACGTGGCCGCCGATCACCGCGGAGCCGGTCGCGCCGGGTGGCGGGCTGCCGGTGTACCAGCCGGCCACCGTCGTGGAGTGCGGCGCCTGCAGGGCGCCCGAGCGGGTCAGCCTGAGCCGGATCAGCCTGGCGTGCACGCCGATGGCCGGGATGGTGAGCGACACCGGCGGCGGGACGGGGCGGGCCGGGGTCTGTGGTGGTGGCGAGGCCACCCAGGAGCCGTGCGGGGCGGGCGCGGGGCGCGGGGCGGTTTCGGCTGCTGCGGCCAGGACGTACCGGTCGTGCCGGGTGGTCGCCAAGCCGGCGGCGGTAGTCGCGGTGGCGCCCAGACCGACGGCCAGGACCGCGGCGGCGAGCCGGTGCTGGAGCTTACGGCCCGGGAGCCGGACTCGCAGCGCGAGGCCGGGGATCCGGACGCGGACCGGGGTCTCGACGTCGGGCAGGCACGGCGGCTCGTGGTGCAGTTCGAGGCGGGCTGGGTCCATGTCAGGCCACTGGGCGGGTCTGCCGGAGGCATAGGGCTCCGGTCGTGAGGAGTGCGGGGTGGGCCGGGTTCATGTCAGGCTGCCGGGCGGGTCCGGCGCAGCCACAGGGCTCCGCTGGCCGCGAGCAGCAGGCCGCCGGCTATCCCGGCTAGCCACGGCAGCGGCGACAGGACGCGGGGGGCGGTGCCGCCGAAGCCCATCGCGGCGCCGCCCGCGGGGTCGGCCCTGCTGCCTGCCCCATCCATCAGGCAGACGAGTTCCAGGTGCCCGGTCCCGTCCAGCACCACGAGCGTGTAGCTGGTGCCGGCCATCAGCGACTTCTGGCTGGCTGCGGTCGTGGTCTGGCCGGTGGCGTGCAGCTTCCAGGTGCCGGGCCGGACGGCCCCGTAGGAGGTCGCGCTGCCGAACGCGAGGTCGCGCACGAGCACGTGGCCACCCGCGGCCACCGTTACCTGGCTCTGGTGCAGGGAGGCCTGGATGACGCGCACCAGGGCCTTGCCCTTGGGCGTGGTCAGCATGTCGTTGAGCAGTTCGAGCCGGGGGGCGGTCGAGGGGCCCATGCTGGCGATCGTGTA
>DASXMU010000358.1:0-5076 GCA_036495485.1 Streptosporangiaceae bacterium
GTCCAGCACCGGCCCGCCGCTGACGACCTGCCGGTAGCCGGGCGTCCCGGCGTAGAAGGCCGCCCGGGACAGATCCACGCCGTACCGCATGGGCATCGCCCAGGCCAGCACGCTGAGGTATCCATGCACGCCGCGCAGCGGCACAAGCACCCCACCCAGCACGTACTGCGGAATGATCAGGAACTGGAAGATCTGCATGGCGGACCGCTGGTTCGGCAGCACGGCCACCGTGGCCAGGCCGAACGCCCCGCCCAGCAGGCAGCAGCCGAGCCCGGGCAGCACCAGGGCGGCCAGCTGGCCACCCGTCATCCGCACGCCGAAGGCGACCGCGAGTGCCGCGATGACGACGCCCTGGCACAGCGCCACCAGCGTCTCCCCGGCGATCTTGCCGGCGGCCAGGGTGAGCCGCAGCACCGGCGCCACGAACAGCTCGCGGGAAAAGTCCGTCTCCCGGTCCTCGACCAGGGAGATCATCCCGGCCGCCGCCGACTGGAACAGGCTGGCCGCGAGCACCCCGGTGAACGCCAGGGTCATCGCGTCCAGCCCGGTCACCCGGCCCACCGTCGACTGCAGCAGGCTGCCAAGCCCGGCGATCAGCATGACCGGGAAGGCCAGGTTGACCGCCAGCCTCGGCCGGTCCCGCAGCAGCTTGATCACGTCCCGCTGCGCGATGGCCAGCAACGCCGACACCTCCCGGTGCCGCCGCCTGGCGGCAACGCCGGCCGCGTTCACTGCCGGGCCTTATCGAGCAGCCGCAGATAAGCGTCCTCCAGGCTCGGCCCGGCCAGCCGCGCCCCCAAGCCGCCAGCGTGCCGCGCCGTCACCTCGGCCGGGCTGCCCCGTTCGATGATCTTCCCGCCAGCCAGCACGCACACCGCGTCCGCGCCCTCGGCCTCCTCCAGGTAGTGCGTGGTGAACAGCACCGTCGTACCGCGCGACGTCCGGGTCTGCCGCAGGTAGTCCCACAGGTTCCGCCTGCTCTCCGGGTCCAGCCCGGCCGTGGGCTCGTCCAGGAACAGGACCCGGGGCTGGTGCATCAGCGCCCGGACGATCTCCAGCCGCCGCCGGGTGCCCCCAGACAGCGCCCGGACCGGCCGGGCCAGGACACCGGTGATCCCCAGCACCTCAGACAGCTCCTGGACCTGCCGCCGGTATCCGCGCGGCATCATCCGGTGCAGCGGCCGCCACGGGTACAGCCCGTACAGCACGGCGTGCAGCCGGATGTTCTCCTCCGCCGTCAGGTTGGTGTCGAGCGACTGCTCCTGGAACACGATGCCGATCTCCCGCCGGACGGCGGCCTGCCGCGCCACCGGGTCGAGACCGGCGATGCGCACACGTCCCGACGTGGGAGCGAGCGTCGTGGTCAGGATCGAGACCGTGGTCGTCTTGCCCGCACCGTTGGGGCCGAGCAGGCAGAACAGCTGGCCGTCCGGCACGTCGAAGGACACCCCGTCCACGGCGTTGACCCGCGCCCCCCGGTACCGTTTCACCAGATCGGTGACCTCGATCGCCGCCATGGGCTCAGTGCCTGCTTTGCCGGAACCACGCCCCAGGGCGGACCTGAGGCTCCGGGGATGGCCGCCACCGCCGGTAGCGCCGGTCCAGCCCGCCCCGCCTGACCAGCCAGGCCAGCGGCCGGATCACCGCGCGGACCAGCGCGGCCGGCAGGTACGGCGCACGCACCTCGGGCTCGAAGTCGCGCATGAACAGCACCAGCTCGTGCAGCCGCGGCACCGATGGCAGCAGCCGCGCGGTCCGCAAGGTCCCGTCGGCCATCGCCGCCGCGGTCTCAAGGAGTTCGGCCATGGCCAGGGCGGGCCTGGTCTCCACCAGCACCCGCGCCGTGCCCGGCCCGGCGTTGGCGAAGCTGTGCACCGTTCCCGGGGCGACGCTGATCGACTCGCCGGGCCCGAGGGTCCACGGCCGCCCGTTGACCCGGAACCGCATCAGGCCCTCGGCGACCGAGAACACCTCTTCCTGCCGCGGGTGGGCATGGCTGCTCGGCACCCGGCCGCCAGGGGCCAGGAACAGTTCCCAGCGCAGCACGTCGCCGCCACCGGGCACCGGTGCGGGGATCACGATCCGCTCCCCGCTCACCGGGTTCTCGAAGACCCGCCCGTTCATCTGGCCAACCCCAGCCTGAGTTCCGGCTTCCATCGTGCCATCGTGCCCGAACTCACCGGGCCACCGCGTCCGCCTCCGGGACCCGATCGCAGCCGCCGAACGCAGTACACCCCGGCGGCTGCGTTACACCGACAGCAGTACGCGAACCTCAGGCCGGGCACGGCGGGGAGCTGAGCGGCATCCGCCACGCGGCCGCCGCCGAGGACACCAGTTCCGCCGCGGTGCGCAGATCCCGCTGGCCGTAGACCTGGTGCCCGCCGAGGAATGCGCGCACCGTCTGCAGGATGGCCGGATCCCCGAGCAGCCCGCCGTGGAACGCCGAGACGAACAGGACGCTCTGCGGCATCGTGCAGGCCGGCAGGGTGACCGCGTCGGCAAGCGGGACGACCGCCAGCCAGCGGTGCGGCTTGCCGCGGGTCGCGCTGGCCGCGTACCGGGCGCCCACGGTGCTCACCGAGTCGAGCAGCCGCGACGCCCCCTCAGGCCCGAACGGGGACAGCTCCCCCACCAGCCGGTCGAGCCAGTTCAGCGCGTACCCGGAGGCCACCCCGGGCCCCTGCCGCCCGGCTCGCGGGAAGCTGGCCTGGCCCGGCGCGACGATGGGACTGAGCAGGACGATCGAGCCGACCGGTACGCCCGGGTGCCGGGCGAACATGGCGTAGATGCCGAGCGTCCCCTCGCTCTCCGCGACCAGGTTCACCGGCCGTCCCGTTTGCTCGTGCAGGCGGTTCACCTGCGTTGCGAGCCGGTCGCCCAGTTCGCTCAGCGGCAGGTCGCTGGCCGATGGCCCCTGCGCGAGCGGCTTGCCCGCAGCGTCGAGCCCTCGGTAGGAGAACTGCTGGACGAGCATGTCCGACGCCGCCCGCTGCAGATCCCTGGCGGCATGGCAGCACGACGACCCGAAGCCGGCGACCACGAGCACGGCCGCCCGGCTGTCGCTTGCCGCAGGTGCCGTGGTCTCGCTGGCCTGGCTGGCCACCGCCGCGAACCCGGCCGCCCCGGCCGACGCCGCGGCGAGTCCCGCCTGGGACGGGCTCGCGGCCATGTCGAAGATCAGCCGGGTCGTCCCGATGGCCAGGGCGAACACGCTGATGGCCGCGAGCGGCGCGACCGGGATCCAGGCGATCAGCGGCCGCGTCCTGGGCCGTGCGGGCTCGGCCACGGCGACGGCGAGGCTGTACCAGGCTCGCGCGTTGACCACCCCGGCCAGCCCGGCCATGAGCACGGCGCCCGCCGCGGGCAGCCTGGGCAGCACGATTCCGAGCACCGAATACTCCACGAAGCAGGCCAGCGCCCACCCGGCCGCCCGGCCCGGCGGCAGCCGCCGCCACCAGGAGGTCGTCACCCCGCCATGGCTCAGCGGCAGGGCGATGGCCAGCATCACCGGGACGGCGGCAAGGAACGGCCAGGAGAACGGCAGCACCGCGACGCCGAACACCAGGGTCACGATCGGCACCATCAGCAGCCCGGCCAGCACGGTGAACGCCAGGCTCGCCGCGAACACCGCGCGCGGGTTCGGGGCGGGCAGCCCGCGCGGCCAGGCCAGCCTGACCAGGGACGCGTTCAGCGCGGACCGCGCGGCCACGAGCACGAAGGCACCGGCCGCGAACCCAAGCCAGGAGCGGTTGTACCCGAACAGCCACCGCAGGTCATGGAACACCGCGAGCGGCGGGAGCGCGGTAACCTGCGGCGCCAGCGACGTGGCGGCGGGCACGAGCACGAGCAACGCGACCGCCTCGGCCATGGCCAGCCCGGCGGAGACCCCGATCAGGGCGCGATGCCGCAGGAATCCCTCGGTGGGACCTGATTCCGGCTTCGTGTCCGTGGGGTCACCGCCCAGTAGAGCGCGGTCGTGCGGATGGCGCGTTAATGGCATCAACCAGCAGCCGCTCGCCGCCTATTCCTCCGCCATTTATCTCTGCGTGCGGACCTGAATACCCGGCCCAGACGACCCACCCACCGCAACCAGCATCGTGGCAGTCCGGGGGCTCGGCCCGGGGGTCGGCACTGTGGGCGACAGCGCAGGTGGGCGAGGCCCACCAAGCGGAATTGGCTACCTCATTCACCATGACCCCCCACTTCATGGTTTCCCGGTCCGCAAGTCACTGACGACAGAGACTTACTACCCAGTAAGTAGTCTACTCCCGAGCACCTCTGGGGCCCGCTTATTTTTCTGTGGCACCATCACAAATAATACTAACCCGATCGGAAAAGTCTATAATAAGATGGACACGTGCGGATCACAGTCCTGGTAGGCAACCCGAAGCCCCGGTCGCGCACCCTGGGCGTGGCCACGGCGGTAGCTGACGAGATCGTCAGGGCGACCGGCGCCGACCCCGGCCACCTGGTGATAGATCTGGCCGATCACGCCAGCCGCCTGTTTGACCTGCAGGCGGCCACGATCGCCGGGCTGACCGCCCAGGTGGCCGCGAGCAGGCTGCTCGTCGTCGCATCGCCGACCTACAAGGCCACCTACACCGGCCTGCTCAAGGCCTTCCTCGATCGCTACGGATCCAACGGGCTGGCCGGGGTGATCGCCGTCCCGGTGATGACGGCAGCCGCCGCCGAGCACGCCCTCGCCGTCGAAACCTACCTGCGCCCCCTGCTGGTCGAGCTCGGCGCCACCGTCCCGGCCCGTGGCATGTTCATCTCCGAGGCGAAACTGCCCGAGCTCACCGCCTGGGTAGCAAAGTGGGCGGCTGATGCCCTCCCCCTGATACAGCGCGCCCTGGGCTGAGGATTCCCGATTTTGTTAACCGAATGGTGCACCGCCGGCCAATTCGGTCCGCTAACCGAGCGCGGGGCGGCCATCCAGCCCAAACCGCCAATCCATGACCTGACTGTGAGAATCCCTCTCACAGCCTGGTGATTCCTACTGGGCTGTAGGCCGGTGACCACGGGCGTGACTCTTGACCTGACTGATTTCGTGTCCTTGGCCGGACTTGTCCGCCC
>DASXMU010000359.1:0-28860 GCA_036495485.1 Streptosporangiaceae bacterium
CTCACCGGCATCCTGGCCGGCGGGCACATCCTGCTCGAGGATCTGCCCGGGCTCGGCAAGACGCTCATCGCACGGTCCTTCGCCCGGGTGCTCGGGCTGGATTTCGCCCGCATCCAGTTCACCCCGGACCTGCTGCCCTCCGACGTCATCGGCGCGCCGCTGTACGACCAGCGCACGGCCGAGATGGTCTTCAGGCCCGGCCCGGTGTTCACCCAGCTTCTGCTCGCCGACGAGATCAACCGGACCCCGCCGAAGACCCAGTCCGCCCTGCTCGAGGCGATGGGCGAGGGCCAGGTGAGCGTGGACGGCGAGACCAGGCCGCTGCCACAGCCGTTCGTCGTGCTGGCCACCGACAACCCGATCGAGTACGAAGGCACCTACGAACTGCCCGAAGCCCAGCTCGACCGCTTCCTGATGCGGCTGCGGCTCGGCTACCTGCAGCCAGGCGACGAGACGTCGATGCTGCAGCGGCGCCTGGACCGCCGCACCGAATGGCCGTCCCTGGCCAGGGTCACCGATGCGGCCGAGCTGCTGGCCATGCGGGCGTCGCTGGAGCAGATCGAGGTCGGGCCGGATCTGCTGGAGTATGTCGTGGCGATCGTGACGGCCACCAGGGCCCACCCGCAGATCCAGGTTGGCGCGAGCCCACGCGGTGGCCTGGCGCTGGTCCAGCTCGCCCGCGGGCAGGCCCTGCTGCACCGGCGCGACTACGTGGTCCCCGATGACATCAAGCAGATCGCCGTGGCGGCGCTCGCCCACCGGGTCACCCTCCGGCCAGAGCTGTGGGTGCGCCAGGTCAGCGCGGACACTGTCGTTGAAGGCCTGCTGGCCACCGTGCCGACGCCGCGCACCGACCCAACGGCCGCCGCGGGCGACCGGACGGTCACGGCAGTATGACCGGACCCGGGGCCGCCGCGGGCGAGGCTATCCGGGCTGCGCCCGGCCCGGACGGGAACGCCCCTGGACCGCTCGCGCTGGCAGCCGCCGCCCGGGCCAGCCTGACGGGCCCAGTGGTCCGGCCCAGGGAGCTGACCCCCCGCTGGGGGCTGGCCGCGCACACGCGACGGCTGCTCACGCTCGGCCTGGCCGGCCTCATGATCGCCGTCATCACCCGCCGCGCCGAGTTCGCCGGCCTGGCCGGGCCGGCCCTGCTGCTGCTTGTCGCCCACCGGCGGGACCGGCCGGGGCGCATCGGCGCGACGGCCACGGCCGGGGCGGCCCGCGTCTTCGAAGGTGAGCCGCTGGCCGTCGAGGTCGTGGTCACCGGGCAGCGCGGCTACGACGTTGAACTGGTGCTGCACCCGCACGAGTCGGTCGAGTCCGCGACCGCCCCTGTGCTCGCCCAGGACGGCCGGGCTGTGCTCACGGTGACGGTCAGCCGCTGGGGCCGCCGGACGGCCGGGGTCTGTGAGATCACCCTGCGGGACAGGTGGCGGCTGAACGAGGGCCGCGCCGTGCTCACGCTTCCCCGGGTCGACTGCTACCCCGCCCCGGCTCAGCAGCGCACCACGGTGCTGCTGAGCCGGCTGCCCAACCGGCTGGGCGAGCATCCGGCGCGCACGGCGGGCGAGGGTGTCGAGTTCGGCGGGGTGCGGGAGTACGTCCCCGGTGACAGGCAGCGCCGGATCAACTGGCCGGCCACGACCAGGCGCGGCGGGCGGCTGCAGGTCAACACGTTCGCCGCCGAGCGCTCACAGGATGTGCTGCTGCTCGTCGACGCCAGCTGCGACGTGGGGGACCGCGGGGCCACGTCACTGGACCTGGCACTGCGCGGCGCGGTTGCCACGGCCAAGGCATACCTGCGGGTGTCGGACCGGGTCGGGATCATCAGCTACCAGTGGGGGGTGCGCTGGCTCGCCCCCGGGCACGGCGACCGGCACTTCTTCCGGATCGCCGAGACCATCCTGGCCGGGCCGCCGGCCAGGTCTCAGCACTACGGCCTGGAACGGCTGCCCCGCGCCGCGCTCCCGCCCGGTGCGCTGGTCCTGGTGTACAGCCCGCTGCTCGACCAGCGGTTCGTCGAGACGTTGCGGGATCTGCGGGAACGGGGTCACCAGATGATCGTGATCGACGTGCTCAACACCGAGCCCGCCGGGGGCAAGGGCAGCCTCGGCCGGCTGGGCCGGAGCTTCTGGCGGATGGAACAGGAGGCCATCAGGTTCTCCCTGCACGAACTCGGGATCGGCGTGGTGCACTGGGATGGCGTGGCAAGCCTGGACCTGCCCCTCGCGCCCTGCACCCGGCGGCCGCTGACGGCACGCCCGCACGCAAGGATCCGATGATGCTGGCACGCGCCAGGCAGGTGACCGTGGCCGGGCTGCTTGGCGCCCTGTGCTGCGCCTGGGCGGCGTGGCCGCTGTCCACCGGCCTGCAGACCGGGCTGCTGGTGCTGGCCGCGCTGTGCGTCGCGGCCGACCTGGTCCGGCTGGCCATGCCCACCGCGGCGTTCACCGATGTGAACATCTTCTCCAGCCCGGCGGTGCGGCTGGCCAGATTGTGGTTCGACCTGCTCAAGCAGCTGCCACTGGCCGAAGGCGCGGCGCTGGCCGGGCTGATCCTCGAGGTGGCCCATCCATCCCGGCCCTGGCACACCGCACTGCTCGGTGCCGCGCTGCTCTGCTACCTGCTGGCCACGCACCTGGCCGAATCGCACGCCCCGTTGCGGGCGCTGCGACCGCTGCTGCCCGCGCTCGCGGCCGGGCTGGGGCTGCTGGTGCTCGGCACCGGGGCCGCTCTGCTGCCCGCCGCCGCACCCGGTCTCGGAGCGGGCCTGCTGCGCGTGCTGGCTGCCATCGCCGCGATCGCGGCCGGCCTGCTGGCACTGCCGCTATAACCGCGTGGACCGGCCGCAGGCGGCCTAACGCCCGGCCGCGTATCCCTGCATACCCCTCGGGTTGGCGGCCGCGTACAGGAAGCCACCGGCCCGCGAGACCGCGCTGATCCGGCCCAGTGACCACGGCGGCATCACGGTCACGTCATGCCCCCTGGACCGCAGTTCGGCGATCACGTCCGCCCCCACCCTGGCCTCGACCCCCACGGCCAGCGGGTGAGCGTCCCGCGGGTAGAACGAGGACGGGAAGTGCCTGGTGTGGAAGGCCGGTGCGTCGATGGCCTGCTGCAGGTTCATGCCGAAGTGCACGTGGCTGAGGAAGAACGGGAGCGTCCACTGGTCCTGCTGATCCCCGCCGGGGGTGCCGAACGCGAGGTAGGGCTCGCCATCGCGCAGGGCCAGCCCCGGGCTGAGCGTGGTGCGCGGGCGCTTGCCGGGGGCGAGCGTGTTGGGCAGGTCCGGCGTGAGGGTAAACATCTGCCCACGGGTCCCCAGGCAGAAGCCGAGCCCGGGGATGATGGGTGAGCTCTGCAGCCAGCCGCCGCTCGGGGTGGCGGTCACCATGTTCCCGAACCTGTCCGCCGCGTCGAGATGGCAGGTGTCGCCCGCCCCGGCGGTCCGGTCGAGCGGCTCCCCCGTGCCCGGGTCGAGCGAAGGCGCGGCGGCAGCTTCATCCCCCGGTGGGATCAAGCCCGCCGTGACGTACCCGGGAAGCCGTGGCGTGCGACCGCCCGGGGAGCCGGGCACGAGGTCTGCCCGTGCGCTCCCGGAGACTAGCTCGCGGCGCTGCGCCGCGTACTCCGGCGAGAGCAGGTCGCCGAGCGGCACCTCGCCATACCGGGGATCGCCGTACCAGGCCTCCCGGTCAGCGAAGGCCAGCTTGGCGCACTCCACCACGGTGTGGATGAACTCGGCGCTGCCAGGGCGCATCTCAGCCAGGCCAAACCCCTCCAGCAGGCTGAGCTGCTGCAGGAACACCGGGCCCTGGCCCCAGGGCGGCGTCTTGCACACGGTCAGGCCGGCGTAGCCGAAGGTGGCCGGTGACTCGGCGGCGGCCCGCCAGCCTGCCAGGTCGTCATAGCCGAGCAACGCGCGATGCGGCGTCCCCGTCACATCCATGATCTCGGCCGAGGTGAGGTAGGCAGCGATCGCCTCGGCGACGAACCCCTGGTAGAAGGCATGGCGCGCGGCCTCGATCTGCTCATCCCTGGATGTGCCCGCAGCCTCGGCCCCGGCCAGAACGCGCTGATAGGTGGCGGCCAGCGCGGGGTTGGCGAACCTGGAGCCGGGGGCGGGGACGCCATCGGGACCGCTGCCGGTCAGGTAGATCCCGGCCGAGGACGGCCAGTGCTCGCGGAACAGGCCGGCGACGCTCGCGATACCCGCCGATATGGCGGGCAGCACCGGATAGCCGTCCGCCGCATAGCCGATCGCGGGCTCAATGACCGTGCGCAGCGGCAGGCGGCCGTGGTCGCGCAGCAGCAGCATCCAGGTGCCGAACGCCGCGGGGACGCAGGCGGGCAGCAGGCCATTGCCGGGGATGAGGTCGATCCCGAGCGCACCGAACGCCGCCAGCGTGGCCGCCGCGGGCGCGGTGCCCTGCCCGGACAGGACGAACGGCTCGCCCCGCCCGGCATCGAAGCCGATGACCGGAACCTCGCCACCCGGGCCGTTCAGATGCGGCTCGACCACCTGCAGCACCAGGCCGGTGGCCACCGCCGCGTCGAACGCATTGCCGCCCCGCTCCAGCATCGCCATTCCGGCCGCCGAGGCCAGCCAGTGCGTCGAGGCCACCATGCCGAAGGTCCCGGCAAGCTCCGGGCGGGTGGTGAACGAGGAGTCCGTTGGCATAGTACGACGTTAGCGTGGCGTGTTCCCGCCGGACGAGCCGTATCTGCGACGTGTCCAGAAACGGCGCCGGGGCGGTAATCTCAGACCGCATGGAAGAGCTAACTCCCCGGCTGCGTGCCGTATGCGATCTGCACCTGGCCGATGTGCGCGAGATGGGCGGCCGTCACGAATATGACGGAAAGATTCAGGATCTGTCGCCCGACGGTGTCCGCTCCGGGCTTGCCGGGGTGGAGCAGGCGCGCGCCAATGATCGCACCCTTGAGGACCGGCACGACGAGGCACACCTGACCGCGTTCGAGAACCTGGTCAGGGTCGAGTTCGGCCAGCTCGAGCTGCACCGCCGCAATCCACTGCTGCACCTGGGTGAACTCGACCTCGCCTGTTACGACAGGGACTACGCTCCAGCCGGGCAGCGCGCCGCGGCCCGGCTGACCCACCTGGCCGCCTGGCCGCAGGCGGTGGACAACGCCATCGCCGCGCTCGACCAGGTCAGCGGCCCAGTCGCCGAGGCCCTGCTGGGGGCCGCCCGCGGACTCGTCACCGGCATACCCGACGAGGCGGACGCCGCCACCCGCGACGCCGCGCTGGCCGCGCACGCGCGGCTCGTCACCCACCTGGAGCGGGTGGCCGAGGCCGACAGCGCCGGCACGGGCCTGGGCACCGCCGCCCTGACCGCGCTGATGGGCAGCGCCGAAGCGATGCAGCTGGACATCGGCACGCTGGCCGGGCAGGCGGACGCGGAGCGGGACAGGCTGCGCGAGCGGCTCGCCGAGAGCTGCGCCCGTATCGACCCCGACCGCGCGCCGCTCGACGTCGCCCGCGAGCTCGTCCGCGAGCACCCGGACGCGGCGGGTGTGATCGAGGCCGCGCAAACCTGGACCATGCGGGCGATCGAGTTCACCCGCGACCGCGATCTCATGCCCTACAACGACGGCGAGTGCCTGGTCGGGCTCGCGCCGCCGTCCCGCCGCTGGGCGATGGCGATGATGTCGTCCAACTCGCCGGATGAGCCGGAGGGGCCGTCCTGGTACCACATCACGCCGCCCGAGGACTCCTGGCCGGCCCATGAGATCGAGGAATGGCTGGAGGTGTTCAGCGACACCACCCTGCCCGGGATCACCGTGCATGAGGTCGCGCCCGGGCACTTCTCGCACGGCCGGGCGCTGCGCCGTGCCCCCACCCCGGTCCGGCGGGTGCTGCAGTCCATGGCCTTCGTCGAGGGATGGGCACACTATGCCGAGGAACTCTGCGTGGAAGAGGGGTTCTGCGCGCCCGACCCCCGGTTCGAGATCGGGGTGTGGCTGGAGGCCCTGGTCCGGGTCACCCGGCTGGCCTGTGCGATCGGCGTCCACACGGCGGGCATGACAGTGCAGGAAGGGGCCCGCAGGTTCGAGGCCGACACCCACCTTCTGGGTGCCGCCGCGCTGTCCGAGGCGCGCCGGGCCACGTTCGACCCCACCTACGGCCGGTACACCTGGGGCAAGCTCGTGATCATGAACCTCCGCGAGAAGGCCAGGAAAGACTGGGGCATGGGCTTCACGCTGCGCCGGTTCCACACCGCCCTGATGGACCTGGGAGCGCCGCCGCTCGGGCTGCTCGAAACAGCCATCGAGCGCGGCTGATATCGCAGCGCCCGCCGGGGAGACCGGGCTCTGCGGCGCCGGCCGCCGTTGCGCCACCTGTCCCCCGGCGGGCTCCCGGCCTGCTTCACCTCACCACTCACCCGGTAACCTGCACCCTGGGCCGGGCCGCTTGCCCATCGTGCAGTCCGGAAGGCCCTACCCAGCTCTGGCGGCAATGCGCGAGTTTAATATGCATTTACTGCGAACTCAGACGACTGTCTAATTTGCCCGGCATATCGGTTGCACAGGGTTGCCGGCAACAGCGTACGCCCCTCTTTTTAACAATATGTCGCCTATGAAACAGCTGACAGATCAATAGAACCTCCATGTGATGCAAGTTTCAAAGATATGGGGGTAGATCCACAGCGGAAGCTCAGGTAGCCTTACGGCGTCGCTGATGAACGGGGGGCGCACCGCAGTCAGCGGTCACGAGAAATGTCGTGACGCCTCTTTCTTTCATCCTTCCCGCACGCGGCTGGATACCCCGCACTAGGAGGGTTTATATGTGGAACCGCTTCGTACGCAACGGTGTTGCCGTAGCTGGTGCGCTGCTTGCATTCGGGGGGCTGGGCAGCGTAATAGCAGGTGCGGCCAACGCCGACGGCTTCGGCGTTGCGGGTTATCACGCCGGCAACGGAGCCTGGAGCTTCAGGTACGTCACGACCACCTTCTCCGTGCCGTTGCTGGCGTGCACGGGCGACGATGACTTCGTGGCGGCCGGCGTGCAGCTGGCCGGAGATCACTCCACGGCCAGCCTAGGCGTGATCTGCAACGATGGCCAGCCGGTCGCCGCCTGGGGTACCAGCAGCCTCAACCAGGTGAACGGTGGCAACCTCATCGTGTCCAACGATGACAACGTCACGCTCAGCATCTACTACGACACGAACACTGGCTTCGACCACTTCAACGTCATGGACAACACCACTGACGTCTCGGGTAGCTGGGCACACAAGGCGGGAGTGGCTCTATACCGCTCCGCGGACGCTGCCATGGTCGTCCCCAACCCACTGCAGCACCAGCCGGCGCCAGGCACCAACGGCGTCCTGGTCGGCCCGTTCACTAAAACCACGGTGACTGCGCTCAACGGCACCCGCGGCACTGGCATCAACGGCCCATGGGGCTTCCGGAAACTGCAGGCGTTCAATGGCGCGCACCTCATCGCCAAGGCGCCTGTTCTCTACAACGGCTGGACCACGTTCAACGGCCGGACTTACGGCAACTCCTGATGAATGACCGCGCCGGGGTGGCTCACCGCCCCGGCGCGGTTTTCTGTCATCGTCCGGCGCCACTTTCCGGCTAACTCCAGACGCATCTTCCCGCTACCAGACATAGCCTTTCCGGCTGCCCGGGGTCAGCATTTCTGCTGACCTGCAGGCATTCCGGCCGCTTGATTTACATGCGTTTCATGAGTGCCACAAGGCAACTGGAATAACATTGCCGCCGCAGCGGACATAACCGTAATTTTCTGTTTTACTTCGTTGAATGCTGCTTGAGGAGATATACGAAGGTGCGCCGACCGTCCTGACCGGAACGTACCGGACCACCGTCAACGAACTCACCGACCAGCGGCCCGCCCTCAGGCCCGAGGTCCTGGCCGAGGCCGTGACCCGGCTGATCCGTCTCGGCACGTTCTCGGATGCCACGAAGCTTCTCGTCGAGGAGGACAAGGGCGGGATCCTGGCCGGGCCGGTCTGCCTGGCCGCCCGCCTGCCGCTGGCGGTGGCCCGGTGGTACCCCTACGATCTCCCGGCCGACGAGCGGAACCCGGTGACGGTGGCCGAGGTCAGCTCGGAGTACTTCTCCGGGCGCCTGTACCTGAACGGGATCGAGCCCGGCGACCGGGTGGTGATCATCGATGACACGGTCAGTACCGGTGGCACGCTGGTGGCGCTGGTCGAGGCGGTGCGGAAGGCCGGGGCCGAGGTGATCGAGGCCCTGGCCGTCACGGAGAAGCCAGCCAACGGCGGCGCGGAAGCCGTGTATGCCCAGTGCGGTGTCGCGGTGCGGCCGGTGCTGCGGATAGGCATCGACACGGCCAGTGGCCTGGTCCACGTCCTTCCCGGCGACGCCGCCCTGTCCAGCGGTACCCCGGCCGCCGGTACCCGGTCCACCGGCAGCACCCCCGGTGAGCACAGCACCCCCGCGGAGCCCAGCACGATCCCGGCCGGGCCGCAGGACGCCGGAACCGGCCATACCGAGCTGTGCCTGCTGCGCCACGTCATCCCGGCCGGATCCGCGAGCGTCTACGCCAAGTGCGAGTACCGGAACCCCACCGGCAGCCACAAGGACCGCATCTTCAGCTACATGATCGATGTCCTGGAGCGGCGCGGCACGATCGCGCCCGGCTGGACGCTGGTGGAATGCTCCACGGGCAATGGCGGTGCGGCACTCGCGCGGGCGGGCCTGGCACGCGGGTACCGGGTGGTCATCCTGATGCCGGCCGGCATGACGATCGAGCGCAAGACCCAGATCCGCGCGTTCGGTGCCGAGATCATCGAGACCGGCCCGGACGGCTTTCTGCTGCGCGCCGAGCACGAGGCCCGCGAGTACGTCCGCCAGCATCCGCACAGTTACTTCCTCGATCAGTCCACCAGCCCGCTGAACCGGCAGGCCTGGCGGACGGCGGGCGAGGAGATCGTGGCGGACTTCCGGCGGCTCGGCCGGCCGGTCGATGCGTTCGTGTGCAGCCTCGGCACCGGCGGCACGTTCTCCGGCATCGCGGACGCGCTCAGGGCCGAGTTCCCCGGCATGGCCACGATCGCGGCCGAGGTCGATGTCTCCGCGCCGCTGCGGGCCAAGCGCGACCGGGTGCCATTCGAGCACCAGCCGCACAACCTGATGGGGCTGGGCCCCGGCAAGATCCCGCCGAACGTGCGTGAAGACCTGATCGACGAGGTCGCCGTCGTGACCGGCGCCCAGGCCTGGGCGATGATGAAGCGGCTCATCGCCGAGGAGAAGCTGTTCACCGGTCCCACCGCGGGTGCGAACGCCGTCATCGCGGCCCGGGTGGCGGCGGAGCTGCCGCCCGGGCGGTCGGTGGTGACGGTGCTGTTCGACTCGGCCTGGAAATACGTGAGCGTGTGGGACGGCGGTTACTCCCCCGCGCCGCGGCAGCCGGCTCCGCGGCCGGCCTGACCCCGCCTCAGCGGTACGGTGGGGGCATCGTCCCCCGTGCGAACCCCGAGGACACCACGATGCTCACACCGCGGCGCCGGCCACCTGCTCTGACGGCGGTACTCGCCGGTTGCGCACTCGCCGCCGCCCTGGGCACCGCCGGCTGCGCCGCCAAGGCGTCGGCGGACCAGACCCAGACCGCGGCGATCCAGGCGGCAACCGCCTATGTGCCGCTGCCGATCACGCCCGGAGCCACCGACGTCTACCTGGCGATCAGGAACAACGGCGCCAGGGACAGCCTGATATCGGCCCGGCTGAGCACCGGCGGCCGGGTCAGCTTCCGTACGCCCGCCGCTGGTGGCGCCATGCGCACCGTTCCAGCGATTGCCATCCCGGCGGACACCATCCTCCGGCTGGTCCCGGACGGCCCGCACCTGGCGGTCGCCGGGGCCGGGGCCATGCACAACGGCAAGCTGATCACGCTCACCCTGAGGTTCCGCCATGCGGGCGTGCTGAGCGTGAGCGCCCTGGTCACCAACCCGCAGGACACCGGCGGAAACAACGCCTACATGAACATGGACTGAGCGCGGCTGAAGCAGATACCGGGAAGATAGTGGTCCATGGGACAACTGATCCTGCTCAGGCACGGCGAGACCGAGTGGAGCCTGGCCGGCCGGCATACCGGCCGCACCGACATACCGCTCACCCCGCGCGGTGAGGCCGCCGCGGCCGCGCTCGCCCCGGTGCTGGCGCGGCGGCGGATCGCAGCCGCCTTCACCAGCCCGGCCCAGCGAGCGGTGCGGACTGCCGAGCTGGCCGGGCTGCCCGGTGCCAAGCCCGACCCCGATCTGTGGGAGTGGGATTACGGCGGCTATGAGGGCCGCACCACACCGGAGATCCAGGCCATCCACCCGGGCTGGTACCTGTGGCGCGACGGGGTGATCCCGGGGGACGCGGCGCATCCCGGTGAGACCGTCGCCCAGGTTGGTGCCAGGACCGACGCGGTGCTGAGCCGGGTCAGGCCGCTGCTGGCCGAGTCCGGCGGCGACGTGGCGCTGGTGGCGCACGGCCACGTCCTGCGCGTGCTCACCGCCCGCTGGCTGGGGCTCGAGGCGGCCGCCGGCCGCCTGTTCGGGCTGGATACCGGCACGTACTGTACGCTCGGCACCGAGCACGGCGTCCCGGTCATCAGCACCTGGAACGTCCGCCCGGCTGACCTCAGCTGAGCCGGCGGGCAGGCGGCTTCCGCCCGCCTGCCCGCCGCCGGTCCGGCAACGGACCGGTCACTGCACGCAATCGCTCCCACAGCAGACCGTGTGGGGGGCGGCACCGCCGGTAATGTCTTCGAGTTCCGCGTCGTTCAGCGTCGCCGAGACATCTGCCTGAGTGCTGGCGTTGATGGCCATCTGTCCTCACCTCCTTCCCGGGATATCGCCGGATCCTGAAGCTGCGGGCAAGGCCGCGCCCACCGGCACGGCGCCACCACCGTTGCCGTGCCGCGCGGCTTCGCCGCGCTGCGCAACCACGCCCTGCTCCGCGACCGCACCGCGGTCGCCGAGCTGCGCGCCGACCAGCGAGGCGTACCGGCCATCGCGGGCGAGCAGTTCGGCATGGCTGCCGCTCTCGGCGAGCTGCCCGCCGTCGAGCACGAGGATGACGTCGGCGTCGCGGACAGTGCTCAGCCGGTGGGCGATGACGATCTGGGTGCAGTCCAGCGTGGCCAGGTTGCGGTGGATGGCCGCCTCGGTCATCGCGTCGAGGTGGCTGGTGGCCTCGTCGAGCAGCAGCATGGCCGGCTGGTGCACGATGGCGCGGGCGATGGCCAGGCGCTGGCGCTGGCCGCCGGACAGGCCGCCGCCCCGCTCGCCGAGCCGCGTCTGATAACCCTGCGGCAGCGCCATGACGTCGGGGTGCAGGCAGGCCAGCCGGGCGGCCCGCTCGATATCGGCCGGGGTGATCGCCGGGTCGTCGAAGGTGATGTTGCTGCCGATCGTCCCGGAGAACACGAACGGGTCCTGCAGGACCGTGCCGATCCTGGCCCGCACGGCGGCGGGATCGACGGTGGCCAGATCGGTGCCGTCCACCCAGATGCTGCCCCCACTGGGCCGGTGCAGACCGAGGATGAGCAGCCCCAGCGTCGTCTTGCCCGCCCCCGAGGCGCCGACGATCGCCACCTTGCTGCCCGGCTCGATGGCGGCCGACAGATCCCGGAGCGCCAGCGGGCTGCAGGGGTCGTAGCGGAAGCTGACCCCCCGCAACTCGACCCGGGCCGCCGCAGTGCCCCCGTACGCAAAAGTCCCGCCCGGTGGTGACTCCGCCGGGGCGTCCAGCACGTCGGCCAGGCGCTGCATCTGGGCGCCGGCCATCTGCATCCGCTGGCCGCCCACGGCCAGCACCGACAGCGGCACGACGATCGCCGAGGCAAGCCAGGTCAGGGCCATCGCGGCCCCTATTGACAGGCTGCCGTCGAGCACACCGGCCGCGGCCAGCCACAGCACGGCCAGCGGTGCCAGGGTCCGCAGCGCCCCCGAGACCGCCTCGGCCGCCGCCGACACCTGGGCGCGGCGCAGGGTCGCGCGCATCCATGGCAGGAAGAGCAGCGACCACCGGTCCAGGGCGCGCTGCTCGGCCGCGGCGGCCTTCACCGTGGTGATGCCCTCGATCGTCTCGGCCAGCTGGCCGTAGGCCTCGGCCTGGGTGGCGAGCTCGGCGGACGTCCGGTCCCTGGCCAGCGGCAGGGTCACCGCGAGCAGCCCCACCTGGGCGGCCACCACCGCGAACACCACCAGCGCGATCGGCAGGTCGGCCGCCGCCATCACGGCCAGGTAGACCACGATCATCATCAGGTCGAGCAGGGCGCTGAGGGTCTGCGCGGTGAGCAGCTCCCGCAGCCCGGCGATGCTCCAGGCCCGCAGCATGATGTCCCCGGTCCTGCGCCGCTGGAAGTAGTCGAGCGGCAGCCGCATCAGGTGCGCGCAGAAGCTGATCATCGCCTGGGTGTCGAGCCGTCCCTGCAGGTAGATGATGAGGGACCCGCGCAGGTAGCCGGTCAGCAACTGCGCGGCCACCACTATCACCAGGCCCACGCCGAGGAGCGGCAGCACCGAGCTGGCCCGCGACGGGATGACCTTGTCGATGACCGTGAGAACCACGATGGGCACGGCGAGGCCGAGCAACTGGACGACCACGCCCACGCCGAGGAGCTGGGCGAGCGGGAGCCTGGTGCCCGGCATCCGCAGCAGGGCGGCGGCGTAACGGCGCCAGAACGGCGCGGTGGTGGCAGGCCGCCGGCGGAAATCCTGCCCTGGCTGCGCGGTGAGCAGTACCCGGCCGACGCTGGCCTCGAACTCCGCGGCGGGCATGCTGCGCCGGCCGCGGCCGGCGTCGACGATGCGGACCCGGTCACGGCTGGCGCGTTCCACGACGACGAAGTGGTCGCTGCCCCAGTGGGCGATGGCGGGCAGCGGCACCTCCCGCAGCACGCCGGGTGCGGGACGGCGGGCCTCGACGGTCAGCCCGGTGGACCGGGCGGCCCTGGCGAGGGCCGCGGCGCTGGCCCCGTCGCGGCCAACGGCGCAGATCTCCCGGGATTCGCGCAGCGTCAGGTGGTGCCCGTGGTAGGTGGCGACCATCGCCAGGCAGGCCGCGGCGCATTCGGCCTCGCTGCCCTGCAGGACCACAGGCACCCGGCCCCGGCTCACGGCAGCCTCCCGCCGATGGCCACGATCACCACGCCGGCACCGATGGCGAGCACCGCCAGGACGGCCCACAGCAACCGCAGGAAGGCCGGCCGCACGGCCACGGGAAACAGGTGCGTCCGCTGCTCGTTGAGCAGCCGCCGCCCCTCATCGCCAAGCAGGCCGGGCGGGCCGGGTATGTCGCGTACGCCACGCAGGCCGGGCCGGGTCACGGCGCGCCCATGGCCAGCACCGGCGGGGCGGTGAGCGGCAGCAGGGCTGGCTGTGCGGAGGGCAGCAACGTCAGGTTCCCGCCGTCGAGGCTTATCTCGGCTGGCAGGCGGTGCCCGAGGAAGGCCGACGGCGCGGCGGTGAGGCCATAGGCACCCGCGGTGGGGAACGCGAGGACATCGCCGGTGCGCAGGGTGGGCAGCATCGCGCCGTGGGCGAGGATGTCCCACGGCAGGCACAGGCGGCCCAGCACGGCGGTCGGCCGGGCGCCGCCTCTGGGCGGCCCGAGCAGCACCGGTGCAGCGCAGCACCGGGCGAGGTCGAGACCGCACAGGTCGGGCCGGTGGTGGATGCCGCCGTCCACGACGACCGCCGGCTGGTCGCCGAGCGTCTGCTCGTGCACCACCCGGGTCAGGTACCAGCCGGCCTCGGCGACCAGGTAGCGGCCCAGCTCGAGGATCAGCGTCGTTCCCGGGGCCCTGGCCATCATCGCGCCGAGCGCCACGGCGGAGGGCGCCAGGTCGAGCCCGTGGCCGACCTCGTGGTAGGGGATGCCGAAGCCGCCGCCGAGGTTGACCACCCGGGGGGTGAGGCCGAGCAGCTTCCCCGCCCGCATGGCCAGATGGTGGGCGTCCACGAGGTTGCGGGCGGCCAGCGCGCTGTCCAGGATCTGCGATCCGCCGTATACGTGGAATCCCAGGCACTCTATGCCGCGGCGGGACTGGACGGCGCCGGTGATCAGCTGCCCGGCCGGGATGCCGAACCGGGACTGCGCACCGCCGGGCATCCCACCGGCGGCCGGGTAGTCGGGCCGCAGCCTCAGCACGATCCTCCTGGCCGGGCTCAGCGCGGCAGGCCTGGCGGTGAGCTGGCCGAGCTCGCTGAGCGAGTCGACCGAGATCAGCACCCCCGGCAGGGTGGCCAGCCGGTCCAGCAGGCTCGGCTCCTTGTACGGCCCGCTGACCAGGATCTGGTCCGGCCGGAACCCGGCGTCCAGCGCGACGGCCAGCTCACCGGCCGAGGAGACCTCGGCGTCCAGGCCGGCCCCGGCGATCACCCGGCAGACCGCCCGGACGGGGTTGGCCTTGACCGAGTACCTGATCCCGGTCCCCGGCGGCAGCACCCGGATCAGGTGCCGGATCTGGCCGCGGATGCGGTCCAGATCGTAGACGTAGGCCGGGGTGCCATAGCGGACGGCGGCCTCGGCGAGGGCTTCAGCAACCGCAGGCACTGGCGCAGCCGGCATCGGCCACCTCCTCCCCCGTGGCCAGTTGCCCTGTGGGCTGACCAGTAACGTCCAGCGCGCAACTGTGAACGCGTGCACCGGCCGGGGCCGCCGCCGGCTCGGGCACGAACCCGAACCGGCGCAGCAGCGCCGCGCCGAGCGGCAGCTTTGGATCGGTCTCCGACACCACGACGCTGACCCCGCGGCGGGCGAAGACGGCGAGCTGGGCGGCCATCAAGGCGGCCCCGAGGCCGGCCCGGCGCAGCTCTGGCAGCACCCCGAAGCAGCACAGGTACCCGGTATCGCCGTCGGCGACCCCGAGCATCAGGCCCTGATCCGGCAGGTAGACCCCGGCCAGCTCACCCCGCGCGCACTCGTGGCTGACGGTGCACTCCGCCGCACCGAGCCCCTCGGCCCCGGGCAGCTCACCGAACATGATCCCGGCCACGTAGGACACGGCCAGCCGCCTGGCCTCATCGGCCGGCAGCCCGGCCAGCGGCAGGACTCCGCTGCCGGGATCGGCCGGCCAGCCGTCCGCGCCATCGAGACGGCAGGTCCAGCGCTGGCACTCCACCGGGGCCAGTTCCACCGAGATGCTGGCCGCCGCCCAGATCAGGGCGTCTTCAACCTGCTGATGAGTGGCACCGGCGGCGCTGATGAACCCCACCGGGTAACAGGCCTGCTCGGGGAAGGGAACGATGACGTCCCCGGGGCAGCCGACCTCGGTCACATCGGTGACGCCGGGCACCCGGCGGGCCCGGTCGGCCCCGTGCAGGGCCACCAGCCGTCCCTCACCGGGCACCGGGAGCATCATCGCCGCCGCCACCGGCTGCCCCGGGCCGGGCGCCGGCAGCCCGGCCGCCTCCCCCATGGCCAGCCGCAGCAGCAGCGCGTGGATATCGGCCCCCAGGCAGCCGTCGAACGCACGGGCGCACACCCCGCCGAGCAGCCGGCCGGCCACCTCGAGCACGTAGAGCCCGTCATCGGTGACCCTGATCTCGCAGTGTGCCGGGCCGTGCCGCAGGCCGAGCGCGGCGGCCGCTTCGATGGCCAGCGCCTCGGCGCGGGCCTGCTGGCCCGCGGGCAGCCTGGCCGGCGGGGTCAGGTAGATGGTCTCCTCGAAGAACGGCCCGGTCAGCGGCCGTGGCTTCTCGAACACGGCGGTGACCATCGGACGGCCTCGGTCCACGATCAGCTCGACGGAGATCTCCGCCCCCGGCAGGTAGCCCTCCACCAGCTGCATCCGGTTCGGGCGGCCCCCGGTGTCCAGGCCGTAGTCGCGCACGATCCGGCGCAGCCGCCGGTAGCACTGCCGCAGCCCGGCCTCGCCGTCGGCCCGCATCACACCCTGGCTCGCCCCGCCGCGGCAGGGTTTGACCACCACCGGGTACCCAATGCCGCCCGCGAACGCGACGGCGTCGTCCTCGCCGCCGGCGACCGTGTACGGCGCGATGGGCAGGCCGGCCGCGGCGAACCGCTCCTTCATGGCCGGCTTGTCCACGGCCGCGATGACCGCGGCGACCGGGTGACCGGGCAGCCCGAGGTCCGCTGCGATCCGTGCGGCCAGGATGTTCGCCCCGTCCTCGTAGCTGACCACCCCGTTGAGCGGCTGCCCGGCGTGGTACGTGCGGGCGAGCCGGAGGACCTCATCGGGCCGGTCGAGGCGGATGAGCTGGACGCTGTCCATCAGCTCCGCGTCATCCCCGCACCCCGGCACGGTGGGCGTGAACACGATGGAGCGGCAGCCCAGGCTGGCGGCGGCGCGCAGCGGGTCGGACGGGACGCAGGTGTGCTCGCCCAGCACGAAGAGGATCTGGCGGTCCACCGCTACTCCCCAAGGCGCGAGCGGCGCCCGGCCAGCTCGAACTCACCCGGTGGCACGCTGACCACGGTGGCGAGGCTGGCCAGGCCGGCGTGGTCGACGGAGTAGTACGCCCACTTGCCGCGCTGCTCACGGCGCAGCAGGCCGACGTCCACGAGCTGCTTGAGGTGGTGGCTGACGGTGGACTGCGCCCAGCCGGTCACCGCCACGAGATCGCAGACGCAGACCGGGAAGCCGCTGCGGACCAGCATGCTCATCAGGTGGATCCGGCGCGGATGCCCCATGGCGGCGAAGCGCGCTGCCGCTGCGCCGGCTTCCGCCGCGGAGATCCGTGACGACAGCGGCGCACAGCAGATGAAGTCATCCCTGCGGCTCCTGGTGTCCAGGTCCGCGCTGCCGGGTCCTGCGCTGGCAACCATGGCCTGTCTCCTACTTATCAACGTTAATCGTTCACATATACATCAACAATCATTGATTTGAGACGGTAGCCGAGTAGGTAGATCATGACAAGAGATGTCATCCCACACATTCCGGGCCAGCTATCACAATTGTGACGGCTGGCCCGGGCCTGCAGCGAGAATCAGCCGATGGCTTCCTTCTGCGAGGCGTAGTACGACCGCATCGCGGCGTTGGCCTCCACCGTGCCCGCCAGCTTCCCGACGAACCCGTCCAGCGCGCCACCGGGAATCGCCGCCAGCGTCAGGTCGTCGCCGATCTCGGTGAAGGTGCGCATGCCAGCGCAGCCGAGCGACATGCCGGGCTCGTTGCTGCGCATGGCCAGCGGGAGCGCGGCGCAGCCGGGCCGCCCGGTCACGTCCATCGGGTTGGCGGTCCAGGCAGCCCGCCCGGCGGCCTCGCTGTAGAGCATCGCCTGGGCCAGGTTGACCCACAGCAGCACCACGTCGGGTTCGAGCGGGAACTCGCGCAGCGGGCCGTACACGATGCCGGCGCTGTGCTTCCCGGTGGAGGGAATCTTGGCCGCCTCGTCCATGCTCAGGTAGCTCAGGTCGCACATCGACTGGACCAGCCCGCCGAGCCGCTCGCCGACCTCGGCCGGCAGCTCGAAGCCCATCACCATCGACCCGACCGGGCAGTTGAAGTGCTGCCCAGCGGCGGCGAAGAACGTACCGCGCTCGGCCTGGCGCCAGAACGTGCAGGCCGACGGCACCGGCTTGTCCGGCTGGGCGATGCCGTCGGGCCGCTCGCCGACGAACGCTAAGGCGACCGGCGGGTTCTGCAGTGACAGGAGCTCGGTGAGCTGTTCCGCGTGGGCCGAATGACTCATAACGGAATCCTCCTCAGACCGGCTGAAAGTGGTGGGTTGGCCGGGCAGCCGGTAAAAAAAGTTATATCTGAGGAGCGAGCTGGGATTCCATAGGTTCGGCGCAGCAATACCAGGGCTCACTGAGCTGTGGAACCGGCGCCCCTGGCAGCTGTTTGGCACCCGGCCGGGGGCGGCCCGGCTGCCCGGCGGCCCGGGTGGCCACCTCCCACAGCTCGCCGAAGAACTGCTCGCGCGCCATGCCGTCGGCCACCGCCCTGGCGGCGAGCCCCAGCACCTCGCGCTGAAGTGCATCGACGGCGGGGTCGGCGTGCTCCCACGGGTAGACCAGCGACCCCGGGTCGAACGGCTTGACCATGCCCGCCACCTCGGGCAGTTCCAGCAGCTTGGAGCCCTCCGGGATAAGCAGCCGGATGCCGTACTGCACGGGAGTCACGTTCGGCAGCAGCGCCAGCTCGTCGATCTCACTGAGGAAAACCAGATAATTCTCGAGCGTGGTCCAGGGCGTGAAGGCGACGAACGTCGGATTCAGGGCAATCCCCAGCTCGGCGAGCGACTGCACCGCCGTGCTGAAGTCCTCGCGGGTGTGCCGCTTGTCGAAAAAGTCCAGGATTCGCGGGTCCACCGACTCGACCGCGCTGGTGAGCAGGATGCACCCGGTGTCGCGCAGCACCGGCAGCAGGTCACGGTGCTTGACCATATGCTCGACCTTGATCACGACGTCGTAGGTGAGCTGCGGGAACTCCTCGTGCAGCGCCCGGACGAGGGCGAGCGCGTGAGTGGGCCCGTTGAAGAAGTCCGGGTCGCCGAACGTGATGTGCTGCGCGCCGGCCGCGACCTGCTGGCGGATGTCGCCCAGCACGATGTCGCGCTGCACGACCCGGAACCGGCCACCGTAGACGGGCACGACGGGGCAGTGCCGGCACAGGTGCTTGCAGCCCCGGGTGGCCTCGGTATAGCCAACCGTGCGCCGCTCCCCATCGGGCATGGTCAGGAACGCATACTCGGACAGATCAGGCAGCAGGCTACGGTCAGGCAGCAGGAACTCCTGGCGGCCCAGCGAGATCACCGGCAGCGGGTCCGCCACAAGGGCGGCGCCATCACCCGAGCTCAGCTCGGTCACGAGCGAGACCAGGGGCTGCTCGAACTCGCCGCCGAGGATCGAGTCGACCCCGATCTCCCGCAACATCTCGGCATTGACCGGGGCGTACAGTCCGTACGCGCACAGGTGTGCGGTGGGGTTGAGCTCCTTGACCCGCGGCACGACGCCGCTCAGGATCCGGGTCGCGGTGTGCATCGGCAGGTAGAAGCCAACCACGTCGGCCGCCCGCACCGCGTCCTCGTCGAGCATGCGTATCGCGAGGTCCAGGCACTGCACCCGGGCCCCCGCGGCGGTCAGCCAGGCTGCCGGAGACGCCAGCCCGAACGGTTGGTGACCGAGGTCAAAAGCGGAAATCAGCAATACTCTGGGTTGGCCGCGCGTGGCGGTATCCCGTCTGCACTCGGTCTCACCGGCCAGTTGTTTCATGATGCACATCCCCTGGACAGAAGTAACCTAACAGGAACGCCTGACGTATCAGACGGACCAATGATGCGCTATGGCGCCGCGTTCGTCTATAGGCCAGAACTCAACGACGACGTTATGCCGATATTGGCCAAACTTAACGATGACGCTATGCTGACGCGGCGTTGACGAACCGCTTACCATCATCATGGTGACCCACACGGACAATTGGACCCATTCCGGCGGGCAGGAAGCCGCGCCGGTCGCGCACGCCCGGTGGTTCCGCGTGCTGGCCGACCCGAACCGGCTGGAAATTCTGCGGGTGCTGCTGACCGGCCCGTGCAGCGTCGGCGAACTGGTGGAACGAACCGGCCTGCCGCGCAGCCGGGTGTCCAACCACCTCGCCTGCCTGCGCTGGTGCTTGTTCGTACACGCCGACCGGCAGGGCAGGAACATGGTCTACACGATCGCCGACACCCGGCTGAACAAGCTGCTCGACCTCGCCGACGACCTGGTCTGCGACAACGCCGAGCACCTGGGCACCTGCGAGCGGATCGGCCCGGACTGGCTGTAGCCGGACTGGGGTCCGCCAGCGGCACTCACCCGGCGGCAGCCGGGACGCCGTGGGCCTGGCTGTCCTTATGGCTCCAGGCCGCCGCGAAGATCCGGCGCATCGTGGGCTCCCAGACCAGGCGGCCGGGCAGCCCGGTGGAGGCGCGGCGGACCGCATGCAGCGCCGCGGTGGCCGCCAGGTCGGTCGCCGGGGTGTAAGGGATGCCGTACATCCGGCGCGCCCAGCGCGGCAGGGTGGCGAAGGCGAGCGTGCTCACCGGCGGCACCGCCACCCGCAGCGGCAGCAGCGAGGAGGGGACCGGCGGGTTGTACGACGCGCGCAGCGCCTGCCTCGCCTCCGGCCCGGCCCGCAGCCGGGGCCGCATATCCGCGAAGTAGTCGTCCAGCTCGGCCCGCGAGCCGGGCACCGTGCCCGGGTCCAGGCCGACCAGCGCGGCGCAGCGCCGCTGCTCGGCCACGAACGTGTCCAGATCGGCAGCCGGCACCGGCATGCCGCTGCGCCGGGCGATGTCGCTGTAGGAGCCGACCTCGGCGCAGTGCACCCAGAGCAGCAACTCGGGCTCGTCCAGCCGGAACGTCGTGCCGTCCGGGTCGGTGCCGCGCAGCGAGGCGTGGATCCTGCGGACCCGCTGCGCGGCCCGCTGTGCGTCAGCGGTGCTCCCGTAGCTGCGGGCAGCGACGAACTCCGTCGTCCGCAGGAACCGGCCGAAGGCCTTCCGCCGGTCGGTGAAGGCGGTGTTCTGCCAGGTGCCCCGCATCACCCTCGGGTGCAGTGCCTGCAGGTAGAGCGCGCGGAAGCCGCCCACCCACATCACCGGTTCGTTCATGACGCGCCAGGTCACCGAGCCGGGCCCGAACAGGCCACGGTCGGCATCAGCCGTGTCGGCGGAAGCGGGCACAGCGTCGCCTCCTCGAGGATGGGTCAGCGCGGGACGGTCTCTTCCCGGATCCAGCTTAGGTAGGACGCCGAGCCAGCCACGATAGGCAGCGCCACAATCTCCGGCTCGTCGTAACTGTGCCGCTCGGTCAGGAAGGTTGTGAGCTCGTCAAACCTGTCGGCCGGCGTCTTGAGCAGCACCAGCCACTCCTCGGCCCGCTCGATGCCGCCTTCCCACCAGTAGGTGCTGGCCACCGGCCCGGCCACCTGGGCGCACGCGGCCAGCCTGGCCTCGACGGCGGCCCGGCCGAGTTCCACCGCCTCGGCCCGTGAGTCCGTGGTGGTCTGGACCTGGAGATACTGCCCTGCAGCACCGGCCTGGCCCGGAGGGGATGCCGCGCCGCTCTGTAGCGCCATGGGACCTGATCGTACGCCGCCGGCCTGAAGCGCAAGTCTCAACCTTGGCCGAAGATCAAAGATTCGCCGAAAGCGCTGGCAGCAGCGGCCAGGGCCTGCTCGCGAACGGCGGCGGCCAGCCCAATCCTGGTCCGCCGGTCCAGCAGGTCACCGGTGTCGAGCGCGCCCTCGTGCGCCACGGCAAAGGCGAGCTCGGCGCCGGTCACCGCCGTGCCCTCGGCCACCGGCCCGGCCAGCCGCGGTTCCCGGGCGGACAGCTCGGCCAGCGCGGCCGCCTCGGTGCCGTACCTGGCCACCAGCCGGGGCGGGCCGGGCACCCGGGCCAGCAGGTGCGGGGCCGCTGCCCCGGTGAGCGGCAGCCGCCGGGTGCGGCACGGCCCGGCCGCCCGTCCGGCCAGCGCCGGGCTGGCCAGGGCCGCGTCGACGGCGTCCTGCGCCATCCGGCGGTAGGTGGTCAGCTTGCCGCCCACCACCGTGATCACCCCGTCGGCCGAAGTGAGCACGGCATGCCGCCTGGACAGGTCGGCGGTCGCCCGGCTGCTGTCGGTGAGCCGCGTGGTCAGCAGCGGCCGCAGCCCGGCGAACGCGCCCAGCACGTCGGCAGGGCCCGGCGCGGCATCGAGCAGGCCGCTTACCGCGCCGAGCAGGAACTCGATCTCACCTTGGGTGGGCTCGGGCACCTCGGGCAGCGGCCCATCGGCAGGCTCGTCGGTGAGCCCCACGTACACCCGCGGCTCGCCGGGCACCGGCACCGCGAACACGAACCGGGTCCGCTCGCCGGGAACCTGGGCGATCAGCCCGGCCCGCAGGCCGCCGAACGCCCCGTCCGCCAGCACCAGATGCGTACCCCGGCTCGGCCGCAGCGCAATGCCACCGGCGAGCTGACCGGCCCATACTCCCGCCGCGTTGATCACCGCCCGGGTGCGCAGCCGGAACGGCTCCCCGGTCAGCCGGTCGGTGAGCGTCGCGCCGGCAGCGGTCAGGCCGCTCGCCTCGCACCGGGTGAGGATCACCGCGCCGTGCGCGGCCGCGGTGCGGGCGATCGCCACGACCAGCCTGGCGTCGTCGGTCAGCTGCCCATCCCAGGTGAGCATGCCGCCGCCGGTGTCCCGGCGCAGCGCAGGCACCATGGCCATGGCCTCGGCCCTGGTCAGCCGCCTGGGCCCGGGCAGCGTGTGCCGGGATGTCCCAGCGGCCCGGCGCAGCACGTCGGCGGCGGCCAGGCCCACCCCGGTCAGCGCCCGCGAGCCGCGGCCGGTGCCCGGCAGCCATGGATACACCATCGGCAGCGGCCTGACCAGGTGCGGCGCGATCCGTCCCATGATCAGCCCGCGCTCGGCCGCGCTCTCATAGGCGATCCCGACCTCTCCCCTGGCCAGGTAGCGCAGCCCGCCGTGCACCAGCTTCGAACTCCACCGGCTGGTGCCGAACGCCAGGTCATGCCGTTCGGCGAGCACGACGGACAGCCCACGGGAAGCGGCGTCAAGCGCCACTCCGGTCCCGGTCACCCCGCCGCCCACGACCAGCAGGTCAACCTCGCCGCGTTCGGCAACCGCGGCCAGCTCACGGGCCCGCCTGGCCGCGTTGAGCGAGGACGCGGGCGCGATCAGTTTCGCGGTCATGCCGCACCGCCGGTGTCCGCGGGCCGCAGATATCCGTCGAGCAGCAGCGCCGCCTGCGCGTCGAGCTCGGCCGGGGTGATCAGCCCCTCGGTGGTCCGCCCGGAGAACACCAGCGACTGGATGCTGAGCAGCACGGTCACCGCCATGGCGCTCTCGTCCCCGGCCCTGATGGACCCGTCCCGCTGCCCCTCGGCGAGACGCTCCGCGATGAAGGTGAGCGCCATCCGCTGGCTGGCCCCGAGCCGGTCGAAGATGTACGGCTGCAGCAGCTCGGGGTCGACCTGGATGATCTTGGTGAGCAGTGGATGTGCCCGCAGTTCGCGCGCCGCGGCCAGGAACTGGCCAACCGCCTGCTCGCGCACGCGCCGGCCGGGCGGCGCACTGACCGCGGCAGCACTGAATACCCCGGTGAACTCCCTGGTCATGACGTCAGCCACGAGCGCCTGCCGGTCCGGCCAGCGCCGGTACACGGTCGGCCGGCTGACCCCGGCCCGCCGGGCCACATCCGACAGCGAGGTACGCCGGACCCCGAACGCCAGCACACACTCGGTGGCCGCGTCCAGGATCGCGTTCTCCGTCTCATCCGCGCGATGCGCAGCGCCTTCATCCAGTTCCGCCGTTTCAGCGTTACGACTTGACACAATATGTAAGATTATCAAATCATGTCCAAGATGAGCAGTGCGGCCCGCGGCCTGCCGTGGCTGGGTGGAGCGGCCCGGCAATGAGCGGTGAGACCCCGCAGCGGCGCTCTCCCGCCATGCCGTGGGCGGGGTGGAGCGACCCGGTGCCGCTCTCCCCGCAGGTCCGCGAGCTGCTGGCCGGTTTCCTCGGCCGGCCGCTGCACCCCACGCCTGCCGTTATGCAGGATGATGTGGTCATCGCGCCGCCGGGGCTCTCCGCTGCCGCCCGGCAGGCGTTCGCCGGGGCGCTGGGCCCCGGCCAGGTGCACGATGACCGGGCGGCCAGGCTGCGCCGGGCCGGTGGCCGCAGCACCACCGACCTGCTGCGCCAGCGGTCAGGGAAGGCCGTGGCGGTCCCGGACGCGGTGCTCACCCCCGGCACGCACGACGAGGTCGTCGCGGTCCTGCAGGCGGCCAGCGAGCACCGGGTCGCGGTGGTCCCGTTCGGTGGCGGCACCAGCGTGACCGGCGGCGTCGAGCCGCTGTGTGGCGAGTTCTGCTCGGTGGTCTCCCTGGATCTGCACCGGCTCGACCGGCTGGTCCGGCTCGACACCGAGTCGCTGACCGCGACCCTCCAGGCGGGCCTGCGCGGGCCCGAGGCAGAGGAGCTGCTCGGCAGGCACGGGCTCACCCTGGGGCATCTGCCGCAAAGCTTCGAGCATGCGACGCTCGGCGGGTTCGCCGCAACCCGGTCGGCGGGGCAGGCCTCAGCCGGCTACGGCCGGTTCGACGGCATGGTGCTCGCCCTGAAGGCCGCCACCCCACGCGGCACGATCGAGGCGGGCGGGCTGGCCCCGGCCACCGCCGCCGGGCCGGATCTGCGGCAGCTGCTGCTCGGCTCGGAGGGGACGTTCGGGGTGATCACGGAGGTCACCGCCCAGGTCCGGCCGCGGCCCGGGGCGGTGCTCGACCAGGCGTGGGCGTTCGCCGGTCTCGGCCCTGGCCTGGCCGCACTGCGCGAGCTGAGCCAGTCCGGCGAGGCCATGCCCACCATGGTCCGGCTCAACGACGAGACCGAGACCGCGATCCTGGGCATGACCGGCGGCGCCAAGGTCGCCGGATGCCTGGCCATCACCAGCTACGAGGGCACGGCAGCCGGAGCCGCCGCCCGGCGGGAGGCGGCGGCCACCGTCCTGCGCGGCCACGGCGGCCAGGAACTCGGCGCCGCCCCGGTGGCCGCCTGGCGGCAGAGCCGGTTCGCCGCGCCCCGGATCCGCGACGCCCTGCTCGGCACCAGCGTGCTGGCCGAAACCCTGGAGACGGCGACGAACTGGGCAAACCTGATGGGCCTGCACGTGGCCGTGTCGGCGGCGCTGACCGGCTCGCTGACCGCCGCGGGCACACCGCCGGTCGTCACCTGCCACGTCTCGCACGTCTACCCGTCCGGAGCATCGCTGTACTACACCGCCATCGCGGCACAATCGGCCGACCCGATCGCCCAGTGGTCGGCCGCCAAAATCGCGGCAGGCGACGCGATCGCCAGCCACGGCGGTACGATCACCCACCATCACGCCGTAGGCACCGATCACCTGCCCTGGATGCGCGCGGAAATCGGCGATCTCGGCGTAGCCGTCCTGCGCGCGGTGAAAGCGGCACTCGACCCGGCCGGCGTGCTCAACCCGGGCAAGCTGATCCCACTCGCCGCCCCGCCTGAACGAGCGGAGAGGCCATGACCCGGACCTGCTGTCTGGTGGTGAACCCGGCTGCGGGCGGCGGCCGGGCGCAGCGGCTGCTGCCGGTGGCCAGCCGGGTGCTCGACGAGGCCGGTATCCAGCACGAGGTGTGCCTCTGCACCAGCCTGGAGCACGCCAGGGAGCTGGCCGTGGCCGCCGTGGGCCGTGGCCAGATAGCAGTGGCGGTCGGCGGCGACGGCCTGGTCGGGGCGCTCACCGGGACCGTGGCCGGGGCGGGCGGGCTGTTCGGCATCATCCCGTCCGGCCGGGGCAACTACTTCGCCCGCACACTGGGCATACCGTTCACACCTGACGCCGCCGCGCGGGTGATCGCGTCCGGCCAGGAGCACCGGGTGGACCTGATCGCGGTGGCCCGCGCGGGCTCCGCCACCCCGGCGAACTCAGACCCCGCTACCCCGGTCAGCACGGACTCCCCTGTCCCAGCCAGCCCAGACACCGCTACCCCGGACACCGCTACCCCGGTCAGTGCTACCCCGGTCAGTGCTACCCCGGTCAGTGCGGACCCGCTGGCCCTGGCACCTGACGAGGTGGTCGTCGCAGGCAGCGTCTACCTGGGCATCCCAGCGGTGGCGGCCGAGATCGCCGCCCGCGCCACGATGCCCCCCGGCGAGCTGGCCTACCCGGCGGCGGCACTGCGCGCCGTGGCGGGCTGGCGCACCGCGACCTTCCACCTGGAACTGGACGGCGGGCCGGCCGAGGACCTGGCGGCCGGCCCCGCCGTCCACCAGCCGGTCACCAGGGAGTTCGCCGGGGGCGCGGTCGTGGTCGCCAACTCCCGGTACTTCGGCGCCGGCATGATGGTCGCCCCATCGGCGGACGCCAGCGACGGCCTGCTCGACGTGATCTACATCCAGGGCTCGTCCAAGCTCGCCATGATCCACGCGCTCACCAAGATCAAGAAGGGCACGCACGTATCGATGCGGCCGATCGGCACAGCCCGCGCCCGGCAGATCACGGTCACAGTCGGCCGCCCCATGCCCGGCGGCGCCGACGGCGAACCCCTCCCCTGCGCCAGCCCACTGGCCGCAGGCTCCCCCCTCCGCATCCGCGCCCTCCCCGGCGCCCTGCGGATGATCATCTGACCCCCGCTGTCAGACCGCTGTGCCATGATCGGCCCCATGCCTGACGCAGCGGATGAGGAGAAGCAGGCTCTCCTGTACTTCCTCGACTACCAGCGCAATTCGGTGCTCTCCATTGTCGGAGGGCTGGACGAGAAGGCTTGGCACACCCCGGCCGTGCCATCGGGCTGGACAGTGGCCGGTCTCGTTGAGCACCTGGGCTACGCAGAGCGGCACTGGTTCCAGCAGGTTGTGACCGGCTCAGAGATCGACCTGCCGTGGGACGAGGGCCGGCCCGCCTACGACCCGCACGCGGCCCTCACCTGCGGCCGGCCGTCGGCAGACGTTCTCGCCTACTACCGCCAGCAGTGCGAGCGCTCCAACGAGGTGCTGGCGCGGACACCACTGCTGGCGCCACCGCTCGGCAGGCACGGCGGCCCGGACGAGGACCAGCCACCGAACCTGCGCTGGATCGCCCTGCACGTCATCGAGGAGACAGCGGCCCACTCCGGCCACCTGGAGATCGCCCGCGAACTGCTGGACGGCCAGACCGACCTGGGCCTGCGCTAGCCACCGGGATCGCTGGCTTCCGCTAGGAGTGGCTTGGCCGCCAGGAAAAGCCCACCGGTCAGCCGCTGGCCCTTTCGGCGGTGGCCAGCTCGGCGGTGGCCAGGTGCTTGTCGGCCTGGTCGCCGAGCAGGGACCGGGCGAGCCTGCCGAGAAGCTCGGCGACCTCCTGGTTTTGCTCGGGTGACCAGCCGGCCGTGAGCTGGTGCAGCAGGTCGCGCTTGGCGGCGAACAGCCGGTCGGCGGCCGCGCCGCCGGACTCGGTGAGCGTGAGCGTGCCGCCGTCGCGCCGGACCATCCCGGCTTCCACCAGGCGGTCCACGAACGGCTTGCCGTACTCCACAGTGACCCCGGCCTCCCGGGCCAGCTCCTGACGGTCCAACGGCGGGCGTTTGGCCAGGTGCGTGAGCACCCAGCAGCTGCCGGCCGGCAGATCCAGCCCGGCCATCTGGGCCATCCGTTCGTAACCGCTCCGCCGCAGGTCGGTGCTGGAGAGCTGGACCAATGCCCGCTCCAGTTCACCGGCCGAGGAGCGGTGGGCCGAGGCGGCGCCGAGGCCGTCGGCCACGTCTACCGGGCTGGCCGCAGCGCCGACCGCGGCCCGCAGCGGCACCTCGCGCAAGAACCAGGACAGCACGAACGCCGCCAGCGCTACCGGCACCGCGGCCAGGAACACGGTCTGCATGGACAGCGAGAAGGCATGCAGCACGTCGGTGCGCAGCGCGGCCGGCAGCGCACGGATCAGCGTGGGCTTGGCCTGCACCTCCGCCGGATTGAAGCCGGCCGGCAGCGGCACGCCGTGCAGCTGGCCCGCCACCTCGGCGGCCAGCCGGTTGGAGAAGATCGAGCCGAAGATGGCCACGCCGAACGAGCCGCCGATGGACCGGAAGAACGTCGCGCCCGAGGTGGCCGCGCCCAGATCGGCATAGTCGGTGGCGTTCTGCACCGCGATGACCAGCACCTGCAGGATCAGGCCCAGGCTCAGCCCGAACAGGAAGAAGTAAATGTTGGTGACCAGCGACGAGGTGTCAGTCGACATCATCGACAGCAGGAACAGGGACACCGACAGCAGCGCGGTGCCGGCAATCGGGAACGGCTTGTAGTGGCCGAACCGGGATATCAGCTGGCCGCTGCCCACCGAGGTGATCAGCAGGCCGATCACCTGGGGCAGCAGGTACACCCCGGAGATGGTTGGCGAGACCCCGCGGACCACCTGGAGGAACAGGGGCAGGAAGGCCACCGCCCCGAACAGCGCGAAGCCCGCGGCGAACCCGATCGCCGAGGCCACCGTGAAGACCCGGTTCTGGAACAGGCGCAGCGGCAGCACCGGCTCGGCGGCCCGCCGGGCCGACAGCCACCAGCCGACGCCCAGCAGGACCGCCGCCACGCCCAGCCCGATGATCTCCGGTGAGCCCCAGGGGTACTGCGAGCCGCCCCAGGAGGCGAGCAGCACCAGGCAGGTCGCGGTGGCGGCGAGCAGCAGCCCGCCGAGATAGTCGATGCGGTGCTTCTGCCGGTTCGCGGTCCGGGGCAGCACGATCGCGATGACCACCAGCGCGATCAGGCCGATGGGTATGTTGATGTAGAAGACCCAGCGCCAGCTCAGGTTGTCGACGAAGAACCCGCCCAGCAGCGGCCCGGCCACGCTGGACACCCCGAAGACTGCGCCGAAGGCGCCCTGGTACTTGCCGCGCTCGCGGGCCGGGACGATGTCGGCAATGATCGCCTGAGCCAGCACGATGAGGCCGCCGCCGCCCAGGCCCTGCACGGCCCGGAAGGCGATCAGCTCGAAGATGCTGTGCGCCTGGCCGCACAGCGCCGAGCCGACCAGGAAGATCATGATTGCGGCCTGGAACAGCGTCTTGCGGCCATACTGGTCGCCGAGCTTGCCCCACAGCGGGGTCGAGGCCGTGGTCGCCAGCAGGTACGCGGTTACCACCCAGGACAGGTGGCTGAGCCCGCCGAGGTCCCCGACGATCGTCGGCAGCGCGGTCGAGACGATGGTCTGGTCGAGCGCGGCCAGCAGGATGGCCAGCATCAGGGCGATGTAGATGATCAGCAGTCCGCCGCGGGGCCGGACCGCCGCCTCATCGGAGCTCTCCGCGGGGTGGTCCGCCGTGTGACTGTCTGTCATCCGGCAATTGTCGCCCGCCCGGCCGATCCCGGCCAGGTCAGCATCCCGGTCAGCCCCGGCCCGCGGCAAAATAGCAGTGC
>DASXMU010000360.1:0-19105 GCA_036495485.1 Streptosporangiaceae bacterium
CGCTGGAACTCGTCGCCGAGGGGGTCGCCGTAGCGGTCGAACAGCTCGTGGTACAGCCGGACGACCTGCTCCCGGTTCCTGGCGTAGACGCGCACGCTGTAGTCGCCGACGCCGCCGGCCAGCCGCAGGCCGCCGACGGCCCGGCCAGCCGAGCCCATGTCGATCGACAGCAGGCCGCGCAGGTACAGCTTGCCCTTGGCCTCTTCGTCCCAGTCGTCACCGCACGGGGTGGGGGCTCCCCCCCACTCCTCGAGCACGAGTTTGACCTCGATGTGCTCCTGCAGGCTGCCCACCCACAGCTGCTCGCGGTTCATGCTGACCAGGATGCCAACCGGTGGCAGCGGGCTGCCGAGAGCATCGGGATCCACTCCGGCATCGTGCACCCGGAACATCCTGCGCTCCGGCAAGACAGGAATCTCCAGCCGAAGCAGCCTGTGGTTCACCCGCCCCCCACCGGTGCGCTCACCTTCCCCCTCGGCCGACAGCACCAACGCCGGATGCCCGTTCTGCGGTGCCTCTGCTGCCAGTTGCATGCCTGATGCCCCAAGTCCTGCGATGAATCACAAATGTACCCAGGTCGCGGCGGTACCGCAGGCGATCGGGCATGATCAGTGCTGGCCCACACAGGCCGTGCCCGGCCGCAATCGTGTGCTGTTGCTGCTGCCAGCACCGGCCGCCCAGACCGCACATCCCCGTAGATGGCGTCTCAACTGCGGTGACGGATCTCACGCCGCAACCTGGAAGCGACCGCCATGCCTCGGGTATTGATTAGTTGCAGCACAGCAACGACCCCCGTCCCGAAGCCCGCCGAGGTGCGCATGGCCGAGCACAGCAGCCGCAGGCGGTACCTCGTGCTCGCGATCTGCTGCATGAGCCTGCTGATCGTTGGCCTGGACAACACGATCGTCAACGTCGCGCTGCCCTCCATCCGGCACGAGCTGCACGCCTCGGTGTCGGGCCTGCAGTGGACGGTCGCCGGCTACACGCTCGTGCTGGCCTCGCTGCTGATGCTCTCCGGCTCCACCGCCGACCGGGTGGGCCGCCGCCGCACCTTCCAGATGGGGCTGCTGACCTTCACCGCTGGATCGCTGCTGTGCAGCCTGGCCCCGTCGCTCGGCTGGCTGATCGCGTTCCGGATGGTGCAGGCGGCCGGCGGGTCGATGCTCAACCCGGTGGCGATGTCGATCATCACCAACACTTTCACCGACCGCCGCGAGCGGGCCAGGGCCATCGGTGTCTGGGGTGGCGTGATCGGCATCAGCATGGCGCTGGGCCCGGTGGTCGGCGGCGTGCTGGTGGCGTCGGTGGGCTGGCGGGGGATCTTCTGGGTCAACGTGCCGATCGGGCTGGCGGCCGTGGTGCTGACCGGCCTGTTCGTGCCCGAGTCACGCGCCCCGCGGGCCCGCCGGGTGGATCCGGTGGGACAGCTCCTCGTCATCGTCGTCCTGGGCGCGCTCACCTACGGAATCATCGAAGGCCCGGCCTCCGGCTGGGCCTCTGCGAAGATCATTTTCTTTTTCACCATATCGGCCGCTGCGCTGGTGGCACTGCTCATCTACGAGCCGCGCCGCGATCAGCCCCTCATCGACCTGCGGTTCTTCTCCAGCGTTCCGTTCGCGGGCGCGACCTTGACCGCGGTGGCCGCGTTTGCCGCGCTCGGCGGGTTCCTGTTCGTCAACACCCTCTACCTGCAGGACGGGCGTGGGCTCTCCGCGCTGCACGCCGGGCTGTACACGCTGCCGATGGCCGGGATGACGGTCATCTTCGGCCCGCTGTCCGGGCGGATCGTGGGCAGCAGGGGAGCGCGGCTGCCCACGCTGGCGGCCGGGGTGGCCATCGCGGTGGGCTGCTCGGCCCTGACCGGGCTGACCAACGTCACCAGCGCGAGCCTGCTGTTCCTCGCCTATGTGATCTTCGGGATCGGGTTCGGCCTGGTGAACGCCCCGATCACGAACGCCGCCGTGTCCGGCATGCCGGACACACAGGCCGGGGTGGCAGCGGCTTTCGCCTCGACGAGCCGCCAGATCGGCCAGTCGCTCGGCGTCGCGGTGGTGGGATCGGTGGTCACCTCGGGCATACATGGCCCGATCCGGACGAGCTTCGCCACGGCCAGCCACCTCGGCTGGTGGATGCTGACCGGCTTTGGCAGCGCCGTCTTTCTGCTCGGCCTCATCTCGACCAGCCCGTGGGCGCAGCGCACCGCCGCCAGGACGGCGGCCAGGCTGGAACCCACCGAGCCACGCACCCCCGTGCACATGCCCTGAAACCCGGCCCGGTCAGCCCCTGCTGGCTGCGCTCAGCCGCGCCGCCGCTTCGCGTGCCCGGCCCGGTGGCTGCCCTGCCCGGTCCGCCGGCGGGCCCGCTCGGCGGCGGTGTCATGCTGCTCGCCTGGCCGGGACGCTGGCGCGAGGCGCTCGGCCGGCCTGCTGCGCGGTATGTCGTAGTCGCCCGGCCGGGGACCAGGCACGGCCTGATCGCCGGGCCGGTGGCCGAGGCCGAACCGGTCCGCCGGGTAGGCCGGGGGAGTGCCGGGCTCACCAAGCCGCGCGCCGTTGCCCGCGATCTCGTCCGGCGGCCCGGGCTGGCGGGAGTACTGCGCGGCCGGCCGCTGGTCAGCCTCCGGGCGGTAGTCCGCGGCGGGCGCGGGTTCGGGCTTGGCGGGCTCCTCCTCGGCCTGGAACGGCGTCAGCGCGGGGAATGCCGGGTAGTCGGTGTCGAGGTCGGCGTAGCTGCCCGCACGCTCGCCGTGGCCGTGGCCGTTGCCGCCGAACGCCGCCTGCGGGTACTCGTCGGCGAAGACCGTGTGCGGGTTGTAGCCGGCGCCGCCACCCAAGCCGTGGTAGCCGTCGTCGCGCCGCTCGCCCAGCGGCGGCGACGCGGTCGCCCAGGGCAGCTTGATGGCCGGCATCACGGAGGTGAGCGCGTCGTCCTCGTTGTAGACGGGCCGGCGCTGGTCTTTCTCGGCCCGCGTCCTGGCGGTCTGGGCGGTCTGTGCCGCCATCCGTTCCCTGTCTGCGCCCTCCTGGCGCTGTCGTGCCCGTGACCTGGCAATCCTGTTGCCGCTGTAGGCGAGCGCTGCGACTACAGCAATGGCAACGACGAGCAGCAGAATCATCCGAATCCGCAATCAGGTGAGTGTGGGCCGAGGGGCAAGTTCAATCGTACTCACGCAGTAACCCCCTGGTGGCGATCTGGGGCAGGTCAGGACCATATATCACGGCTGTCACCGGGATCGCCGCCAACTACGCTCTGGAACGTGTCTCTTGACTGGGTAACGATCTCGTCTCTCGCCACGGCGGGCGGGACGCTCGTACTGGCCGTGGCCACGTTTTCTTCGGTCCGCTCGGCCAACCGCTCGGCGCGGGCGGCCGAGCAGAGCCTGCTCGTCGGGCTGCGGCCGATCCTGATGCCGTCCCGGCGCGACGACCCGCCGCAAAAGATCATGTACGGCGACGAGCAGTGGTTCAAGATGCCGGGTGGGACCGCGGTCGGCGAGATCCGGGCCGCGGACGGGACCGAGACCGTCTACCTGGCCATCTCGCTGCACAACGCGGGCAGCGGCCTGGCCGTCATCCACGGCTGGCGGTTCTACCCGGAGCGGCCGCTGACAGCGGAACACCCGCCGCCGGAGGAGTTCCGCTGGAACAACCGGGATCTCTGGATCCCGGTCAACGACACGGGGTTCTGGCAGGCCGCCTACCGCGACCCCGGCGACCCCGAGTACACCGCCGCGCTGGAGGCCATCAAGAACCGGCGGCCGATAGGTATCGACCTGCTCTACGGCGACCACGAGGGCGGCCAGCGGGTGATCACCCGGTTCTCGGTGATGCCGCGCAGCGACGACGCCGCTACGGCTGAGCACAACGGCCAGTGGATGGCATCGGCGGTCCGGCACTGGAACATAGACCGGCCCGACCCACGCGTCGCCCCGCTGGCACCCCCCCAGCGCCCCGACCCACCCGACCCACCCGCCGGTGCGTGACCGGTCAAATACGGGCCGCAGCGCCACATGCCGAAATCGCCGGTTTCGCCCAGCCACCTGAAGTAGGGTGCCGAAGGTGGAGCACATCGCCGTCCCGGAAACCCAGTGGAGCACGGCGGTCGATGAGGCGGGCTGGATCGCCGCGAGCCTCGCCCCGTTCGACGACCGCCTGGTCGCCTCGGTCATCCCGCAGGGCTTCGAAGCGTACGCGCGGCTGCTCCACCCGGCCCACTACATCCTGGCCAAGGGCATGCGGACTGTCCGCTGGCGGGAGATCGCGCAGTGGAGCGGGGTCCCGCTGCATCCCGACTCGCAGTTCCACTCGATCGCGCTGCCGCCGGTCAAGCCGTCCGCTCCCGCGCCGTGGAACAGCCAGGGGCCCGAGCGAGGCAGCCTGGACGCCGCCGACGCCGAGGCGCTCATCGAGCCGCTCGCGGCCCACACCAGCACGCCGTCGAGCTGCCTGTTCTGCATATGGGACGGCTGGGGCTGGGACACCGCGATGTCGGCCGCCCTGCCCGGCGAGGTGCCGATCCCCATCCCCGATCCGGTGCCGCCCGAGGTCAGGTTCGGTCCCAGGGTCCGGCTGCCGCACCGCGACTACCTGCTCTACACCGGCCCGATCGAGGCCGCCCTGGCGTTCGCCGGCTCGCCGGGCCAGACGCCCAGCCTGTGGTGGCCCGCCGACCGCGCCTGGTGTGTGGCATCGGAGGTGGACCTGTGCTGGAGCTACATTGGTGGCACGGCCCGGCTCATCGGGGAGTTGCTTGCGGATCCGGCTCTGGAGGCGGTTCCCGCCGTGCCCGGTCATCTGCACTCATGGGTTGAGAATTTTGTCAATGAAATTTCCGAACGAGCTGCCGCCGAACTGGCCGGCAGCGGCAAGTCCACCATCGAGACGGCTCGTGGGTCCATCCGGGCCACCCTGCGCAAGCCGGGCAGGATGGGCCGGGGGGGCACGCTGCGAATCCAGAGCGAAGGCCGCAACAAGGTGAACTCACGAGCCGAACACCGGCTGGCCGCCCCCGGTGACGGCGGCCTGCTGCGCGAGATCTCCGGTTACCTGATCATGGCGATCACCGGGCTGGTCGAGGACTGAGCACCAGCCGCAGGGTGTGGTTCCGGCCAGGAAAGTGCCGCAGGGTGTGGCTCCGGCCAAGAAAGCACAGCTAGAAGGCGGTATTCGCCAGCCAGCTCCGCAGCACCGAGCCGTCGCCGAGTACCTCTATCCCAGGTGCGTCCGGTGGCAGGCGCCGCATCAGCACGAGGAACAGCGTGGCCGCCGGGCCACGCACCACGGCATCGGCCTTGCTTTCTTTGCCGGAATGACACCCTGCGGCAGCATGACCCGGCTGGACGGCCATCCCCGACGCCGTCCCGCTGAGCAGCCACTCACCGCTGCCGTCGAGCCCGTCATCGGTGGCATGCACGTGCAGGGTGGCGCCCTCGGTCAGTGGCGCGGGCCGCTCGCCCGGGTCGCCGGAGATGATTCCGAACCATTCCGCGATCCCGTCCACCGCCAGATCGGCGGTAACCGCCGGCTGCCGCCCTACGGCGAGCTCGGCGTCGGCGCAGTGCACGGCGGTCTCGTGCGCCATCCGGCGCAGCCAGAAACCGGCCGGGCCCAGGCCCTCGAACGTCCACACTTGCCCGGTGCCGGCGTCGCCGACCGCGGCGATCAGCCGGTCCGCCCCAGCGGTCAGCCAGCCCGGCCAGGCGGCCGGGTCACCGGGCAGCTTGCCGTCCGGTGCCTCGCGGAACGAGATCACCTCGGTGGTCCGGCGGTTCACCATCTCGCCCGCCCACCGGTGTGCCCGCCCGACGTGCGTGGCGAGCTGGCGCAGCGACCACTCCGGGCAAGTCGGGATGCGGGCCGCCTCGCTGGTGACGGCGACCACACCGGCCAGCCGCCCGGTGAACCCACGAAGGCCAGCACTGAACCGCTCTTCGGTGATCATGTGGACCTGCTCAGCGCCCGCAGCCGCAGGCGCCGCCACAGCAGCCGCCCGCCCCGCCACCGGCTGGTGATCCCGAGCCGGACGCCCGGCCGCCGACCGCGATCGTGGACAGTAGCTTCACCGTGTCGTCATGTCCCTGCGGGCAGCTGCACGGGTCGCCGGACTCGCTCATCGGGCGGGCCAGCTCGAACGTGTCGCCGCAGGCGCGGCACCGGTAGTCATAGCGCGGCATGTCGGCCAGCTTATGCCTGAACCATTGATGGCCAGCGCATTTGACTGGACTCTCCTCACAAACATCGTGAGCCTAACCTCGTGGACATTAAAGCAAGATGGTGGCATGGCCACACAATGCGCATACACCTGCGATCTGTGTGAGAAGACACAGGACGCGGCGGACCTCCGCTCCCTATATAACGGCGACCTGCACAAGCCCTCAGATAAGCGGATCGACGTCTGCCGCGGGTGTGAGAGAAAGTCCGTCGGACTGCTGTTCGCGTTCCTTGGTTGCATTGTGCCGGACGCCGAGGCCTGACCCCTTGACCTGCGGCGCGGCAACAGCGGTCTCACTCGCCGTCAGCGAGGGTGTAGGCAGCGCACAGCCTCGCCTGGGCGTCCGGGCCGGCGTTCACCTGGTCGAGGCCGAGCATGGCGGCCCCGGCGATGGGGGGCACGTCGATGATGCGGATGGCCGCGTGCGGTGCCTGCGCGGCGAGCCTGCTGGTGATCCCGGCGGTGAGCAGCGGGTCCCGGGCGGTGACCAGCCCGCCGCCGAGCACGACCGGGGTGGCCAGGCCGAGCAGGTTCAGGCGGCGCATCGCGGCGAGCGCCATCAGGCAGATCTCGTCGGCCTGACGGCTGACCAGGCTCAGCGCTACCTTGTCGCCGGCGTTCGCGGCGGCGAACAGCACCGGGGACAGGCCTACCTGGTCCTCGTAGGTGATGGTGCCCTGGTGCACGCTGATGGCGACGTCGTGCATGGTTGTGAGGCCGAAGTGAGCGGGCACGGTCTCGCGCAGCACGGTCTGGTCGCCGCGTCCGTCTTCGGCCCTGACCGCGTACCAGACGATGGCGCGGCCCAGGCCGTAGCCGCCGCCCCAGTCGCCGCTCATGCTGCCGAGGGCGAGAAAGCGGGAGGTGCGCCCGTCGGGGGCCACCCCGACACAGTTGATGCCCGCGCCGCAGGTGACCGCCACACCCCAGTGGCCATCGCCGTCTTCGCCGGTGAGGCCTGCCCGCAGCACGGCGAAGGTGTCGTTGACCACCGACGTGGTCTCGGTCCAGCCCTGATCCTGCAGGGTGGCGCAGACCCTTTCCTCCTCCTCGGGCAGGTCGGCGTTGGCCACGCACGCGGACATGTGCCGGGCGACCGGACTTCCCGCGGCGGGGAACCCGCCGTCCGACTGGGCGGCCTGCGCCGAGACCTTCTGCACCAGCGCGCCGAGCACCTCAACGGTCTCGGCCATGCCGTCGCTCTGCGGGTCCAGGCCCGGCCCGCGGATGCTGGCCAGCAGCGAGCCGTCGGAACCGACGAGCGCGACGTCGGTCTTGCTGTTACCGCCGTCTACCGCGATGACCGCAGGCAGCCGGGCCTCGTCGTGCGCGGTCAATTTGCGTCCGTGCTTTCTTTGCCGGAACCACGCCCTACGGCCCAGGGCAGGTAGCGTGCGTTCTCGGCGAGGAGCAGGTCGGTGAGCTTGTGGGCCAGGTCGATCTGGCCGATCAGCGGGTGGGCGAGCATGGCCATCTCGACCCGCTGCCTGCCGCCGCGCGTCGCCGCGTCGACCGCCAGCTCCTCGTACGCGCTGACGTGGGCGATCAGGCCGCGCTGCAGTGACTCGACCGGCTCGGTGGGCAGCGGTATCGCGCCGCTGGCGCCGACCCGGGCCGGCGCCTCGATGACCGCCTCGTCGGGCAGGAACGGCAGCGTGCCCGCGTTGCGCACGTTGACGACCTGCGTGTCCCCGGTGTCGTTGACCAGCGAGGCCATCAGCGCTACGGCCGCCTCGGAGTAGAACGCGCCGCCGCGCTGGCCGAGCAGGTCCGGCTTGCGGTCCAGCGCCGGGTCGGCGTACATGGTGAGCAATTCGCGCTCGATCCCGGCGACCTGCTCGGCGCGGGTGGGGGAGTGGCGCTCCTCCTCGACTACCACGTCATGGCTGTAGAAGTAACGCAGGTAGTACGACGGCACCGAGCCGAGCTGAAGGATCGTCTCGGCCGGCAGCTCGATGTCCTCCGCGATCTCATCCACCGAGGTGGCCAGCAGGTCGGGCAGCCGGTCCTTGCCGTCCACCAGGACGGCCCGTTCCCAGGTGAGGTGGTTCAGACCGACGTGATCCAGCAGGACCCGCTCGGGCGGCACGCCCAGGATCGCGGCGAATTTGCGCTGGAATCCGATCGCCACGTTGCACAGCCCGACGGCCCTGTGGCCGGCGTCGAGCAGGGCCCGGGTGACGATCCCGACCGGGTTGGTGAAGTCGATAATCCAGGCCGAGTCGTCCGCCAGCCGCCTGGCGCGTTCGGCGATGTCGAGAACCACCGGGACGGTACGCAGCGCCTTGGCGAACCCGCCGGCCCCAGTCGTCTCCTGCCCGATGCAGCCGCACTGCAGCGGCCAGGTCTCGTCACGCTGCCGTGCCGCCTGGCCGCCGACCCTGAGCTGGAGCAGGACCGCGCCCGCGCCGTCCAGGCCCTCGTCCAGGTTGCTGGTCCAGCGGACCTGACCGGGGTGCCCCAGTGCCTTCATGATCCGGGCCGAGAACGGGCCGACGACCGACAGCCGGCCTTCGTCGGGGTCGACGAGCACGAGCTCGCTCATATCGACCTGGTCGGCCAGCCGTGCCATTCCGTCGGCCAGCTCTGGTGTGTAGGTGGATCCGCCGCCGATGACCGCGATCTTCATCAACCAAACGCCTTCGTGAGAGTGTCGGCCGTGGCGACATGGCATGCCGCCTGATGGTCAGGGAGAAGCTCCCGCAGCACGGGCGTGACCTGGTCGCATTCGTCGATCCGCAGCGGGCAGCGCCAGCGGAACCGGCAGCCGGGCGTCGGGTCGATCACCCTGGGCGGCTCGCCCCGGTCGGTGTCGGCACCGACGCTCAGCGGCGCCCGTGGGTCGGGCACCGCCGACAGCAGGAGCTGGGTGTAGGGGTGCCGGGGCCGGGCGAGCACATCCTCCACCGGGCCGGACTCGGCGATCTGCCCGGCGTACATCACGATCAGCCGGTCGGCGACGTACCGGGCGCTGGCGATGTCGTGGGTGATGTAGAGGATGGACACGTCCTGGTTGTCCCGCAGGCCGGCCATCAGGTTGAGCAGGCCGATGCGGATCGACACGTCCAGCATGGACACCGGCTCGTCGGCGACGATCAGCTTCGGCCGCAGGGCCAGTGCCTGGGCGAAGCCGAGCCGCTGCCGCTGGCCGCCGCTCATCTCGAACGGGTAGCGGCGCAGCACCTCGCCGGCCGGGGTGAGCCCGACCGCGTCCAGCGCGCGGATCGCCTCCTGTTCCCGCTGCTGCGCGTTGAGCTCGGGCCGGTGCAGCTTGAGCGCGCGCATCAGCCCGTGCGAGGCGCGGTGCACGGGGTTCAGCGAGCTGAACGGGTCCTGGAACACCATGGGCACATCGCCCCGGTACTGCAGCAGATCCCGGCGTGACCTGATGGCCGACACCCGGCGGCCCTGGAAGTAGATCTCACCGCTGGTCGGCTTGTAGATCTTGGCGAGCAGCCGGGCGATCGTGCTCTTGCCGCTGCCGCTCTCCCCGGCCAGCGCGACGATCTCACGGGAGCCGATGGTCAGGTTCACGTCGTCGACCGCGTGCAGGATGCGCCGGGACAGTGCGTTGCCGATCTTGAAATGCTTGCTCAGCGCCTCGGTTCTGAGGAGCGGCCCGGATGGTGCGGTAGGGGGTGTTTCCGGCAAAGAAAGATTCGCCGTGGGGTGTGTTTCCGGCCGGGGAAGCTCAGCCACGGTCAGCCTCCTTGCGGGCTGCCTCGGTATACAGCAGGCAGCGCACATTTGCGTCCTGCACCCGGTACAGGTCTGGCTCGGTGTCCCGGCAGATGTCCATCACCTGCGGGCAGCGCGGCGCGAACCAGCAGCCGTGCTGCGGCTGTGACAGGTCCGGCGGCCGGCCCGGGATTCCGGTCAGCGGCACCCGCTCGCCCCTGATCGAGGGAAAGGCTTCGAGCAGGCCGACGCTGTAGGGATGGCGCGGGGTGTCGAAGACCTCCCGGGTGCTGCCGTACTCGGCGACCTGGCCGGCGTACATCACCATCAGCCGCTCGGAGAAGTGGCTGACCAGCGACATGTCGTGGGTGACGAAGATGACCGCGAAGTGCAGCTCCTCCTGGAGCTTCTTGATGTGCACCATGAGCGAGCGCTGGGCGACTACGTCGAGCGCGGACGTCGGCTCGTCCATGATCACTAGCTCCGGCGTGAACAGCAGCGCCATCGCGATCATGGAACGCTGCCGCATGCCGCCGGAGAGCTGGTGCGGGTAGCTGCCCAGGTGCACCGGGTCGATCCCGACCATCTGGAGCACCTCGGCCGACCGCGCGGCGATCTCCTCCTTGGCGGTCACCCCGTGCGCCTTCATCGCGTCCTTGAACTGGGCGCCGATCGACTTGACCGGGTTGAGCGCGTTCATCGCGCTCTGCATCACCACCGAAAGGTCCCGCCAGCGGATCGCCGCCAGGTTCCGGTCGGTCATGCCCACCATGTTCGTGCCCTTGAAGGCCACGCTGCCGCTGGTGATCCCGGCCGGCGGCGCGAGCAGCTGGGCGATGGCGAACAGCAGGGTCGACTTGCCGCAGCCCGACTCGCCCACGATGCCGAGGAACTCGCCCGGGTACAGGTCGAAGCTGACCCGGTCCACGGCCGCGACGGCACCGCTGTCCATGGCGTACTCGACCGAGAGATCGTGCACCGTGAGGATGGGCCCCGCGGCCGGGCTGTAGTCCGCCGAATGCGGGCCGGCGTCAGCGCGCACGCTTGCCACGGCTCCTCCTTACCGGTCGCAGTGCTGGGTTGCCGACCTCATCGAAGGCATAGTTGAGCAGGGCGAACGCGGCTCCGAGCGCGGCGATGCAGAAGCCGGGCGCGATCGCCCACATGGGCTGGCCGGTCTGCAGCGCCGCCTCGTTCTGCGCCCAGTAGAGCATCGTGCCCCAGCTCTGCGCGTTCGGGTCACCCAGGCCGATGAATTGCAGGCTGGACGCGAACAGCACCGCGTACAGCGCATTGGTCAGGAAGCTGGCCACGATCAGCGAGGTCATGGTGGGGATCAGCTCGACCACGATGACGTACAGCTTGCGCTCGCCGCGTACCCGGGCGGCCTCGAGGAAGTCCCTGGAGCGCAGTGACAGCGCCTGCGACCTGAGCTGGCGCGCCGTGAAAGACCAGCCCGTCGCCGTGATGACCACGATGAGCACCAGCGTGCTGGCGCCGTGCGCGTAGGCGGTGATCACGATCAGCAGCGGGAACAGCGGGATGACCAGGAGAATGTCGGTGATCACGCCGAGCACGCCGTCCCACGCCCCGCCGAGATACGCGGCCGCGACGCCGATGAGGACCGCGATCGTGGTGGTGAGCAGCCCGACCGAGAACGCGATGATCAGCACGTTCCTGGTGCCGTACACCACCTGGGCCCACATGTCCTGGCCGAACGAGGTCGTGCCGAGCAGGTGCGCGGTGGACAAGCCCAGGCGCGGCTTGTAGATGTCGGCGCTCGGGCTGTCCCTGGCGATGATGCCGGGGAAGATCGAGACCAGGACGAATATGCCGAGCATGATCGCACCGGCGGTGGCCTTGTGGTTCGAGCGGACCGCACGGGTAAGCCGGGCGAGCGCGTGGGTGGCCGGGCGCTTGGACCGCCCGGTGACACCCGGCCCGGCGGGCTCGCCGACGGTGGTGACGCTGGATAGGGGCATGGACATGGCTATCCCGCCGTCCTGGTCCGCGGATCCAGCAGGGCCGTGGCGACGTCAGCGATGAGGATGGCCAGCAGCACGGCGACGGTGATGAGCAGGAACAGCGCCTGCATCAGCGGGAAGTCCTCGCCCTGGACCGCCTGCAGCAGCATGAACCCCACCCCGGGGTAGTTGAACACGTACTCGATCAGGATCGCGCCGCTCACCACGAAGCCAAGCGACATGGCGAAGCCGGTGAGGTTGGGCAGGATCGCGTTGCGCGCCGCGTAGTCGACCATGATGCGCCGGCTGGACAGCCCCTTGGCCCGGCCCATCCGCACGTAGTCCTCGGCCAGCGTGGTGATCATCGTGTTGCGCATGGTCAGGATCCAGGTGCCGATCGTGGTTATCAGCAGCGAGACCGCCGGGAGCACGGCGTGCTGGAGCAGGTCCCCGATGTAGCCCAGCGACAGGCCCGGGGTGTCCGAGGTGACGTTGAAGCCGCCCTGCGAGGGCAGCCAGTGCAGGGTGAGACTGAAGATCAGCACGAGCACCATGCCAACCCAGAAGTACGGGACCGCGGAGGTGATCACGAACACCGGCGGCATGATGCTGTCCAGCCGCCCGCCGCGGCGCCAGGCGGCCACAGCGCCGAGCCCGGTGCCGAGCAGGAAGGCCAGGATCGTGGTGATGCCCACCAGGCCGAGCGTGTACCAGATCGCGCCGCCGATGACGGAGCTGACCGACTCTGGATACTGGCTCAGCGAGGTGCCGAAGTTCCAGGTCGCTATCTGGTGCAGGTAGCCGAAGTACTGCGAGATCAGGCTCTGGTGTGTGTTGACCCCGAACAGGATCTCCAGCGCCTTCAGCGCGTTGGGCCCGAGTTCCCCGTGGAACTTGGACATCATCGCGAGTGCCGGGTTGCCCGGCATCAGCCGCGGAAGCAGGAAGTTGAGCGTCAAGGCGGCCCACAGCGTGAGCACGAAGAAGCCGAGACGGCGCAGCGCGTATCTCAAGCTCTTTCCCTAGTGGTCATGTCGGCCCCTCCAAGGCCAGCTGAATGGTCGTCCCGGCACCATTGCCATCACGCGTTGCGAGCGCCCCAGCCCTGGTGCGTGCCCGGGGGGAGGAAGCCCCGGGCACGCACCCAGGTCAGGCCGACTTGAGGTGCAGGAGCACCTGCTCCATGTCCGGGTAGGCGTAGGCCGCCGGCTGTGCGTACGGGTTGCTCTGCGTGGGCCAGCCAGACAGCGACGAGGTGTCGTACTGATACCAGTCCACGGCTTCGACCACCGGGATGACCGGCACCTGGCTCAGCATGGTCTGCTCGAGCTGGTTGACGATCGAGTGCTGGGTCGAGCTGCTGGTGGTGTTCGCGTACTGGTTGAGCAGGTTGTCGGTGGCCGGGCTGTTGTAACGCTCGTAGTTGCTGGCCGCCGTCTGCCCGATCTTGGCCGTGTAGGCCGAGTTCAGCCACTGGTTCAGCTCGTAGTACGGAGCGGGGCCGAACGTCTGCTGGTCGTAGTAGGCGAGCTGGTACTTGCCCGTGTAGAGGTCGTTGTCGAAGTCCGTGCTGGTCAGGTTGTCGGGTGTGACCTGGATTCCGACCGCCTTCAGCTCCTGGGTAATGACCTGCATGGAAGCCACCCAGTCGGAGAAGTCGCCGATGTTGATGACGGTGAAGTTGAGCTGCTTGCCGGCCGAGTTGACCATGATGCCGTTCGAGCCCATGTGGTAACCGGCCTGCTGCAGCAGCTGCTTGGCCTTCGCCGGGTTGTAGGCGTAGTTCCCGGCGGCGGACAGCGCCGAGGTGTCCAGCCAGCTCGAGAACGTCGGCGTGACGACGCCGGTCTGGTTGGACGCCGGCTCATACCCGGACTCACCGATCTGCGAGACCCGGTCGCGGTCGATCGCGTACGACATGGCCTGGCGGACCTTGACGTTGGCCAGCAGCGGGTTCGTCAGGTTCGGGATCAGCGAGACGTTCACGGTCGGCGGGAACCAGTAGTGGAAGCTGCTGCTCTTGGCCGTGTAGAACGCCTGGATGCCGGGGATGTACTGCGAGCCCCACTGCGCCTGGCCGGTGGACAGCTCGTCGTTGGCGGTGTTGTTGCTGGTGAACGCCGGGTACTCCACCTTGGCGATGTGCGGCTCGCCAGCCTGCCAGTAGTGCGGGTTGGCCGTGTAGGTGATGTTGGTCTTGGTGCACGGGTTCACCTTGTAGGGCCCGGTGCCGACTGGGTTGGAGTCCGGGTACGCGGCCGGGTTGCTGATCTTCGACCAGACGTGCTGGGGCAGGATCGGGGTCTGGTCGGCGATGTAGTAGAACTCCGGTACCGCCGCGCCCTTGAAGGTCATGGTGACCTGGTCGGACCCGGTCTGGGTGACGCTGGACAGCACCGACCACACACCGCTGAGGTCCAGTGCCGGGACCCTCTTCAGCAGGTTGAACGTGTACACCACGTCGGCCGGGGTCATCGGCGTGCCGTCGTTGAACTTGACGCCCTTGCGGATGGTGAACGTGAGGGTCTTGTTGCCCGCTCCCCATGTCCATGCGGTGGCCAGCATGGGGGTGGTCTTGCCGTTCTGCAGCGGGTTGACGTAGACGAGCGGCTCGTAGACGAAGCCGACAGCGAGGAACGCCACCGACCCGTTGTACGGGCTGAACCCACAGGTCCACAGGGAGCCGCTCTCGTTGGAGATGGTCACCGCGCCGTTGGTCCCGCCGGAGGCGTTGTTCTTGCCGCCGGGAGAGGAGTTGGAGCTGCAGGCGGCCGCGAGCAGGCTGGCCGCCGCGACGACACCGATCATGCCCAGGTGGCGTCTTTTGCGGAAAAGTCTCATGCCGTGTCCCATGCCTCTTAGTCCTTTGTTGTGTGTGCGTTATTCAGTGCCGGCTCGGGCCCGGGCTTGCCGTCCCCGTGTTGTGCTATGCGCGCCGTCACCGTACCGAGCCGGTCCTGCGCTGCCTCAACGGCAAGTGCGACCGCGCCGATAAGGGGCGCATCGAACGGGAACGCGGCCAGAACGAGCTCGGGCGGGAAGGGAACTCCTGCAGACAGGGCCCGTTCCAGGCCCGGCCGCAGGCGATCCCATGAGCCAGTCATGCCACCGCCCACCGCGATCCGCACCGGGTCGATGCTGATGGCTAGGTTAACGAGGTGAAAGGAGAGTTCTGCGACGAACTCGTCGATTACGTCTCCCAGAGCCTCATTTTCCGTGCTGGCCTTGAACACTTCTGCGGCGGTGAGATCGCGGGTCGAGCCGGCAGCGCTGGTCCCGCGCTTGGCCAGCGCCCTGGCGCTGACCATCCACTCCAGGGGGACCCGGTGGTCGAGGGCGAGCCCGGTATCGTCGACGGCCCGCAGGTTGTACCCGATCTCACCGGATGCGCCATGTCGACCGAGCAGCACGTTGCCCCCGGTCACGATCGCGGCGGAAAGCCCGGTGCCGAGGTTCAGGTAGATGGCTGGATCGCAGCCCGCCAAGGCTCCCCAGGTGGCTTCCGCACTGGCTGCCGCCTTCGCGTCGGTGGCCATCCGGACGATGGCACCGGGGAAGGCGGCCCGCAGCTCACGGCCGATTGCAAGATCATCCCAGCCGGGGATGGCCGGGGCAAGCTCGACCCGGTCATCGAACGGTATGCCGAACGTGGACACCCCGACCGCCGCGAGCGGACGGCCGTCCACGCCGTCGAGGAGTTCTCTGGCGGCGCGGACACCGCGGTCAAAGGCCGCCCGCGCGCCAAACTCACCCGCGCTGTCCACCGTGGCAGAGGCGAGCCTGCGGCCGCTGGGATCTGCCAGGGCAACGGCGATTTTGGTGCCGCCGAAGTCAATCCCAAGCAGGACAGGGGGAGTGCTCATGCTGTGGTGATTCCTCCGCTAATAAGATAGTTAGGACAGTATCCAAACTATTTGTAGCCGACAAGGTTTCCGCTGGCTGGCGAGTCCTAACGGGGGTCTCGCCGGGAGCGGGAGATCTTGACGCGGCAGCAGGCCATGACCACACAGCTTCGCCGTGGGGTGTGGTTCCGGCAAGGAAAGGTTCGCCGTGAGGTGTGGTTCCGGCACAGAAAGCTCTGCAGGGCATGGTTCCGGCAAGGAAAGGTTCGCCGTGGGGTGTGGCTCCGGCAAAGAAGGCGCTGCCATAACGCCAAGGCCGCGCACCGCCGACGGGGAGCCGGTCGCGCGCTGCCGCGGGACCGGCAGATGAACGGACTGGCGGGCACGGTCTACGGAGGGCACCCCTGGCGCGCCGGCGGCGCCGGCCACGATGGTGTCCCCGCCGTCGGCCCGGATGCCACCACGGAACCCGGCGGCCAGGCCCATTGCTGGTGCTGCCGGGATCGCGGTGCGCATGGTGGGGCGGTCACGCATGAACTATCGATCCCTCCGTGTGAGATAGTTAGGACAGTATCCTAACTATGTCTGCGATACAAGGCGGGTATTGACTAATCCTCGCGACGTGGGATAGTTAGATGAGATAGTTAGGATAGTATACTAACTATATCTGCGGTACAAGGCGCGAATTGCCCGATCCCCGTAACATCCTGGATGGGGCGCGAGATCATGGAACGGGAGGTGGCCATGACCGCACTGCCATCGGGCGAGCCGCTGGGCGTGGCCGGGGGGGCTCCGGATACCCAGGGACACACCGTCCGCAGCGGGGGAGGGGTTCAGGGCGGCAGCTTTGCCGCGGCGGCCCGGCCCCCACTGATCCGTGCCATGAACGAGCAGCTTCTGCTCGAGCGCATCCGCAGCATCGGCCCGTGCTCGCGCGCCGAGCTGGCCCGTGCGTCCGGCTTGTCCAAGCCGACCGTCTCGCTCGCGCTGGCGAACGTCGAGGCGTCGGGCCTGGTGCAGGAGGCGGGGCAGCGCACCGGAGTACCTGGCCGGTCCGCCAAGCTGTTCGAGATCCGCCCCGACGCGGGACTGGTGCTCGGCCTCGACATCGGTCATGAGTACGTCAGGGGCGCGCTGGCCGACCTGGCTGGCGAGATCCGCGCCCGGTCCACGCTCCGCGCCAGGGCCACCAGCGTGCGCGGCCGGGTTGGTGAGCTGGTGCGGCTCGGCGACATCGTGTGCAACGAGGCTGGTGTTGCCAGGTCGGCTATCACCCAGACGGTTATCGGCAGCCCGGGGGTTTATGAGCCGGGCCGCAATTCGATGGCGCTGACTGGTGGCCTGGCCGGCTGGGACCGGCCGGCTGCGCTGGCCCAGTTGCGGGCCGCGTTCGGTGAGTCCGTGGTCATCGAGAACGACGTGGATGCCGAAGCGCTGGCCGAGCGTTCCCTCGGGCACGGCCGTAATGTGGATGACTTCGCGTTCGTGCATGTTGGCACAGGTATCGGCATGGGCCTGGTGCTTGGCGGGCGGCTGCGGCGTGGTGTGCATGGGGTGGCCGGGGAGATCGCTTTCATGCCCCTGTCAGAGGGGTCGGGCGCCGATGAGGCCGACGCCCGCAGGCGTGGCGAGCTGGAGGCATCCGCCTCCGCCGCGGCGATCGTGCGGGCCGCTCACCGGGTCGGCATCCGCGGTAAGGTCACCGCCCGCAAGGTGTTCGACGCTGCGGCCCGGGGGGATGACCGGGCTGCGGCTGTGGTGGCGGAGGAGGCGCGGCTGGTGGCCAAGGCGGTCTGTGTCGTGATCACTGTGGTGGATCCCGAGCTGATCGTGCTCGGTGGCGGCATCGGCCAGGCGCCCGGATTCGCCGACGCGGTCAACGGCCACCTGCAAACCCTCGCCCCGGCCCGGCCGGCCGTGCGGGTCAGCGCGCTCGGCTCGGACGCCGTGGTGGATGGCTGCCTGGCGGCCGGCAGCGACCTGGCCTGGAACCAGCTCATGGCCGCCCTGCCCACCGGCGCCTCAGCCTGACGCAGGAGCCCGCGTCCCTGCCCACTGGCGCCTCGATCTGACACAGGAACCTGCGTCCCGGCGCCGGAGGTTGTGGCTACGTTAGACACTCGTTGGTGCGCGCTGCCGCAGCCATGGGCACAGTCTCCCAGCCGGCACCCTATGGGTGCGGAAACCTCAACCCCGAACAATCTGGGCCTGGCCGGGCCACACCCGAGGAACCGCGCCGTAACCTGGGCAGTGGATGCTGACATCAAGGACAGGGGGTGAGACCGTGAATGAGCCTGCCCGTGAGCCACGGATCGGCGCGAACGTGCGCGCAGCCCGGCGCTCCCGCGGCATGAGCCTCGAAACCCTCGCCGGCCTCACCGGCCGCTCCAAAGGCTGGCTCAGCAAGATCGAGAACGGTCACGCCCGGCTGGAACGACGGCAGGACATCGCCGCGATCGCCGAGGCCCTGGCAGTGTCGGCGGACAGCCTGACCGGCGCACCAGCCCCCGAAGTACAGCCACACTCCAGGCCCTATGACTTCCGGCCGCTTCGGGCGGCGCTGCTCGATGCCACGATTGATGACCCGCCCGACATCCCCGCCCGGCCAGTCACGGTGCTGGCCGACCTGACCAGCGCCCAGGATTCAGCCCTGAGGCGCGCGGACTACACCACGATGACAGCCGAACTCCCTGGCCTGCTCGACGAACTCCAGGTCACCGCCGCGACCACCACCAGCACAAACCAGGACCTGGCACTGCGGCTGCTCATCCAAGCCAGCGCCTCAGCCATGATCATGCTCCGGCACTTCGGCCTCACCGACCTGGCATGGGTCGCCGCCGACCGTGGCCGCCACGCCGCCGACCTGCTCGGCGACCAGGTATGGCGGGCAGCAGCGGCATTCGAGACGGCACAAGCCCGCACCTCATCCAGCAAATCCCGCGCCCTGCTGGCCACACCACGCCACGCTGACGAACTAGAACCACACGCCGGCGACGACCCATTCGCACACCAGGTACTCGGCATGCTGCACCTGTCCGCCGCGCTCGCCTGCGCGGTGCAAGGCAACCACGGCGGAGCCGAAGACCACGGCACCGAGGCCGCGAACATCGCCGCACGGCTCGGTGACCAGCCCGACGCATTCGAACTGTTCGGCCCCGCCAACGTCGGCGTATGGCGGACCTCACTGGCAGTGGAAGCAGGCGACGCCGGGGCGGCACTAGCGCACGCCGATGCGGTCGAGGAACGGCTGCTGGCCTCCGGCAACCGCCGGGCAGCACTGCGGCTGGAACGATCCCGCGCCTACGCGATGCTCGGCAAAGACGCGGACGCGGTGCGGGAACTGCGGCAAGCCGAACGGCTCTCACCCGCGCAGATCCACCACAACCCGCTCACCCGCGAACTAGTCGCCGA
>DASXMU010000361.1:0-31579 GCA_036495485.1 Streptosporangiaceae bacterium
TCAGCGAGTTCAGCCGTTGCAGCGATGATCAGGTCAGGAATGGCGGGAGCGCGGTGCTGGCCTCAGTCAGCGAGCAGGCTGAGAACCTCCAGGGCCCGGTCTTCAATAGCCGGGGTAAGGCACTCCACCGGCATTGACGCCCGCGGCGGCTGGCGCAGCCCGGTGCGCAGCTCAGTTCCTGTCCGGGCCGAATAACCCACCTCCAGGCGGGTCACCGTGGTGATCCGCACCAGGCCGCGCTCGATTCTGCTGGCCCACTCGGCCGCGTCCGGGCTGGCCGCCAGGCGGACGAGCGCCGACTTGTCGATCAGCTACGTCGTCACCGCCATGCCTGGCTTATCACCTCGGGGTCGGCGAGGTCAGAGAAGGTCTCGGCGAACCGCCGCAAATCCTGGACCCCGACAGCGACCCCTTGAGCCGCAGCATCCTGAATGAGCCAACGCCGGACATATTCGGTCCGGGACAGCTCGAGCCGCCTGGCGTTCGCGTCTATTGCCACAATGCCGTCGTCCGGCACGTCGCGGATCAGCATATCGGTCACGACTCGCCTCCATTGATATCACATGATATCGCCCAGCTCTACTTCTGATCGCTGGGATAGATGCGTGATCGTCCCTGGTTCCTCATCCGCTTCTCTGAAGGCCAGGTTGTGGTTGGGAAGCGAGTTGTGATCGGAAAGGAGGGATGGAGCGCCATGCTAACTAGCGCTGCCGTCTTAAACGGTCGGCAGGGCGGGGGTGATGTCGGTGTGGCCGAAGTCGTTTCCCTTGAATAGCAGTGCTTGCCCGGTGGATTTGGCCAATGCGTAGGCGAAGCAGTCGCCGAAGTTCAGCCCGGCCTTGTGGCCGCTGCCCTTCCCGAAATCGCGGTAGGCATCGCGGGCGATGCGGGCCTGGTCTTGCGTCACGGGTTCGACCTGCAGCTCAGCCGTCTGCACGAGTTCGTCAAGGTGGCGGCTGGCGATAGGGTCCCGGCTGGCGTCGATGACGACCGCTGTCTCCAGCCAGTTCGCAGCGGAGATCTGCCTGCTCTGCGCCTTCTCGATGGCATAGGCAATCTCGCTGGCGTCTGGTTCAGCGCGCAGGATCGCGATGAGGGCGGAGGTGTCGATGATCACGCCGGAAGCCCGCGCTCGTCGTAGAGCAGGTCGCCGTGATCCGCGCTGCGGAACGGTTCGCGGAGCCGGGGCGCGGTGTCCTGGCCGATCGCCAGGAGCCGGTCAGCCAGGCCGGCCTCACGCAGGTGCCGTACCCGGTCCAGGCGCTCCCGCACAGCGATGGTCACGGCTGTTGTCTGCGTCTCACTGGTCAGCGCAGCCAGCTCCTGGACGAGCCGATGAGTCTCGGCGTTCTTGATGTTAAGACTCATATTCTGCCTTTCTATCCCATAGATGGTACCAGGGTACCCCGGACGCCGATGCCGGGAGTGATTCGGGCGCGAGTGGGCGGCGTGAGCGAGTGTCTGGGGAGGCACTGTTCGGTTAATATAAGGAATCTGATTTTGAATTTAACTTGCTTGCGGCGGATCTACCCGGCGAATTTAGGTAGCTCGATTCCGGCGGCCGCGTTCTGCTCCGGGTGCCGAGGGTGTACCCGTACCGGATGGCGGTCTCGGTGAACCGGGCGAGGTCCTGGGGCGTGGGCGGTGCGGGTGGTGCGCCGGTGACCGGGCGTCCGATCTCCTCGAAGAACCTGCCCGGCTTCGCGGCGGTGATGATGAGGTCGATCGCCGGCTCGGCGGAGACGTTGCGGTGCGCGTGCATGGTGCCCGGCGGGACGCGGACGTAGTCTCCAGTGTGTGCGTGCGCCCACTGCAGGCCGCCGGAAAGCTGGGTGAGTACCTCCTGCGTGCCCGCGGGGATGTAGAAGTCCTCGGCGTCCTGAGGCTGTGCAGCGGGACCGTGACCCCGGCCGGGACGATGCCGCGCATGACGCACAGCGCGCTGTCGTCCTGGGTGGGCCGGCTCAGGAACTCGATGGTCGGCCCGAACACATGGCGGTCCGACGGCCTGTACCGGCACTACCTGGGCCTTGCCGTGGACCACATCTGGGAGACTGGCGCGCTCAGGCCAGGGCTGACCCGCCCGCGGGCGGTCGGCATCACCTGGTTCTATCTCGGCCACGAGTCATGGAACGTGCTGGCGGCTGCCCGGCTGAATCAGTTATGTATAATCTGATTCAGGTGGGGTGAGCATATGGACGTTGACCTGACTGCCGTCGGGGCCCGGGTGCGGGCGGCACGGGAACGAGCAGGCCTGTCGCAACGCAACGTCGAGTCGGAGGCGGGGGTATCGCAATCGACATTGCACCGGGTGGAGACAGGCAAGCGAACGAACGCTACCCTCGCGGATTTTGACAGGCTGGCTCAGGCATTGGGTGTTGGCCTCGATGAGCTCCTGTATGGATCGGCGGTCGAAGCACGGGTTCTGGGGGCTGCCCGGACGAGTGGCTGTACCGATGGCGCAGTAAGAACCGCCCTTGAGCAAGGCATCGAATTGCTCAAGCTCGACGACTGGCTTGATGCGGTCGTGACATGTTTGCGGCAAGAAGCCACTCATCCAGTCCTGGAGATTCCCGCCGCTGGCAGCCCTCAGGAGCGTGGGCACGTTGCCGCAGAGCGGGTGCGAGAGGCACTAGGTCTTGGCAGCGCACCAATCGCCGATCTGGTAGAGACGGTCGAGCACTTCAGCGGTGTCGATGTCGGCACGATGCCGCTACCGCCAGGAGTGTCGGGGATCTGCGCAACCGACCCTGAGCGGGCCACCTCTGTCGTCCTGGTCAACAGCAACGATGTGGTTGAACGGCAGCGATTCACCCTTGCCCATGAACTGGGGCACTTGCTGTTCGGTGACAAGACCCATGTCGACGCGCTGGACTGTGAGCGGTCACCACAGGAAGTGCTTTGCGATGAGTTTGCCCGGCATCTCCTCATTCCCGAAAAGGGAGTGCGAATGTGGCTTAACCATGTCGCCCCCACTGGTGGTACGAGTCATATCGACGAGCGGGTCATGGCTCTGCTGGCCCGGCATTTCGGGGCAAGTCCCGAGGCGACTCGCATTCAGCTCGACCGCATGGGGCTGCTGTTCGGCCAGCTCCGGGATGCGGCTCTGCCAAGTGGTCGGCGCTGGGCCTACCGATATGGCTGGGGTCCACAGTTCGACAGTGACCAAGCGGCGGCCGGGCAGCCGCGCGTACCGCGCCGGATACTCGATCGCGCCATCGAGGCGTATCGAGAGGGCAAGCTCGGAATCAGCGCTCTCGCGAAGCTGCAAGATCGACCCGTCTCTCAGATCGAGCAGGCGCTCACCGATGCTGACATCTTTGTCAAGCCAGATGTCCGGCGGGCAGACGTTGCGGCATTGGTAGCGCGCGCCTCGGCGCAGAAAAGCATCGAGGATCGGTCGACCTCATGGACACCGTGTCGAGCAGTGTTTGCTTAACATCCTCTTCTTGCGACAGCGCCACTACCGCTCTGGTCGTCGGTGTGGTCACGCCCGCCTTATCGCGGGCGATCTCAGGCTGCCCGGGACTTGGTGACCTTCGCGACTACCCCCGTCTTCGGGCCGACCTCCACCTGCACGCGCAGGCCTAGCGTGCGCGACAGCGTCATCAGGGTATCCATCGTGGGATTGTGTTCAGCGGCCTCCAGGCGCGCCACCACCGGCTGGCTCCAGCCGAGCAGCCGCGCCAGAGCTGTCTGGCTCAGCCGGTGCTCAGCCCGGTAGCGGATTACTGCTTCGGCCACTGCCCGGGCCAGCGCGGTACGGTCCCGCTCCGCCCGGAAGGCCGGGTCCTGGAGCATCTCGTCCAGCACCTCGGTATTGCTAGTGAGCGCCTTTCCGTTGAAATACAAGCTTTTATGATTTTGAATTTGAATTGCGTGATCAGGCGGTGTGGCGGAGGAGTTCGCTGATCTTTCGCTGGCCCGGGCCACGACGGGGCGTGCAGGCGGCCGGGGAGCGGGTGAGCTGCTCCTGGTGCGCCGCGTCAGGTTTCTGCGGTATAGAAGAGTCGTTCGGTGCTGGCTTCGGCCAGGTCGAGCATGCGGGCGATGAAATATCCGGTGCCCAGGGCGACGATGTGCCTGCCGAGGCTGGTGAGGAAGTCGTGGTCGACATTTTTCATGTCAATCGTTCCCCACCGGGCAGGCAGGGTGTGGGTGAAACTGAGCCGTGGCTTGTCGGTGAGCCGGACGTATGTGACAGGCAGATCACTCAGCTCGATGATCGCGCCGTCCATATCCTTGTGATCAGGAATGCATATCAGCACATGGTCGATGGCGTTCCAGCGCTCACCGGCAGCAATCAGCGCCGCTGCGATCCCAGTTCTGTTGATGGCCGCATCGGCAAACAGCCGTACCGAAGTACCGGGCACATCGTGCCATGAGCAGCGGCCTGGCAGGGCGACGGAGGAAAGCAGCCTAGACAGGCGGTTTCCCTCCGGTGTGCCATAATCTCCACTGGCCAATAGACGCTGTGCCGCAACACAGCCGAGCTCCGAGTTCTGACGCCCCAGGCCCTGAGCGAGGAGACTGACCGGCACACCGCTTGCCCCGGTCTCCGCGAACTCGATCTTGACCTGATCGCCCGATCTGCTGGACACCGTGTCGAGCAGTGCTTGCTTGACATTCTCCTCTTGCGGCAGCGCCACTACCGCTCTGGTCGCCGGTGTGGTCACGCCAGCCTTGTCGCGGGCGATCTCGCTAGGTGTATCGCCAAGGATCCCGAGATGCTCTCCGAAGATCTGCGTGATAGCGAGCACGGTAGGCCGGAAGAGGCTCACCTCATCGGATATTCCACCCATGCCCGCCTCGAGGACGACCACATCGGCCTTCATAGCCTGGGCGAACAGTACGCCAGCGATGATGAACAATCCACTGGGTGACAGATATCCCTTACCCGGCTGGTAGTCCGGTAGTTTGCCATGTGCCTTGCTTATATGTTGGGCAAGACCGGTCATTTGCTCGTCGGTTACAGATAGACCATCGAAACGAATACGATCCCTTACTCCACGCAAGCCAGGACTCGTGACTGTAACGACATGAAGGCCTGCCGCGACGAGATATGCCGATGCATACGTGGCAGTCGCGCCCTTACCTTTAGAGCCGACCACTGTGAGAGTCGGCTGTACGGGATCAAGAACTCCGAGTTCAGCGGCCAGAAGCCGGGCACGTTCCAGGCTTCTGCGTTCATCCTTGGTTCGCTGACTCCAGTCAGACCAGAAGATACCGCGAGCACTTATGGCACTCTGCCCTGGGGGTTGCGGCGCACCCGAAGGGGTGTGAGCAGCAAAACCAGAATGATCAGCACCGCGAGTACGACTACCCATATACTCAGCCTAGCATCGAAGCTGAGCGCTATGAAAAGCCCGGTAGCCGGGATGATCAATTCGTTCAGCTTGGCCAGAATGAGTGACGTTACCCGGCGGTGCACGGTGACCACAGCGGTACGCGGAATGCCAAGCCCAACCCTGATCTCGGCGCCGACCCGAAGCCTGGCAAATGGCGGAACAGCGCGGGCCTTGGCTGCATAATGTCCTACCCGATCGGTGCTCGCCCACTGGCTCCGTCCTTTGGTGCTGTCATCAGCAATGAGGGCGGTCGCGATGATTCTGTTGCGGGGACCATAGCTTACGTAAACCTGTCGGCCGGGTTGCGTGCCGAGGAGCGGAAACAGTTCGGGCGCCAGCCGCACGGTACGTGCGTGATCCTCACCAGGGAGCGCGTCTACCGTACGGAACGTCACCTCGGGTGCTCCCAGCAACGCCGTGGTCAGCCACTCGAACCAGCTACCGAGCTTTCGGACGGCCCGCGAGCCCCACTTCCGGTCGCTTTGCCATGATGGCTCTGTCACCAGCATGGGTCGCCGGTGTCTGCTTTGCGGCAAGGGTGCGAGCAGTATCTCCGGGAGCAGTTCGAACTGCCGCTGCGGGACAGCCAGCAGCATTCGTGACTGATACGACAATCGTGCAAACCCGCGATCCCGGTCTTCACTCGACAGCACGACCCGAAATATGCCAGGAATGCCGTTGTAGTTCACAATCGCAGAGTTGGTAATTCCGAGCGTCCGTGCGTCGGCCCGGTGCAAGCCGAGCTCATCGCCGGCCAGCAGGTGTTCCATGCGTGCCGGGCGGACCGCGAGCCTGCGATCGGGGAAGGTTATCTGTACCTCCTCTCCAGAGTGCGGCGGCCGGTCGGGGACCAGGGCACGCCAGGCCGCTGCCGAGAGCTGAACGGTGCGATACCAAGGGGTTGAGCACATGTCCCACTGTGCGTCATCGCCGGTGGTCACCCAGGCGAGTGCGGCTCCGAGCGCGCTTGGCCGCCGAAGTAACACGAGCGTCAGATCGGGCAGTCCTAAGGCAGCCAAGACCGAGTGGTGAAGCCTTACAGCAGGGACCTGGAAGAAGAAGTCAGCCCGATGATCTGTCGTCATTGTCAGCATGCGGCCGGTCCTGGTCTCGGTCACACCGTCCAATGGCTGCAAACCTGCCTCTCGTGATGCTGCCCGTATTCAGATCGTACGCCGCTCCGCCAGGCCCGCCAATAAGCTGGTCACTAAACGATCTGTTTGGCGGGTCTGGGTTTGTGTGCGAATGCTGGTACGTGCGCAGATGTCTAGTGAGCGCCTTTCCGTTGAAATATAAGCTTTTATGATTTTGAAATTGCCGTGGTCAGGCGGTGCGGCGGAGGAGTTCGCTGATTTTTTCGCCGGCCCGGGACACGACGGGGGCGTGCAGGCGGCCGGGGGAGCGGGTGAGGCGCTCGATCGGGCCGGACACCGAGACGGCGGCGACCACCCGGCCGCCGGGGCCGCGCACCGGCGCGGACACCGACGCGACGCCGGCCTCGCGTTCGGCCACGCTGGCCGCCCAGCCGCGCCGGCGCACCTGGGCGAGCGCGGTGGCGCTGAACTTGGCGCTCAGCAGCACACGGCGGACGTGTTCTGGCTCATCCCAGGCGAGCAGCACCTGGGCGGCGGAGCCCGCCGTCATCGGCAACGCCGAGCCGACCGGTACGGTGTCGCGCAGGCCGGTGGACCGCTCGGCCGCCGCCACGCAGATCCTGATGTCCGCCTGCCTGCGGTAGAGCTGGGCGCTCTCGCCGGTCAGGTCCCTGAGCTGGTTCAGCACCGGCTGGGCCACGGCGAGCAGGCGGTCCTCACCGGCCGCCGCGGCCAGCTCGGCGATCCTTGGGCCGAGTATGAACCGGCCGCGGGTGTCCCGGCCCACCAGCCGGTGCCGCTCCAGTGCGACGGCGATCCGGTGCGCGGTTGGCCTGGCCAGGCCGGTGCTCGCGACGAGCTGGGCGAGCGAGGCCGGGCCCGGCTCTAGGGCGTTGAGCACCGAAACCGTCTTGTCGAGAACGCCGACTCCGCTAGAGTTGTCCATACACCGATATTGCCGTCTCATTATGCGAGACGCAAGTAGTATGGGCGAAGCTGAAGAGGGGCGCGAAGATGGGCCGGACACTCGCAGGGAAGATCTGGGACTCGCACGTCGTGCACGCCGCGCAGGGCGAGCCTGACCTCCTCTACATCGACCTTCACCTGGTGCACGAGGTGACGAGCCCGCAGGCGTTCGAGGGGCTCAGGCTGGCCGGCCGGAAGGTCAGGCGGCCCGAGCTGACGGTCGCGACCGAGGACCACAACGTGCCGACGACCGGGATCACCGGGCCCGGCGTCCCGCTGGACGGGCCGGGCAGCCCGGTCACCGATCCGGTGTCCCGCACCCAGGTCGAGATGCTGCGGAAGAACTGCGCCGAGTTCGGCGTCCGGCTCTACCCGATGGGCGACGCCGGGCAGGGCATCGTGCACGTGATCGGCCCACAGCTCGGGCTTACCCAGCCGGGCATGACGATCGTCTGCGGCGACTCGCACACCAGCACGCACGGCGCGTTCGGGGCGCTGGCGTTCGGCATCGGCACCAGCGAGGTCGAGCACGTCCTCGCCACCCAGGCCCTGCCGCAGCAGCGGCCCGCCACGATGGCGATCACGGTGAACGGCAGCCTGCCCGAGGGGGTCACCGCCAAGGACCTGATCCTCGCCATCGTGGCCAGGATCGGCACCGGGGGCGGCCAGGGCCACGTGATCGAGTACCGCGGCGCGGCCATCAGGGAGCTGTCCATGGAAGGCCGCCTGACCGTGTGCAACATGTCGATCGAGGCCGGGGCCAAGGCCGGCCTGATCGCGCCCGACGATACGACGTTCGGCTACCTGGAGGGCAAGCCGCACGCGCCGCGGGGGGCCGCCTGGGAGGCCGCGCTCGACCACTGGCGGTCGCTGCCCAGCGATGCCGGCGCCGTCTTCGACCACGAGGTGGTGCTTGACGCCGCCGAGCTGACCCCGTACGTGACCTGGGGCACCAACCCCGGCCAGGCGGCGCCGCTGGCGGGCTCCGTGCCCGATCCCGCCTCGCTGGCCGACCCCGCCGAGCGCGCCGCCGCCGAGCGGGCGCTCGCCTACATGGACCTGGCCGCTGGCACGCCGCTGCGCGACATCGCGGTGGACACGGTCTTCCTCGGGTCGTGCACGAACGGCCGGATGGAGGACCTGCGGGCCGCGGCCGGTGTGCTGCGCGGCCGGAAGGTCGCCGGCGGCGTCCGGATGCTGGTGGTGCCCGGCTCGATGGCCGTCAGAGCGCAGGCCGAGGCCGAGGGCCTGGACGCCGTGTTCACCGCGGCCGGGGCGCAGTGGCGTTCGGCGGGCTGCTCCATGTGCCTGGGCATGAACCCGGACACGCTGGCCCCCGGCGAGCGCAGCGCCTCCACCTCTAACCGCAACTTCGAGGGCCGCCAGGGCAAGGGCAGCCGCACCCACCTGGTGTCACCGGAGGTGGCCGCCGCCACCGCCGCCACCGGCCGCCTCACCGCCCCAGCCGACCTCTAGCAACAGGAGACTTCCGATGGAACCGTTCGTGACCCATGCTGGGCGCGGGGTGCCGCTGCGGCGCAGCGACGTGGATACCGACCAGATCATCCCGGCGGCGTACCTGAAGCGGGTCAGCCGCACCGGGTTCGGCGACGGCCTGTTCGCGGCCTGGCGCGAGGATCCGGCCTTCGTGCTCAACCAGTCCGCCTATGCGGGCGCGACGATCCTGGTCGCGGGCAATAACTTCGGCACCGGCTCGTCGCGCGAGCATGCGGTATGGGCGCTGGCCGACCACGGGTTCAGGGTCGTGATCGCGCCGAGGTTCGGTGACATCTTCCGCAACAACGCCACCAAGGCGGGGCTGCTGCCGGTCCGGCTGCCGGCCGGCGTGGTGGCCGCGCTGCAGGACGCGGTGGAGGCCGACCCGGCCACGGAGATCACCGTGGACCTGGACGCCCGCGAGGTCCGGTGCCCGGCAGCCGTCGCTCCAGGCTCCCGTGCGGATGCCTGCGGGGATGCCGCTGCGGACGCCTCGGCGGGCGGCGGGCGCGGCCTCAGCGTGCCCTTCGAGATCGACGATTACACGCGGTGGCGGCTGATGGAGGGGCTCGACGACATCGGTTTGACGCTCCGTAACGCAGGCGAGATTACCGACTACGAAACCCGCCGCCCGTCGTGGCTGCCTGTAACCGCCTGACGAGACCAGCGTCCGATTTTGCCGTATACGTTCGTTTTATCATCACTGACAAGCTTCGACACGCCGGTTTTTCTGGCCAATGTCATTGTGCATCGGCGCGACATCGCCTACTTTCAGGCAGGTCAGAGGTCGCGAACTCCCAGTCCGCGCGACCTTGTTGGGGGAATCGCAGGAGTGATTTCATGAACAAGCGTGACCTGATCGATGCGATCTCGGGACAGCTGGGCAGCAAGGCGGCCGCGACCGAGGCCGTGAACGCAATGCTTGACACCATCCAGTCCGCAGTGGCCAAGGGGGACAAGGTCGCGATCACCGGTTTCGGCGTTTTCGAGAAGTCGGAGCGGCCCGCGCGCACGGCGCGCAACCCTGCCACCGGGGAGAGCATCAAAGTGCCGGCCTCGTCCGTGCCGAAGTTCCGCCCTGGCGCGGACTTCAAGGCCGCCGTCAATGGCGACAAGAAGGCAGCGGTACCCGCAAAGACAACCGCCAAGAAGAAGTAGTTCCAGCCAGTAACCACCGAGCGGCACCCGGTGTAACCGCCGGGTGCCGTCTGCTGTTTACGCACAGTAACCGATCTTGAGCCCTGCAGAGCCGGTCAGCCCAGAGCCGGTCAGCCCAGAGCCGGCCCCAGCAGAGCCGGCCTCCCGCAGATTCGGCTCAGCGCAGGCCCGGGCGCTTGCGCAGGGCGGTCTGGATGATCCGGTCCACCAGTTGCGGCAGGGGCAGGCCGGTGGCCGCCCACATGACCGGGAAGCCCGAGCCAGGTGTCATGCCGGGCATGGTGTTGATCTCGTTGACCACGATCTGGCCGGCGGGGGTGTAGAAGAAGTCCACCCGGGCCAGGCCCTCGCAGGAGATCGCGTCGAAGGCGGCGCAGGCTAGCTGCCTGATCTGCGCCGCGTGCCCGTCCGGGATCGGCGGCGGGATCTTCAGGGCGGTGTCGGCCTCCAGGTACTTGGCCCGGAAGTCGTAGAAGTCCGCGCCGCCGCCGATGAGTATCTGGGCGGGCACGCTCGCCTCGGCCGGCCCGCCGTCGATCCCTTCCAGCACCGCGCACTCGATCTCGATGCCCTCGACCGCCGCCTCGACCAGCACCTTGGGGTCGTGCTCGCGTGCGGCCTCGATGGCCCGCTCCAGCTCGGCCTGGTCGTGAGCACAGCTCACGCCCATGCTGGATCCGCTGCGCGCGGGCTTGACGAACACCGGCCAGCCCAGCTCGCCGATCTCATCGAGCACCCGCTTGCGTTCGGTGGCAACCCGCCCCGCCAGCGCGGGCTCATCGGTGGCCCGCTCCGCCCAGTCCCGGTCCCTGACGACCACGTACCGGCCGATGGGAAGGCCACGCGCGGCGAAGATCAGCTTCATGTACTCCTTGTCCAGCCCGGCCGCGCTGGACAGCACACCGGCTCCGGCGTAGCTGGTGCCCGTCATCTCCAGCAGGCCCTGCAGCGTGCCGTCCTCGCCGTAGGCACCGTGCAGGATCGGCAGCACCACGTCCACCTCGCCGAGGCTGCGCGGCACCTCACCGGGACCGGTGACGATCAGCGAGGCCGTGCCACGGTTCAGCCGCGCCGCGATCTCGGTACCCGGGGTGGCGACCGCGTCGACCGAGGGCAGCTCGCCGCCCTGGATGGCCAGGCGGCCGGGATCGTCGGCGGTGAGCACCCAGCGGCCGTCCTGGGCGATCCCCACCGGCACCACGTCGTAGCGGTCCCGGTCGATCGCGGCCAGGATATGGCCGGCCCCCACGCAGGACACGGCATGCTCCGTGCTGCGCCCGCCGAACACCACAGCCACCCTGATCTTGCGCCCGTCCACGTCTCCTCCTGGCTTCTGGCTTACTTCATGGTCAGCGAATCGAGGGCCAGGCGAGCGTCGTCGATCAGGTCCTCGGCATCCTCGAGGCCGATGGAGAACCGTACCGCGCCCGGGTCGATGCCCGCGGCGGCCAGCGCATCGGTGCCGAGCTGCCGGTGCGTGGTGGACGCCGCGTGGCTGACCTTGGTATGCGTCCCGCCGAGCGACGTGGCCACCTGGGCGATGCGCAGCCTGTCGGCGAACGCCATGCCTGCCTCCCTGCCGCCGCGCGCGGTGATCGTCACGATAGCGCCGAACCTGGTGCCCTCCGGTCCCGCGTCGAACAGCTTCCTGGCCGTCTCGTGCCCGGGGTGCCCCGCCAGCCCCGGGTAGACCACCTGAGCCACCGCCGGATGCCGGGCCAGCGTCGCGGCGAACACCGCCGCGGTGTCGCACTGCCTGCGCATCCGTACCGGCAGCGTCTCCAGGCCACGGCGGAGCAGGAACGCCTCATCGGGCGCGAGCGAGCCGCCGGTGTCGATGCGCACATCCCTGATCTGCCTGATCAGCTCGGGCCTGCCGGTCACGACGCCGCCGGTCACGTCGGAATGCCCGCCGATGTATTTGGTCGCGGAGTGCAGCACCAGGTCGGCGCCGTGCTCCAGCGGCCTGCACACGACCGGCGGAGCCAGCGTGGAGTCCACGGCGAACAGCGCTCCCGCCTCACCGGCGAGCTGGGCCAGGGCCGGAAGGTCGGCGACGTCAGTGGTCGGGTTGGCGATGGTCTCGGCATACACGACCCTGGTATCCGGGCGCAGGGCGGCCCGCACCTGTGCCAGGTCGGTGATGTCCACGAAGTCGGTCTCCACCCCGAACCTGGACGCCACGTTCTTCAGGAACGAATAGGTGCCGCCGTAGACGGCTGCCGGGGCGACCACGTGAGCCCCCGCGCTGGCGAAGGTCAGGAAGATGCCGCTGATGGCCGCCATGCCGGACGCGAACGCCTGCGCGGCAACCTGCTCAGGCAGGTTGGCGCCCTCCAGCGCGGCCATGGCGGTAGCGAACGCGTCCACCGTCGGGTTGTCGATCCGGCTGTAGGTGTACCCGGGCGCGGTATCCCCGAGCACCGCCGCGTACTCGGCGGACGATTCGAAGGCGAAGGCGGCCGTGCGGTACACCGGTGTGCCCAGCGGCCGCTGTGCCGGGACCGGCGCCGATGGCAGGTGAACGGCCCGGGTGTTCTCCCCGAGCCGCCGCGCGGCTGTCTCCTGTGTGTTCTCGGACTCCATCGGTTTACACCCCATAACGCTCGGGTTTGGCGCTGCGCGACGTCAGCAGCTCGGCGGCCCGTGTCACTTCGAGCCCGTTGTGCAGCACACCGGCCACCACCTCGGTGATCGGCATTTCAACGCCATGCCTGCGGGCAAGCTCAAGCACCGACAGGGAGGACTTCACCCCTTCCGCTGTTTGCGTGGTACCGGCCGTGACTTCGGCGAGCGTTGATCCCTGGCCTAGTTTTTCACCGAAAGTTCGGTTGCGGGACAACGGCGAACTGCAGGTAGCGACCAGATCACCCATCCCGGCCAGACCCGCGAAGCTGTGCTGATCGGCGCCGAGGGCGGTTCCGAGCCGGGCGGTCTCGGCCAGTCCGCGGGTGATCAGGGTCGCCTTGGTGTTGTCACCGAGGCCCATCCCGGTCGCCATGCCGACGGCCAGGGCGATGACGTTCTTGACCGCGCCGCCGAGCTCACAGCCGGTCACGTCCGGGTTGGTGTAGGGCCGGAAGTAGGGAGCGTGGCAGGCGTCCTGAAGCAGCTTGGCGGCGGCCTCATCGGCGCAGGCCACCACCGAGGCGGCGGGCTGGCGCCAGGCGATCTCATGGGCGAGGTTGGGCCCGGACACGGCCGCGACCCGGCTGGCGGGAACGCCGAGCACGTCGCTGATGACCTGGCTCATCCGGGCGCAGGTGCCAAGCTCGATGCCCTTCATGAGGCTGACCAGCAGGGCACCCGATGGGATCAGGGCGGCCCAGTCGGCCAGGTTCTGCCGGAGGGACTGGGCGGGAACCGCGAGCACGACGAGGTCTGCCCCGATGAGTGCCCTGGCTGGATCGCTGGACGCGCGCAGCTCCTGAGGCAGTGCGATCCCCGGCAGGTAGCCGGGGTTCTCGTGCCGGATGGAAATCGCTTCGGTGATGGCCCGCCGGCGGCCCCACAGTGTCACCTGGGTGCCGGCGTCACAGAGCACCTGCGCGAACGTAGTGCCCCACGACCCAGCACCCATGACCGCCGCCTTCACCCTTGCGCCCTCCGTTGCTCGCTACCCTGACCGGTGCCGGACATTCCGTGTAGCCCCGCTGTCCGCACTGGTGGTCAGTACCGTGGATGCTGCTGCGCTCACCCCTGCTGGGCTGTGCCCGCCGCGCCGGAGGCGGGTGTCCCTGACCGGCCGTCGGCTGCCTCAGCGTCCTGGCCGCCGGCTGCCCCAGTGCCGCCGGAAGCCGCCGTCTCTGCCTTGGCGGTTCGCGGGTTGTAGGGGGCCGCGGGCGGCTCCTCGCCACGCAGCCCGGCGAGCAGCCGGGTGACGTCGGCCATGATGGTGTTGGTGACGCCGCGCAGGACCTCCGCGCTGATCGGCTTGCCCGCGTAGGCCGACAGGTCAACCGGGGGGCCCGCGACGATCCGCACGGTCTTGCGCGGGAAGATCTTCGGCCGCTTGTCGCCGTAGGGCAGGATGACCTGTGCCCCCCAGCAGGCGACGGGTATCACCGGGGCACCGGTGTCCAGTGCCAGCCTGGCCACGCCGGTCCTGGCCACCATCGGCCACTGGTCCGGGTCCCTCGACGCGGTGCCCTCGGGGTAGAAGATCACACACGCGCCCCGGGCGATCCGCTGCTCGGCCTCCTTCAGCACAAGCGCCGAGTCCGCGCGCCCACGGAAGACCGGCAGCTGACCGAACTTGCGCAGGAGTGGACCTATGATTTTGACATCGAACACCGGCGACTTGATCGTGAACACCGGGTAGTGCCCGGCTCTGTAGCTGAACAGCGCCATGGCAGCCCAGTCCGCATAGGACAGGTGGTTGGCCGCGAGGATCATTCCGCCGGTGCGCGGGAAGTGTTCCTTGCCGCCCATCCTCAGCTTCATGATGCCGTTGATCAGCGGTGGCAGGACGATCTTGGTAAAGAGCCGCCAGCCCGGCGAATAATCCCGCTCGGCCCGCTTACTCATGGTCTCGCCCGGTCATCGATTCGCCCTTCCGCCATTCTTCCTGGTCAGCAGCTGTTCGCCGCCCGGTGTGCCCGGTCTGGAGTCACATCATCCACGAGGCTTGCCCAAAACTTCACAAGATCACCTTCCACAGGGGTTGACCTGCGGCTAAGTTACCCTGGAGATAGGTTTGAACAAGTCTCGAATGACTGTCATGGCGACCTGGCCCGATCGTTCCCGGCGACCTCTCCGGGCCCGCAGGTGCGATACCGGGTGCTGGTGGCGCCGGAAGCCGGGGCATGATCGCAGCTATGGCCGCTGACACACCTCTCTCCTGGTCACTGGTGATTCCCGTCAAGGTACTTGCCCGCGCCAAGTCCCGGCTGACCGGCCTGGCCGGGACGCGCAGGCCAGAGCTGGCCCTCGCGCTGGCCGCGGACACGGTAGCCGCGGCCGTGGCCTGCCAGGAGGTGGCAGCGGTCATCGTGGTGAGCGATGATCCGGCGGCGGCTGCCGAGCTTACCGGCCTGGGCGCACTGGTCATTCCAGATGAGCCAGGCGATGGCCTGAACCCGGCGCTGGTGCACGGCGCGGCGGCCGCCGCCAGGCTTAACCCCGGCACCGCCACCGGTGCCATGGCGGCGGATCTGCCGGCGCTGCGGCCCGCCGAGCTCGGGCGCGCGTTGCATGCGGCGGCGGACTGGCCCGAGGCATTCGTTCCCGACGTCGCTGGATCGGGCACCACGTTGTATACGGCGGCGCCTGGCGGCAGGTTCCAGCCCCGCTTCGGGCCGCAGTCCAGGCGGGAGCACAGCCAGGCCGGCGCTGCGGAGCTCACCCTGACCGGCATCGCCGGGCTGCGCCGTGACGTGGACACACCGGAAGACCTGGATTCGGCGGCCCGGCTCGGTCTCGGCCCGCGCACCGCCGCCATCGCCGCCGAACTGCTGCCAGCCACCCGCGGCTGACCCGGGATGGCCAGCCGGGCCGGTCAGAAGTGCACGACTGGGCAGGTAAGGGTCCGGGTTATCCCGTCCACCGCCTGGATCTGGGCGACGACGAGCCTGCCGAGGTCGTCGACGTTTTCGGCCTGGGCGCGCACGATGACGTCATACGGCCCGGTCACGTCCTCCGCCTGGGTCACTCCAGCGATCTGGGTGATCCGGGCGGCAACCTGGGCGGCCTTGCCGACCTCGGTCTGGACGAGGATGTATGCGTGGACCACGACGTCCTCCCGGGCGGGCTGGATCAAAGAACAAGCAGTATCGGAAATGGCCACGTTATCGCACACCTGGACGCTACGCGATCACCGGAGGTTTCGATCACCATCGGGGAACTGGGCGAGTTCGGTCTGATCGCCGCCATGGCAGCGAGGATGCCCGCCGCGCCGGATGCGATCGTCGGGATCGGTGACGACGCGGCGGTGCTGCGCGTCCCCGGCTCCCGGGTGGTCGCCAGCACGGATCTGCTGGTAGAAGGGCTGCACTTCCGGCGTGACTGGTCGGGGCCTGCCGACATCGGGTGCAAGGCCGCGGCGCAGAACCTCGCGGACGTGGCGGCCATGGGGGCCCTGCCCAAGGCCTTGCTCATCGGGCTCGCCGCGCCGCCGGATGTGCCCGTGGCGTGGGCCCGGGACGTCGCCTCCGGGCTGGCTGATGAGGCCGCCAGGGCGGGAGCCTATGTGGTCGGCGGTGATATGTCCGGCGCTGACCAGATCGTCCTTGCGGTGACGGCGATCGGCAGCATGGCCGGACGCCAGCCGGTGACCAGGGCCGGCGCACAGCCTTCCGACGTCGTAGCGGTGGCTGGCCGGCTGGGCCGGTCGGCCGCCGGGTTCGCTCTGCTCAGCGCCGGCCTGGCGGAACCGGCCGATGCCGTGGCCGCGCACCTGCGGCCGCAGCCACCCTACGAAGCAGGACCGCAGGCGGCAGCGGCGGGCGCGACCTCGATGATCGACATCAGCGATGGCCTCATCGCCGACCTCGGCCATATCGCGGAGGCGAGCGGTGTGCTCATCGACATCGAGACCGCCAGGCTCGATGCTGGTGGTCCCGTCCTCGCCGCGGCGGAGGCCCTGGGCCTGGATCCCGCGGTGGCGGGGCCTGACGGGGTGACTGACGCATTGCGCTGGGTACTGACGGGGGGCGAAGATCACGCGCTGGCCGCCACCTTTCCAGCTAACTCTGATATACCGACCGGTTGGGTAGTAATAGGTGGTGTGCACGAGGGCCGGGGGGTAAGGGTCAACGGGAAGATTTATTCCGGTGACATCGGTTGGCGGCACTTCGCCTGACCAGCGTTTTATTACATTTGGTTATTATGCGGCTACAATTCGACTTCTAGTAAAAAAGGGCTCCCCTTGATATAAATCGCCCCTGATGCCTGAACGTGAACGCGAGGGGGCGAGCGGGCCAGGGGGACCGCCGGCCCGCGAGCGCGAGACACCCTTCCCTGAGGTCAAGCCCTCGCCGCAGCGTGCCCGCCGGGCGGTGGCCCGGCTGGTGGCGACGCCGACCTTCATCGCCAGCGCCTCCATTGTCATCGTCGCCATCATCGCCTATGGCACGACCAGGACCCACCTGCTCTACAGCGGCATGGGCCCGGCGTGCGCCTCGGCGAGCTGCACCGTCACCAGCCCGCAGACCTCGGGCGGCGCACCGAACGACGCGTCCGCGAAGCAGGGCCCCAAGGCCGGTCAGCAGGATTCCATCTCGGGGACGATCAGGAACTCGGGCGGCAATCGCGGGTCCGGCGCCAGCGGTCAGCACGGCGGTTCATCAGGTAGCCAGACCGGTGGCGGCGTCACCGGCCACCAGCCCGCCCCGGGGGCGACGGCGGCAGCAGGCCCGGCCAAGTCGCACGTGGTCATCGTCTACCGCACCCTGCGCAACGTGCACGGCGGATTCGTCGCGGCGATCACGATCTCGAGCCGCAGCAAGCTCTCCATCAGGGGCTGGCAGCTCTGGATGCACTACAAGTCCAGCCGGATCGTCCGCATCACCGGAGCCCGCTGGTTCCCGGCAAGCTCCCATGCCCGCGACACGGGCCTGGCGGTCCCCGAGCCCAGTAAGCAGATCCTGCGCCCCGGGGCAACTATCCGCTTCACGATCGAGTCCAGCGGTTCCCCCGGCGCCCCAGACGGCTGCGTCTTCGACGGCAACCACTGCAGCTTCAGCCACGCCTGACCAGGCAGCCCTAACCCCATAACCCTGCTCATGGGTGTGCACGCAACCACGCGTAATGAGCGCCAAAGCTACACGGACACCAGCAAGCAGACTTCGCCCATCTCGCTTTAGCGGCTTACCTTGCCTGCCTTGATGCAGGAGGTGCAGACGTTGAGGCGCTTGGGGGTACCGCTGACGACGGCTCGCACGGTCTGGATGTTGGGGTTCCAGCGGCGGCGGGTGCGGCGGTGCGAATACGAGATCCTGTTGCCGAAACCCGGCCCCTTGCCGCACACGTCGCAGACGGAAGCCACGGTTCGCTCCATTGGGTCGTGGGATGGTCGGTGCCCCGGCGCGGCTATCAAACTCGCGGAGGCAGTCGTCGAAGGATATCCGACCTGCATGCCGGACGCGAACCGGCCCGTCCAGCCAGTTCCTGATCTCAGGATCCGCCTCTGTCGGTACCTGCTGGCATGCTCTGGTCATGACCCAGACTCCGCAGCACTTCTCCCAGTCCTGGGCGGGCGGCACCAGGGAGAAACCACCAGGGACGGCAGCCGAGCGGGAGACGCTCACCGGCCTGCTCGACTGGCACCGTCACACCTTCGAGCTGAAATGTTCGGGTGTCCCCGCGGCCAGGCTCTCCGAGCGGGGCATCCCGCCGTCCGCGCTGAGCCTGCACGGCCTGATCAGGCATCTGGCCGGGGTCGAACGCTGGTGGTTCCGGGTGCAGTTCGCCGGTGAGGAGGTGCCGCTGCTCTACTACTCCGACGACGACCCGGATCAGGACTTCGAGTCCCTGGACGGCGACGTGGGTGAGGCGCTGGCCGCCTGGCGGGCGGAGTGCGACCGCTCCCGCGAGATCGTGGCCGGTGCGCCGTCCCTGGATCGGACCGGCACGCTGCGCAGGACCGGCCTGCCCGTCTCGCTGCGCCGGATCCTGGTGGACATGATCGCCGAATACGCCCGGCACAACGGCCATGCCGACCTGCTTCGTGAGCGCATCGACGGTGCCACGGGATACTGATCGTCCGTCCTATCCTGCCGGTATGGTTACCCTGCAGGAGCCGCTGGACAAGATGCTCGGGCCGAAGGCGCTGAAGCCGTTCGGCGAGGCGTTCGAGATCCGGACCGTGGGCGACCTGCTGCGCCACTATCCACGCAGGTACCATCACCGCGGCGAACTCACCGACCTGACCTCGCTGCACGACGGCGAGCACGTGACCGTGCTGGCCCAGGTGGTCAACGCCAGATCGCGCCCGATGGGCCACCGTAAGGGGCAGGTCGTAGAGATCACCGTCACCGACGGTGTGGGCACGCTGACCCTGACCTTCTTCAGCGCGCGCGGCAACCCATGGCAGCGGCGGCTGACCCCCGGCACGTACGGCTTGTTCTCCGGTGAGGTGTCCAACTTCCGCGGCCGCCGCCAGCTCGTCCATCCGGACTACGAGCCGATCAACGCCGATGAGGCCGACGCCGAACTGGCCGCCGAGTACGCCGCGACGATCATCCCGGTCTACCCGGCCACCAGGAAGCTGCCGTCCTGGCGGATCGCGAAGTGCATCGGCACCGTCCTGGACGTGCTGGATGCCGGCGACGATCCGTTGCCGGCCACTGTCCGCGAGCGGTATGGCCTGATGGGCCTCGCGGAGGCGATCCACGCCGTGCACCGGCCGCTGGATGACGACGACTGGAAGCGGGCCAGGAAGCGGCTGAAGTGGGACGAGGCCTTCCTCATCCAGACCACGCTGGCCCAGCGGCGGCGGAAGGCGGCGGCCCTGCCCGCCATGCCCCGGCCGGCCGAAGCCGGGGGCCTCGCGTCAGCGTTCGACGCCGCGCTGCCGTTCAAGCTCACCGCGGGCCAGCGCGCTGCGGGCGAAACCATCGCCAACGACCTGGCCTGTGCGCACCCGATGCACCGGCTGCTGCAGGGCGAGGTCGGCTCCGGCAAGACGATCATCGCTGTCAGGGCGATGCTGCAAGTGATCGACGCGGGTGGCCAGGCGGCGCTGCTCGCCCCCACCGAGGTGCTCGCCCAGCAGCACTACCGGACGGTCACCCAGATGCTCGGCCCGCTGGCCCAGGCTGGCCGGCTCGGCGCCGCGGACAACGCCGCCAGGGTTGCCCTGCTCACCGGTGCGCTGGGCGCCGCGGCCCGCCGTGCGGCGCTGCTCGACGCCGCCTCGGGCGCCGCCGGGATAGTGATCGGCACGCATGCGCTCTTGCAGGAGCGCGTGCAGTTTGCCGACCTTGGCCTGGTCGTCGTGGACGAGCAGCACAGGTTCGGCGTGGAGCAGCGCGATGTGCTCCGCGAAAAGGCACAGGACGGCCGACCGCACGTGCTGGTCATGACGGCGACGCCCATCCCGCGCACGGTCGCGATGACCGTCTACGGCGACCTGGACGTATCCACCCTGAGCGAGCTCCCGGCCGGCCGGTCCCCGATCGCCAGCCACGTCGTGCCGGCCGCCGATAAGCCCAAGTACCTGGAGCGCGCCTGGGAGCGGGTACGCGAGGAGGTCGAGCGCGGCCAGCAGGCCTACGTGGTCTGCCCCCGGATCGGCGGCGACGAGCCTGACGGCGACGCGCCCGACGGCGGCGAGCCAGCAGACGACCTGCCGTCCGGCCAGCCAGGGACGGCCGGCCGCCCCCCACTGGCCGTGCTCGACCTGGCGCCCGCCCTGGCGGAGGGGCCCCTGAAGGGCCTGCGCATCGGCGTGCTGCACGGCCGGCTGCGCCCCGAGGACAAAGACCAGCTGATGCGTGACTTCAGCAGCGGAGCGGTCGGCGTCCTGGTGGCGACCACCGTCGTCGAAGTGGGCGTCGATGTGCCCAACGCCACCACCATGGTGATCATGGACGCCGAGCGGTTCGGCGTGTCTCAGCTCCACCAGCTACGCGGCCGGGTGGGCCGGGGCAGCGCCGCCGGCCTCTGCCTGCTGGTGACCGAGGTGCCCGAGGACAGCAAGTCGCGGGAGCGCCTCGAGGCGGTGGCGGCAACCGTGGACGGGTTCAAGCTGTCCCGGCTCGACCTCGAGCAGCGCCGTGAAGGCGACGTGCTCGGCGCCGCCCAGGCCGGCCGTAAGTCCAGCCTGCGCCTGCTGACCCTGCTCAGGGACGAGGAACTGATAAGCCAGGCCCGCGAAGAAGCAACCACCCTGGTGAAATCCGACCCCGAGCTGGTCCACCACCGCGCCCTGGCCGCCGCCATCACCGGCCTGCTCGGCCCCGACCAGGCCGACTTCCTGGAGAAGACTTAATGGCCCGGGTGATCGCGGGGACGGCAGGCGGGCGGCGGCTGTCCGTGCCTGCTGGGCGGGATACCCGCCCGACGAGTGATCGCGCCAGGGAGGGGCTGTTCGCCACCGTGCAGGCGATCTGCGGGCCGCTCGCCGGGGCGAGCGTGCTTGACCTGTACGCGGGCTCGGGGGCGGTGGGATTGGAGGCGCTCTCCCGGGGGGCGGCGCGCGCGGTGATGGTCGAGGCCGACCCACGGGCCGTCCGTGTGATCAGGTCCAACATTGCCGCGCTGGGCCTGCTGGGAGCGCATGTTATCGCTGGCCGGGTGGAGCCATTGCTCGCCAGGGGACCGGCCGCCGCCGTCAGCCAGCCCGCTGCATCTGAAGCTATGCCCGGTGGGCGTTTCGGCGTCGTGTTTGCCGATCCGCCGTACGCGATGGCTGCCGACGCGGTCACCGCGGTGCTTGCCGCGCTCGTCCAGGGGGCGTGGCTGGCGCCGGGTGCCCTGCTGGCGGTGGAGCGGGGCACCCGGTCGGGGCCCATGTACTGGCCGGAAGGTTACACAGAAGACAGGTCGAGGCGGTACGGCGAAGCTACCCTCTGGTACGGTCACGCAACGGGTGCCGCGGGCTGACATGACCGCTGGCCGGACACCGCCAGGAGGGAACCGAGTGCGTCGCGTTGTCTGTCCCGGTTCTTTCGATCCAGTCACGAACGGGCATCTCGACATTATCGGGCGGGCAGCCCGGCTCTATGACGAGGTCGTCGTCGCCGTGCTGATCAATATCTCCAAGCGGTCGTTGTTCAGCACCGACGAGCGGGTGGAGATGCTGCGCGAGGTCACCGGCGGCTTCCAGAACGTCCGGGTGACCCGCTTCCACGGGCTGATCGTCGACTTCTGCCGCGAGAACGATATTTCCGCGATCGTGAAGGGCCTGCGCGCGGTCAGCGACTTCGAGTATGAGCAGATGATGTCCCAGATGAATTATCGCCTGGCTGGCATCGAGACGCTGTTCATGACGACGAATCCGCTGTACGCGTTCTTGCGGTCCAGCCTGGTCAAGGAGGTTGCCAGGTACGGGGGAGACGTGGAGGGCCTGGTGCCCGCGCTGGTCGTGGACCGGCTCCACGAGCGGCTTGGCAGCCTGAAGCCCGATGCCGAGCAGGGCGGTGGGATACCTTAAGTTGGGGTTAGGCGAAGGGCGCAGGTAGGCTAGCGCTTCGGCCCAGCCACACCGGTAAACAGTTATGCCACACGCACCCAACAAGTCAACCACGCATCCCAACCCCCGCAGCCCGCTAGTGTTCGACATCCGGACACTCGGCCGCCAACCGGGTTCGGCACGCAGCGAGAACCGCGTCGTGCCAGCTCCGGCGGATCTGCATGTCGCTCTCGCCCGCGTCCCCGTCGGCGCGGACATCAAGCTGAGCGTCAAGCTGGAGGCCGTGATGGAGGGGGTGCTGGTCACCGCGGAGGTTGCGGCGCCGGTGACCGGCGAGTGCGCGCGATGCCTGGAGCCGTTGACCACATCGGTCGACGCCAGCTTCCAGGAGCTGTACGAGACCGGTGACGGCCAGACCGAAGACGACGACGATGACGAAGACCGGCGGTTCCTTGACGGGGACCTGCTCAACCTCGAACCGGACTTCCGCGACGCGGTGGTGCTCGCGCTGCCGCTCGCACCGCTGTGCGGCAGTGACTGCGAGGGGTTGTGCCCGGACTGCGGGGTCCGGCTGGCCGAGGCCGGCCCGGCCCACGGTCACGGCGAAGCGGTCGATCCGCGATGGGCACAGCTGCGTCAATTGAATATTCCAGACAATGGGGACGGCGCTCGCGCCGCCGAAAGACAGGAGGGCTGAGGTGGCGGTTCCTAAGCGGAGGATGTCCCGCAGCAACACCAGATCACGCCGCGCACAGTGGCGGACCACGGCACCGACGCTGGTGACCTGCTCGCAGTGCCGTAGCACCAAGCTGGCGCACGTGGCCTGCCCGACGTGCGGCACCTACCGGCAGCGTCAGATCGTCAACCCGGCCTGACTTCACCCGGCAACACCGAACGTGAGCCGGAGAACGCCAGCCGGGAGGAGGTGCCGTGCGCTCAGGGAATGCATCGCCCAGCGAAGATGGTGCCGAGCAAGACCGGGCGAGACTGCTGACTGCCCTTGGCGTGGCGCTCAGCCCTGAGCTGCTCGAGCGGGCCCTGACGCACAGGTCCTACGCCTACGAGAACGGTGGGCTGCCCACCAACGAGCGCCTGGAGTTCCTCGGCGACTCCGTGCTCGGCCTGGTTGTCACCGACACGCTGTACAACGAGCATCCCGACCTGCCCGAGGGGCAGCTGGCCAAGCTGCGCGCCGCCGTCGTCCAGATGCGGGCCCTGGCCGGGGTCGCCCGCGGGCTGCGGCTCGGCGCCTATGTGCAGCTCGGCCGCGGTGAAGAGGGGACGGGGGGGCGGGACAAGCCGTCCATCCTGGCCGACACCCTGGAAGCGGTGATCGGCGCGGTGTACAGCGACCATGGCCTGGACATCGCGAGCAAGCTCGTGCACCGGCTGTTCGACCCGGTCATCGCGAACTCGGCGCGGCTCGGCGCCGGCCTGGACTGGAAGACCTCGCTCCAGGAGCTCACCGCCGCCAAGTTCCTCGGCGTTCCCGAGTACCGGGTCGAGGAAAGCGGGCCGGACCACCAGAAGTCCTTCCGGGCCACGGTGCGGGTCCAGGGCCACAGCTACGGCTCGGGCGAGGGCAAGTCGAAGAAAGAGGCGGAGCAGCAGGCGGCCGAGGCGGCCTACACGGCGATCAGCAAGGAATCCAAGGACGCCGAGGCCTCATCCGCCGGCCAGACTCATGCGTAACCCGGCTTCCGCCTGAGACACCGTGCCTGAGCTTCCCGAAGTCGAGACGGTGCGGCGCGGCCTGGAACGCCACGTGGCGGGCCGCACGCTGGCGGCCGTCACCGTCCTGCACCCGAGAGCGGTGCGGCGTCATCTCGCCGGCCCCCGCGACTTCGAGGCGGCGCTGGCCGGACGCACGATCAGCGCGGCGCAGCGCCGGGGCAAGTACCTGTGGATGTCGGCCGGAGAGGATGCGCTGCTCGCCCACCTCGGCATGAGTGGCCAGTTCCTCGTCGGTGAGCCGGGCAGACCGGTCGGCACACATGTCAGGGCGCGCTTCACCTTCACCGACGGCGGTCCCGATCTGCGCTTCACCGACCAGCGGACGTTCGGCCACCTGTGCCTCGTGGCGGGTGGCCAGGGAGTGCCACCGGCCATCGCGCACATCGCGCCCGACCCGCTGGAGCCGGCCTTCGACGCCGCCGCGCTGGCCACCCTGCTGCGGATGCGCCACACCGGGATCAAGCGGGCGCTGCTCGACCAGTCGCTGATCAGCGGGGTCGGGAACATCTACGCCGACGAGGCGCTCTGGCGGGCCAGACTGCACTGGGCCAGGCCGACCGAGACGCTGACCAAGCCGGAGATCGCGCGGCTGCTGGCGGCGGTCAACGAGGTGCTGCTCGAGGCGCTGGCGGCCGGTGGCACCTCGTTCGACGCGCTGTACATCGACGTCAACGGGGAGAGCGGCTACTTCGACCGGTCGCTCGCGGTCTACGGCAGACAGGACTTGCCCTGCCCCCGGTGCGGGACTCCGGTGCGCCGGGATCCGTTCATGAACCGGTCCTCCTTCAGCTGCCCGCAGTGCCAGCCGCGCCCCAGGCGTGGACGGTGGTGAGATGGCGGACGGCACCGTCCGGCTGACCGCGTGGGTCGACGGGCTCGTGCAAGGGGTCGGTTTCCGCTGGTGGGTGCGCTCGCATGCGCGCGGGCTCGGGCTGACCGGGACCGTGGAGAACCTGCCGGACGGACGGGTCAAGGTCATCGCCGAGGGTGACCAGCGCACCTGCCGCGAACTCCTGGCCCTGCTGAACGGGCCCGGCACGCCGGGCCGGGTGAGCGACGTCAAGGCAGAATGGAGCCAGGCTCAAGGTGGCTCGTATGCATTTACCAGCCTATAACGCCCCTGGCCAGGGGGATAAACGGGCGGATCGGGCAGTCAACTTGACCTTACCCCCGGCCCGTGGGACCCTATTTATGTTACCTGCGCGCACCCCATGCCCATATCGCGTGCGTGCCCACTCTGGTCACTCAGTGTGGAGGACCTTTTACAATGGCGAAGGCTCTACTCGGCCACGTCGGCGGACCCGATCTCCGCATGGTCAACGAGATGCGCCGTCTCCAGCAACGCGTCCGCGACCTGGAAGCCGAGCTTGTCCGGCTTCAAGGTGAGAAAGACGCGCTTGTCGCGGAGATTAGCAATGACCTGCTGGTTCGGCCCCGCGAGCCGGTGCTCACCTGACGGGCACCACCCGGCGAGGCGGCCGACGCTGCTTGCTGGCTTCGCCAGCTGCGCCGTGGCCCGCAGTATTTACCCGGTGGGCCGAGCCCCCCGGACCCCCCACGGTGGTGGTAGCCGTGAGGGGTCCGCTTTCGGTCTCTGGACCTTCACGGCGGTGGTGGCCGTGGGCCCTGTTTGTGCTGCCCGGACCCCTAACTGCTGGTTAACCTGGGTGGGCCGCTCTCCCACGATGCCGGGTTGCCGTTCCGGCTTCGGTTCACCTGGTCGTGGCCGCCCATCCGGCCGTCCGCCATCCGGCGCTAATACCCGAAACTGACGGCGCTGCAAGGTAAGGTGCGGACAAGCGCGCTCGGCACAGGGTGCTCGCCAATCGCCTGGTATGTCCCCGCTGCGGTGGAGCTGCGGTGGGGTCGCGATGGCCAGGCGGCCCTGGCAGGGCCGAGGAGGGAGTCAGCGTGGATTCGGCTGGCGACCGGTGAGAGCGCCGCACGGGGAAGGGAGCCAGCCTCGATGAGCTTGGCCGTCACGGGAAAGCCGCCACGCGGAGAATGAGGAGATCCCGCGGGTGCATCTGAAGACGCTCGGCCTGCGTGGGTTCAAGTCCTTCGCGTCGGCCAGCACGCTGCGCTTCGAACCGGGGATCACCTGTGTCGTCGGCCCAAACGGTTCGGGCAAGTCCAACATCGTGGACGCGCTCTCCTGGGTGATGGGCGAGCAGGGCGTCAAGTCGCTGCGCGGCGGCAAGATGGAGGACGTGGTCTTCGCCGGGACCACGTCGCGCCCGCCACTCGGCCGCGCCGAGGTCACGCTCACCATCGACAACAGCGACGGCGCCCTGCCGATCGAATACGCCGAGGTCACGATCAGCCGGCTGCTGTTCAGGTCCGGCCAGAGCGAGTACTCGCTGAACGGCGACCACTGCCGCCTGCTCGACATCCAGGAGCTTCTCTCCGACTCTGGGCTCGGCCGCGAGATGCACGTGATCGTCGGCCAGGGCCAGCTCGACGAGGTGCTGCACGCGGGCCCGGAGGCCAGGCGCGCGCTGATCGAGGAGGCCGCGGGCGTCCTGAAGCACCGCAAGCGCAAAGAGAAGGCGCTGCGCAAGCTGGAGGCCATGCAGGCGAACCTGACCAGGCTCGTCGATCTCACCACCGAGCTTGGCCGCCGGCTCAAGCCGCTCGGCCGCCAGGCCGAGATAGCCAGGAAGGCCGCCACCATCCAGGCGGACCTGCGTGACGCCAGGCTCCGCCTGCTGGCCGACGACTATGTCTCGCTGGCCGCCGAGCTGGAGCTGGAGCGGGTCGGCGAGGCCGTGGTCGCCGCCAGGCGCGCCGAGCTCGAAGCCGAGCTTGGCCAGGCACAGGCCAAGGAGGCCGAGCTCGAAGCCGCCGCCCAGGAGCACGCACCCAGGCTCGCCCGGGCGCAGGAGACCTGGTTCGCGCTGTCGTCGCTGGCCGAGCGGCTGCGCGGGGTGGCCAGCCTCGCCACCGAACGGCACCGGCACCTGTCGTCGAATCCGGAGCCCGACCGGCCCGGCCGCGATCCCGACGCGCTGGACGCCGAGGCCGGGGTCCTGCGCCAGGAGGAGGCCGCGCTCACCGAGACGCTCACCGCCAGCCGGGACCGCCTGGCCACGGCGGTGCAGGGGCGCTCGGCGGCCGAGGACGCGCTCACCGAGGTGGAGCGCCGGCTCGCCAGCTACGCCAGGGAGACCGCCGCCCGGTCCGAGCGGCTGGCCAAGCTGCGCGGCCAGGTGGGCGCCGCGCGCAGCCGCGGCGGCGCGGCCGGGGAGGAGATCGCCCGGCTCGCCGAGGCGCAGGAGCAGGCCCACAAGCGCGCCGAACGAGCCGGGCAGGAGCACGCCGAGATCCAGGACATAGCGACGGACCGGGACGAAGGCCGGACCGGCCTGGCCGCCGCCCGTGAGCAGGCCGCCGCAGCGGTCAGCCAGGCCGCCAAGCGGGTGTCCGCGCTCCGGGCGGGCGAGCGTGCGGCCAGCGGTGAGCACGCGGCGCTGCGGGCGCGCAAGGAGACGCTGGAAGAGGCGTTCAGCCGGGGTGGCGACGCCTCGGAGCTGCTGCTGGGTGAGCCAGGCAGGTTCGGCGGCGTGCTGGGCTCGTTCGCCGCCATGCTCACCGTCGAAGAGGGCGCCCAGCTAGCGATCGCGGCGGCCCTGGGCGCCGCCGCGGACGCCGTAGCCGTGGCCGGCCTGGACGAGGCCGTCTCCATACTCGAAACCCTGCGTGCCGAAGGCTCCGGCAGCGCCGGGCTGGTCATCGCGACCCAGGCGGCCAGCAGCGGTCAGCTGGCGGCTGACGCAGCCGGAGCCGGGCCGGCGGCGGACGCCTCGCTGGGCGCAGGTCCAAGCGAACCCGGCCTGGCCATCGCTGACCCGGCCGCGCATGGCAGCGGGCCGACGGCTGACGCAGCCGAGCTGGGGCTGGCCAATACCGCCTCGCTGGGCTCGGATCCCGGCGCTGGGCCGGCCGATGGGAGCAGCAGCCCGGTTGGCGCCGGGCCAGGCCAGACCGCAGCCGTGACGGCCACGGGCGGCGGCCCGGTGGTCCGGCTTCCCGGCGGCGCCCGGCCAGCGCTCGACCTGGTGCGCGCCCCCGCCGGGGCCGCCAAAGCGCTACGCGAATTGCTCGGCACCGTGGTTGTCGCGGACGGCCTGCCGCAGGCGGCGGTCATCGTGCGGGACAACCCCGCGCTGCGGGTGGTCACCAGGGACGGCGATCTGCTCGGCGCGCACTGGGCGCACGGCGGGTCGGCGAAGGCGCCGAGCCTGATCGAGATCCGGTCCGCCGCCGACGCGGCCGCGGCCGGGCTGGCCGCGGCCGAGCAGCGCTGCGAGCAGGCCGAACGTGACCTGGCCGAGGCCGTCAAGGACGAGGAACGTGCGCGCCAGGAGCTGGCCAGGGCGCAGTCCGCGCAGCAGGAGGCCGACAGCGCCGCGGCCGGCATCTCCGGCAAGATCGGGATGCTGGCCGGTGCCGCCCGCGCGGCCAGGGACGAGGCGGGGCGGCTGGCCAAGGCCCACGAGGCCGCGCAGCGGGCCAGGGAAGCCGACATCGCCCGGCTGGAGGACATGGAGCGGCGGCTGGCCAAGGCGGAGGCCGAGGCGACCGACGAGGCGGACGACCCGGACCGGCCCGATCCCGCGGCCAGGGACCAGTTCTCCCAGCGCTGCACCGCCGCGCGCGCCACCGAGATGGAAGCCAGGCTGGAGGTCCGGACGGCCGAGGAGCGGGCCAGGGCCATCGCCGGCCGGAGCGACGCGCTGGCCGCGGCAGCCGCCGCCGAACGCAAGGCGCGCGAACGCTCCGCCGCCAGGCTCGCCCAGCGCAAGCGGCACGCCGCCATCGCCCGCGCGGTAGCCGACGGCGCGCGCACGGCCATCGAGCGGATCGAGCAGTCCATCGAGCTGGCGCAGGCCGAACGCCAGGCGGCCGAGCAGGCCACGGCGGGCCGCGCCGGGGAGCTGACGGCGCTGCGGGCCAGGGCCAAGACACTGTCCGCCGAACTGGACGCGCTGGTGGACAAGGCGCACAGCGCCCAGATCGTCGCCGCCGAGCACCGGATGCGCCTGGAGCAGATCAGCGGCCGGGCGGGCGAGGAGTTCGGTGTGGAGGCCGGCGCGCTGGTCGCGGAGTACGGCCCGGACGTCCCGCTGCCGCCCCCCGACGGCGCGGACGCCCTGGAGCCGCTCCGCTACAACCGGGCCGAGCAGGAGCGCCGTGCGCAGCACGCCGAACGCCAGCTCACCCAGCTCGGCAAGGTGAACCCGCTGGCCCTGGAGGAGTTCGCCGCCCTGCAGGAACGGCACGCGTTCCTCGGCACCCAGCTCGAAGACCTCAAGAAGACCAGGCGCGACCTGCTCACCGTGGTCAAGGAGGTGGACGACCGGGTTCAGCAGGTCTTCGCGTCCGCCTACGAGGACACCGCGCGGGAGTTCGAGGCGATCTTCGGCCGGCTGTTCCCCGGCGGTGACGGCAAGCTGGTGCTGACCGAGCCCGATGACATGCTCGCCACCGGCATCGAGGTCGAGGCCAGGCCGCCTGGCAAGAAGGTCAAGCGGCTGTCGCTGCTGTCCGGCGGTGAGCGCTCGCTGACCGCGATCGCCTTCCTGCTGGCGATCTTCAAGGCCAGGCCGTCGCCGTTCTACGTGCTCGACGAGGTCGAGGCCGCCCTCGACGACACGAACCTGCAGCGGCTGCTGGCCATCCTGGAGGAGCTCAGGGAGACCTCCCAGCTCATCATCGTCACGCACCAGAAGCGGACCATGGAGGTCGCCGACTCGCTGTACGGGATCAGCATGCGCGGCGACGGCGTCTCGGCCGTCATGAGCCAGCGCTTGCGCGAACGCGAGCGGGTTTAAACAAGCGGCCGCCGCCGTAGCGCGCTTGGCTCCGCTGCGACATTTCCGTTGAGATCATAAATATTTTTCAATGAAAGAAAGACCCCGAACGGATCCAGCGGACCCAAGCGCGGACGGCGGGGCGTGGCTGGCACGGGGCGTGGCTGGCACGGGGCATGGCCGGCGGTCTGCGACACTGGGTGCGTCATGGCATACGTGATCCTCATCATCGTCATTGCGGTTCTGGGACTGGGCGCAGCGGGCTGGCTGCTGCTGGTGCGCCCCCGCCGCGCCGTCACGCGGCCCACGCCGCCATCCGTCGAGCCTGGGGCGCAGCGCGCCGCCGGCGCGGGAACCGCCGAAGCGGCCGGGGCTGGGGCGCCCGCCGCCAGCCCGGTGCGGGCAGCGGCGCCCGAGATCGAGCGTCCGCCGCCGTCGGCCGGGCGGCTGAGCGCACTGCGCGGCAGGCTGGCCAGGTCGCAGTCCGGGTTCGGCTCGGTCCTGCTCAACCTGCTGTCCCGGTCCACCCTGGACGAACAGACCTGGGAGGAGATCGAGGACGCGCTGATCACCGCGGACGTGGGCGTGACCCCGGCCCGGCAGATCACCGGCGAGCTGCAGACCAAGATGAAGGTCGCGGGCAGCCGCGGTGTGGACGAGGCCAGGGCGCTGCTGCGCGCCGAGCTGCTCGCCCAGGTTGGTCCCGACATGGACCGGTCGTTGCGCACCCAGCCGCACGCCGGTCACCCGGCGGTGCTGCTGATCGCCGGGGTCAACGGCACCGGCAAGACCACGACCTGCGGAAAGCTGGCGCGGGCGCTGGTCGGGGACGGGCGCACCGTGCTGCTCGGCGCGGCGGACACGTTCCGCGCGGCGGCGGTGGACCAGCTCCAGACCTGGGGCGACCGGGTGGGCGCCAGGGTCGTCAGGTCCGACCGGGAGGGCGCGGATCCGGCCAGCGTGGCGTTCGAGGCGGTCAAGGAGGGGATCGACGGGCACGTGGACACCGTGATCGTCGACACCGCCGGCCGGTTGCACACCAAGACCGGGCTCATGGACGAGCTGGGCAAGGTCAAGCGGGTGATCGAGAAGAGCACGACGGTGGACGAGGTGCTGCTCGTGCTCGACGCGACCACCGGCCAGAACGGGCTGCGCCAGGCGCGGGTGTTCGCTGAGGTGGTGGACGTCACCGGGATCGTGCTGACCAAGCTCGACGGCACCGCCAAAGGCGGCATCGTGATCGCCGTGCAGCGCGAGCTGGGCGTCCCGGTCAAGCTCGTCGGCCTCGGGGAAGGCCCCGACGACCTGGCCCCGTTCGAGGCCGACGCGTTCGTCGACGCCATCATCGGGTAAGCAGCCGCCGAAACACTCCCTTAACACCGGGCCACCGCGTTTCACAGCGGCGAAACATGGCGGATGGCCGGGCGAAACCCCAGTGACCGAAGGTCGGTCCTGGAGGTGGTCGCGTGAAGCTCATCACCGCCGTCATCAAGCCGTTCAAGCTCGATGACGTCAAGGCGGCGCTGCAGGCGTTCGGCGTGCACGGCATGACGGTGTCCGAGGCGACCGGGTACGGCAGGCAGCGCGGCCACACCGAGGTCTACCGCGGCGCCGAGTACCAGGTGGACCTGGTGCCGAAGGTCCGGCTCGAGGTGCTGTGCGACGACGAGGACGCCGAGGACCTGATCGGCGTGGTGGTCAAGGCGGCCCATACCGTGAGGATCGGCGACGGCAAGGTCTGGTCGGTCCCGGTCGAGTCGGTGGTCAGAGTCCTCACCGGCGAACGTGGACCGGACGCGCTCTAAGCCGCGGTGGGCAAGCTGGCGGCGGACCGTGCTCGCCGCACCACGGAGACCGACAAGTGGCTGGCCGGCATGCTGGGTGCCGAGCCGGGGG
>DASXMU010000362.1:0-2192 GCA_036495485.1 Streptosporangiaceae bacterium
GTCACCAGGGTCCGGTCGGCCAGCTCGTTGAAGTAACAGCCGATCACGCCGCCCCAGGTACGGGTGCCGACCACGGTCGCGATGCCGTAGGACTTCAGCACCTGAACCACGATGTCGCCGCCGGACATCGCGTACTCATCCGTGATCGCTACGACCGTCCCACGGGGTGCCTCGAACGGGTAGCTCGACGGCTCCTCATGCCGGCACACGTACCAGCCGATGCAGCGCCGGGCGAGCTTCTCGGCCACCAGTTGCGAGGCGTGGCCGCCTTGCGCTTCCCGCAGATCCACGATCAGGCCGTCTCTCCCGAACTCGGTGTGCAGGTCCCGGTGGAAATCCGCCCAGCCCTGCGCGTTCATACCCGTGATGCGCAGGTAGCCGAGCCGCCCGCCGGAGGCCTCGCGGACCGCGGCCCGCTGCCGGGCGATCAGGTCGTAATAGCGGGTCGCGTGCTCGCTCGCCAGCGGAACCACGACAGCCCGCCGGATCGTTCCGTCGCGCCGGAGAGTGAGTTCGACCGCCTTGCCGGCCTTGCCAGCCAGCAGCGCGTTCGGGCCGAGGTCCGGGTCCACCGGGCGCCCGTCCACCGCGACGATGAGATCGCCCGGCGCCGCAGCGACGCCTGGAGCGGCCAGCGGGGAGCGCGCGCCGATCACCGACGACTCGCCGGGCAGGATCCGCGCGATCCGCCAGGTCCCGTCCCCGGTGGGCTCGATGTCGGCGCCGAGCAGGCTCTGTGCGAGCGCCGGGTCACCGCCCGCAGCCGGCGGGATCACCCCGGTGTGCGAGGTGCGCGTCTCGCCCTGCAGCTCCCGTAGCACATCGTGCAGGTCATCCGTGGAGCCGATGCGGTCGAGCAGCGGCCGGTAGCGGTCGCGTATCGCGGGCCAGTCCACCCCGCCCATGTCGGCGCGCCAGAAGTTGTCCCGCATCAGCCGCCACGTCTCGTGGTACATCTGCGTCCACTCGGCCGGCGGCTCGACCGTCACCTGGATCCGGTCCAGATCGATGCTGACAGCCTCCCCGTCGGGTTCGCCGGCCGGCTTGATCTTCAGCGACTCCCCGGTCCGGTAAGCCAGCCGGGCTCCGTCGGCGGAGACCGCGTAGTCGTCCAGGGCCCCGGCCTCGACCGAGCGCTTGCGCTGAGCCAGGTCATAGCGGACTAGCCGGGATGGCGGGTGCTCCTCGTCCGCGCCGATCATGGCCTCACCCAGCTCCCCGGCATGCGGCAGTTCCAGCCATACCACGCCGCCGGTAACTGCGCGGAGCTTGTCGTAGCGTCCGGCCGCCACCGGGAACGGCACGATCCGCCCGGCCAGCCCAGCGACGTCGAGACCGGCCGGCGGAGGTTCCGTGCCCGTGCTCTCGGTCGCGGGGACCTCGCTGCGGCCTTCCGGATCTAGCGGACGGCTATTCAGCTTCGGAGCGAACGGCGACAGCGTCGTGACCAGCAGCGTCACAAGGTACGGCCGGATCCCCGGCAGGAACCCGAAATCAAGGCTGTGCGCGTCAGAGACCGGATCGAATGCGCGGTTCGACAGGAACGCCAGGTACTTGCCGTCCAGGGTGAACGCAGGCGAGGTGTCGTCGAACCGGAGCGGGGTCACGTCGGTGACGGTGCCGTCGGCCAGCCGGGCCAGCCGTATCTGCGAGAAACCGCGGTCGGGGCGCCACACCTGCGACCAGGCGAGCAGCGCGGAGTCGGGAGAAAATGCCAGGCCCGCGACCGCCTCGTTGGCGCTGCGCGTGATCTCGGTGATGACCGGCTCGCCCTCCAGCGCCACCGTCAGCAGCCGGCAGTCGGCACAGGCCACCGCTGCCGTGCGCCCATCCGGCGCCACCGCTAGCTCGACGATCCGGCCGAACTCGCCATGGCCGATCCGCTTCGCCGCCGAGCCATCAGTGGGGATGACGTCCAGACCGTCCTCGCCGCCGTTGTCCGACGCGCAGGCAACCGCGTCCGTGCCGGGTATCGCTACCGGAAGCCGGCCGCGCACGCCCGGCTCGGTGAGCAGCGCGCGGGCAGCCACGTCGCTGGCAGGCAGCCAGTGGACGGTACCGCGCACCTCCGCGCCAACGGCCCGGCCGGTGGAATCCAGCGTGAACGAGCCCAGATCCGACATCGCGGACACCGGATAAGGGGCACGTCCGGAGCGGGCTCCGCTCAGCCGTATGTCCAGGCGAACCGGCTT
>DASXMU010000363.1:0-12602 GCA_036495485.1 Streptosporangiaceae bacterium
ACACGCCCGGTCCGGGCGGGTTCGTGGCGCGCCAGGCCGGTGACCTGCCGTCATGCGTCATCCGCCGCTGTGCCGCGCGCGAACCGCCCCGAATGTCACAAGCTCACGGAATAATCAGCCCATGACGACGGCCAGTTCCGAAACCGCCGGTCCCGGAGACGGTGAGGGCGGTGGCAATACCGATGCCTTTGGCATCGATGCGTTCACCGCGGACGACAGGCTGCGGCTGTTCCACTTCGCGGCTGCGGAGAAGCGATATGAGTACCTGTGGCTGCTGCGAGCCTTCGACCGGGCGCGGGTGAACTACCAGGTGCTCGTGCACGCCTCGGACGCGCAGGCCATGCTGGACAGCCTCGCCGGGGAGCACCCCGAGGCGGGCACGGTCGGGGACGTGCAGGCACTCCTTGACGCGCTAGCCGAATGGCAAGTTCTTGACCGTTCCTATGACGGCACCCGCGCCGCCAACCTGGCCGAGTACCGGAACCGGCACTACATCTACCAGTTCACCCAGGCGGGCTACCGGGCCTACCGCGCGGTGGAAGACGTGCTCGGCGCCAGCCTGGAGGACGCGCAGTTGTCCCGGCTGGTCTTCCCGGACATCCTGGCCGACCTGGTCACGCTGGCCGAGGCCGCGCGGTCGGCTGACGCAGCCGAGGTGTACAGGAAGCTGTCCCGGCTGGACGGGGTGCTGGCGGACATGGCGCAGCGCGCCGCCCGGTTCTACCTGATGCTTGGCGACCTGGCGCGGACCAACGACACCCGGCCGGAGGTCTTCCTCGCGCACAAGGACGCGCTGCTCACCCACATGCGCGAGTTCCACTCCGAGCTGACCCGATTCGCGCCGCTGCTGGCCGCTGCGGTCGCCGAGGTGGAGGCCACCGGTACCGAGCGGCTCGCCCGGCTCGCCGCGGAGGCTGACGAGTCGCTGTTCCGCGGTGCCGAGGAACGGGTCGCGGACTGGCGGGCGCGCTGGGGTGGCCTGGTGCACTGGTTCGGCGCCGGACGCCACAGCGAGGCCGAACGCCTGCAGGACGCCACGGTCACCGCGATCGCCAACATCACCGGACTGCTGCGCCTGGTCACTGAATCGCGCCGCGGCGGGGTCAGCAGGGAGAGCCAGCTACGCCATCTGGCGCAGTGGTTCACCGCCTGCCCGGCCGATGACGACGCCCACGCGCTGTTCCAGGCAGTGTTCGGTCTCGGCGCACCCCGGCATGTCTCGGCTTCGCACGAGGACGCCGACGCGGCCAGCAGTTCGCTGTCGTGGTGGAGCGCCGAGCCGGTGGAACTGTCCCGGACGCTGGTGCGCAACGGCAAGGCCGCGGCGCTGCGCGGGCCCGGCCGGATCCAGCGCAACGACGAGGAGAGGCAGCGGCTGCGCGCCGACCAGCTCAAGGCGACCGCACAGCGCCGCGCCGCGGCGGCAGCGCTGGCCGGCGACGGTGTCTACGGCAGGGTGCTGGACGAGCCGGAGACTCAGGCGCTGCTCAGCCTGCTGGACGTGGCGTTGTCCGCGCGGGTCCCGGTCAGCGCCAGGGCGAACGGGTCCGCGCACGGGGTCCGGCTCACCTTGCGGCCCGCTCCGGGATCCACGACCGTGCACACGGTCCGCGGCCGGCTGCATCTCGACGGCCTGGCAGTGGAGGTCACAGGATGAGAGTCGCCGCCGACGTCGGAACCTTCGAGCTGGCCGAATATCAGCGGGCAGCGCGGCTGGTGCTGCGCCATCCGCTGATCACCGCGTCGTATCCGGACAAGACAGCGCTTCCGGTCGTGCGCAAATGGGTCAGGCAGCTGCGGGCCGACTTCGGCGAAGTCCTCGGCTACACACTCCTGGCCAGCGGCGACACCATCCGGCTGCGCCGGGTGCAGGACATGCTGGATGGCACCCGCCCGGCGGTCACCCGTGCGCGGCGGCCGTTCGACCGCCGCCGTTACGCCTACCTGGTGCTGGCGCTGTCCGCGCTGGGCCGTTCCGGCGCCCAGATCGCACTCAGCGAACTGGCGGACGCGGTCGCCGCCGAGGCAGGGCGAATCGACGGCCTGGGCATGGACACCGGCCGCAAAGCCGACCGCGACCGGTTCGTGGATGCGGTCGCCTGGCTGGAGGCGCGCGGCGCTCTGCAGATGGCCGACGGCTCGGCGATCGACTGGGTCAACGACCCCGAGCGCGCCGAGGCGCTGTACGACATCGACCGCGAAGTGGCCGGCGCCATCTACGCACCGAGCCGGGTGCTGCAGCACCTGAACTCGGTCACCGAGCTGCTGGACGGGCCTGGCGGAGGCCCCGCACTGTCGCAGGGGCGGGAGGCACGGCGGCGGGTGAACGCGCGGCGCGCCCGGCGGCTCGTCCTGGAGCACCCGGTGGTCTACTACGCCGACGTCGATGAGGAGCTGCGCGGCCAGCTCCGCTCGGGGAACCTCGCCGAGGACGTCGAACGGCTCACCGGCCTCGGCCTGGAACGGCGCGCCGAAGGCGTGGCCCTGGTCAATGCCGGGCAGCGGTTCACCGACGTGACGTTCCCTTCGACTGGCACCGTCGCGCAGGCCGCACTGCTGCTGTGCGCGCGGATCGCCGGCTACCTGCGGCACCACAGCTCCAGGATCGAACGGCTTCCTGCGGCCACCGCCGCGGAACGGCTCGCCGAAACAGCCCGGCGGATCGACGCGGCCCTGCCGGACCGGGGCCGCGTCGCCGGCCTGCTCAGCGGACCGGCATGGCGTCCGGAGGCCGGCGCCGGTGAGCCCATGACCGGCCCAGGACCGGGGGAACGCGGCGAGGCTGCCGACGTCGTCTATCCGTTCCTCAGCGAGATGTGGCTGCGCACCGAGCTGCGGAAGCTGGTCGAGGACTTCGGCGCCGGCATGGCGGAGAAGCAGGCCGCCGACCCGGGCCGCCTGCTGACCGAGGCGGTCGCGCTGCTTGCCTCGGTGGGCCTGGTGGCGAAGGTCGACGGCGGCATTCTGGTGCTGCCCCTGCTGGCCCGCTACCGCAGCGTCACCGTACAGATCAAGAACCCGCCGCCGGTTGCGTGATGACACCGGCGGCACGACACAGGACGACGGCGAAGGAAGGCTCCCCGTGAACCGCTTCCAACCCACCAGGGCCGGAATCATCAACATGTGGGACTACCGGGACGAGGAGTTCTGCTTCGCCGACGGCTGGCTGATCCTGCGCGGCCCGAACGGCTCGGGGAAGACCAAGGCACTCGAGGTCCTGTTCCCGTTCGTGCTGGATGGCCGGATCGACTCGAAGCGGCTGAACCCGTTCGCCGCCGAGGACCGGACCATGAAATCCAACCTCCTGTTCCGCGGCGGTGAGAACGCGGTCGGCTATGTGTGGCTGGAGCTGCGGCATCGCGATACCGGCGAAGCCGTCACCATCGGCGTCGGCCTGCACGCCGCCAGGCACCGCGACACGCCGGTCCGCTGGCACTTCGTCGCCGACGGCCGGGTCGGCGCGGACTTCTCCCTCATCACCGGCGACGACCGGCCCATGACCCGCAAGCAGCTCGCCGAGGAGATCGGAGAGCCGAGCCTGCACACCTCCTCCACCGACTACCGGGCCGCCGTCGACCAGAGGTTGTTCGGCCTTGGCAAGGAACGCTACGAACAGCTCCTCACCCTGATCCTGACGCTGCGGCGGCCGCAGCTAGCCAAGAACCTCGACCCGGTGAAGTTGTCGGACACGCTCACCGACGGGTTGCGCCCGGTCGACGACGACCTGATCGCCGAGGCGGCCCGCTCGTTCGACGACATGGAGGCGGTGGCCACCACACTGGAGGGGCTGACGGCCGCCGACGAGGCAACCCGCGCCTTCCTCGCCTCCTACACCACCTACCTGCGCACCCACGCCCGGTCGGCCGCCGACGCGCTCACCCGCCGCCGCGCGGCCAGCACACAGCGGCGCGCCGAGCTCGCGGGCGACATCACGGCCCTGACGAGCGCCGAAGCCGGGCAGGCAGAGGCGCAGGCCCGCCGGGAGGAAGCTGAGAACAGCCTGGCTGGCCTGCGCGCCCGGTACGACCAGCTAAAGTCCAGCAGCGCCTACCAGGCGGTCGAGCAACTCGCCGACCTCGAACGCCTTGTCCGCACCAACGAGCAGACCGCCGCCGAGGCCACCGCCGAACTCACCCGGCGCCGCGCGGCGACAGCCCGCGCCCGCGCCGACACCGAACAAGCTGCGGCAATACTCGCCGACTGTGCGGCGGTGGTCTCGCGTACCGCGGCTGAACTCGCCGATCATGCCGCCGAGGCCGGGATCGGCTGGCAGCCCGCCGACGTCGAGGCCGGCGGATTTACCGAACGGGCAGGCGCCCGTGTCACAGCCAGGCTGGAGGCCGTCCGCGCCGTCCGGGCAGCACTGGAGTCGCACCGCAGGGCCGAGCACGCCCGCGATCTGGCCCGGCTCACGCTGGACCGGGCGCTGGAGGCGGTGACAGCGGCCGGGCAGGCGCAGCAGGCCGCTGCCGATGCGGTGGCTGGCGCCCGCGCTGACGCGCAGACCGCGCTGGCGCGGTGGGCGGCCGACCACGCCGATGTGCTTGGCGAGACAGCGATGCGGGAGCTGGCCGAGGGACTCAGCGTGGCCATCGAGGTGTTCGGCGACTCCGACGCCGCCACTCTGGAGTCGGTGTTCACCAGCGCGACCGCGGACGCCGAGCAGGCCGTGCGTGACGAGCAGGCGCGGCTGCGCGCCGAGATCACCAGCACGCAGGAGCGGCGCGGCCAGATCGCCGGGGAGCGGGAACAGATCGCCGCGCAACGCGACGACGCGCCACCGGCCCACCCCGGACGCACCGCCGGCCGGTCGGGGCGCCACGGCGCACCGCTGTGGCGGCTGGTCCGCTTCGCCGGCGGCATCGGTGAAACGCAGGCCGCCGCTATCGAGGCGGCGCTGGAAGCCACCGGGATGCTGGATGCCTGGATCACGCCAGACAGTCACGATCCCGCCGCAGGGGACAGCGACGGTTACCTGGTCCCCGGTGCGCCGGCGAAGGGACCCAGCCTGGCCGACGTGCTGGAGGCCGAGGACGATACCCCGGTGCCTGCCGCGCGGATCGGCGCCGTGCTGGCCTCCATCGGCCGCGGCAGCGAGCTGTTCTCCTGCGCCGCCGTGATCGGTGCCGACGGCCGTTACTCCCACGGTGTCACCGCCGGTGCGCACCACAAGGACCACGCCGAGTACATCGGAGCGACCGCCCGGGCCCGCCGCCGGGCGGCGCGCATCGCCGAGTGCGAAGCCCGGATCGCCGAGCTGGACGAGCTGCTGGCCACTGCCGGCCGCAGGGCCGCCGGGCTGGCCGGGACACTGGCCGCGTTCGCGCAGGCGCGCGCCGCGCTGCCCCGTACCACCGCGATCGGCGCCGCACTGCGCGCGCACTCCCAGGCCGTCGGGGAGCTGCGCTCGGCCAGCGCAGGCGCTGACAGCGCCCAGTCCGGCTACGACGAGTCGGTAGCCGCCTGCACCGTCACCGAGCGGTCGCTCCGCCGCACCGCCATCGACCATGGCATCGAATGGAACCAGGCCGACCTGGTGGAGGCCGCTGCCCGGCGGTTCGAGGCCACCGCCGCCGACCTGACCGGCCGCCGCCGCGAACAGACGCAGCAACGCGGCGCCGCAACCGCAGCCCGCGAGCGGCTGGACCAGGCCACCGATGAGGAGCGCGCCTGCGCCGAGACCGAACTGGCAGCCCGCCGACGGCACACAGAGGAGGCCGCCAAGCTCGCTGCGCTGCGGGGCACCGTCGGCAAACAGGCCCAGGAGGTGATGGCGCAGATCGAAGAAGCCGAACGGGGCATCGCCACCGCTCAGTCGGCCGGGCATTCCGCCCGGAACGCCGAGATCGAGGCCATCAAGGCCGTCAGCGCCGTGGCGGAGCGGATCGCCAGCGGCAGGCGCGCCCTCGACGTCGCCCTGGAAGAGGAGCGGGCCACCGCCCGCGGTCTCGCGCCATTCGCCGCCAGGGAACTGCTGGACGTGCTGAAATGCCCGCCGGGCCTGGCCTGGCCGGCGCAAGAGGCGGACTGGGCCGGTGACGGCCTGCTGCAGTCGGTCATCGACGTGCACGAGGCGATCTGTGAGGTCACCCGCGACCTCACGCCGACTGAGACGTCGCTGAAGATCTCCACCACCCGCCTCACCAGGGCGCTGGAGGACTTGCAGACCCAGCTGGCCGCGGCCGGCCAGGACTACCACCCGGAGTGGGACAGCGCCGACGGCATCATCGTCGTCCGCATCGCCGATGAGCAAGGCCTGCTCCCCGTCGGCGCGTTCTCGGAGCGGATCGCGGCTGCCCGCCGCGACCAGCAGCTGCTGCTGACCGAGTCCGAGCAGCGCATCCTGGAAGACGCACTGCTGGCCAGGCTCGCGCAGCAGATCCACGAGCGGACAGTGGACGCCAGGGACCTGATCAGCCAGATGAACACCGAGATGCGGTCACGGAAGATGTCCTCGGGCAAGACGGTCGGCGTACGGTGGCTGCTGGCGGACGGGCTCGACGACGAACAGCGCGCGGTGTGCGGGCTGCTGGACGCCGACGCCTCCCGGCTCAACCCAGATTCCCTGGCCCGGATGCGCGGCCATTTCGCCGCGCAGATCAAGACCGCCCGTGCCCGGCATCGTGACCTTCCCTACCGGGAGTTGCTTGCCCAGGTACTGGACTACCGTCGCTGGCGGCAGTTCGTGTTCCAGATGGTCAGCCCCGAAGGGGGCGAGGAGAAACTGACCCGGGCGCGGCACAGCCGGCTATCCGGCGGCGAGCAGTCCGTCTCACTGCACCTGCCGCTGTTTGCCGCCGCACACGCGATGCTGAACTCGGCACATCCACACGCACCGCGCCTGCTCGCCCTCGACGAGGCGTTCGCCGGGGTGGACGACACTGGCCGCGGCGAGCTGATGGGCCTTGCCGCACAGTTCGACCTGGACCTGTTCATGACGGGCTATGACCTGTGGGCAACCCAGGCCGCCGTCCGCGCCGCCGCACACTACGACCTGGCGCACTCTCCCATCGAGCACACCGTCAGCGCACTGCTGCTGGTGTGGGACGGAGCGCGGCTCCTCGCCGACGAGGTGGGCGAACTGTCCGCGGCGCTCGGTTCGCCCGGGACCCGGCGGACGATCACCGCCGCGGCCTGAGCGCGGCCGGGTGACCAGCGGCGCCGTCCCGCCTGGGGCGGCAGCGCGTCAGCCTGCACTCGACAGGTCGCTGATCAGGGTACTGGCGATGCTTTCCTCGTATACGACGCGTCCCGCCGCCGCCATGATCTCGCTGAGCTCCGGATCCCACGGCGTCGGCTGCGGCGTCCCGGCCAGCCGGACATACTCGGCGTCGGCTCGCATCCCAGCGACGTAGTCGGCGGCGCTCATCCGCCACGGCTGCGCACCGTGACGGCGCATGACCGAACTAGCGATGGCAAGCCCCGGCCAGTCGAAGTCACCGTGATAACGCAACTCGCCACCGCCGCTGACGATAATGCCCGCGAGCTGGTGAAACGCTGCAGACGGCCGGCCTTCCGCGCACAGCAGGGCCGCCGAGCCCGCACCTAGTTCAGCGGCGGCCCGGCGTAGCACGGCCGGGTTTTCGCAGACGTGCACGAGCGCGCCGCTTATCGCCAGCGGCAGCTTCATGAGCTGGTGCAACGTGATGTAAAACGGAACGCCGAGCCGCGCTGCGCCGGTAAGCCACTCGCCCAGCCCGCGACCTGCGGCCGGCATGTTCAGCACGAGCACACGGCTGGCCAGGTCGTCCACCACGACATCGCTCGTCTCCCACAGATCCCTGCGATCCTCGGCCGTCCCGGGCCTGCCTGCCCCCGTCTTGATGGCCAGTGCACGCAGCGTCAGCGTCGACAAGACAGTGCCGTGGTTCAGCGCCTTGGTATCCCCGGTGATCTCCGCGGCCAGCTCAGGCAGCAGGACAGGCGCGCCGGCCCACCCGGCCAGGCGCTCCAGCACGCGGATCGCCTGCGCAAGCCATGCCTGCTCACCCTGATTGATCAGCTTCGTCAGGCTGCCGTCCGCCGCGATCTCTGCCAGCCAGTCCCGGTACCAGCCGCAGGAGGCATACAGCGGACTCGCCTCTGCCGCGCGGATGACCTCCGCACGCGCTGCGGCAAGCACGGCTTTCTCGGCGGGGCGGTTGCGCACGGGCCCGCCGAGCTCGGCCAGCAGCTCTTGCAGGCCGCGCCCGGTGACCTCGCGAATTGCGCTGTCCAGGTCGGTGAGGCGCACTGTAATCCTGGCCGTCCGGGTGTCCCGGTAGTGCCCGGTAATGCCGATGATCGCCTTGCGCTCCACGTCGGTGGGGTGGCTGACGCTGACCGATCCGGCCAGCTCGCCACCGGTGCGTTCCAGCGACCGCCGCGCCGCCGCGAGCAGCCGCCGGTACTCCGCCTCTTGGTAAGGCGACTCCCGGCCAGAGCTGGTCGTCACCCGTCGCCCGCCCCCTCGGTCTACCCGCCATGCGTGAAGGTCTTCTGCCAGCCAGCGACCGGCTCCAGGCATTGCCGTCTGCCTGGAGAGCCGGCCGTCTCCGGCAGAACCACCGTAGCCACTATGCCGACCGGGTGGCGACAGGTAGGGCATCTTGATGCTCCAATTGGAGGGCACTATGATGTATCTATGCGCACCACCCTGACTCTGGACCCCGATGTCGCCCAGCTCGTCGAGGATGCCGTCCACCGCCGGCGGATCTCGATGAAGCAGGTGGTCAACGACGCCCTGCGGCACGCCCTGTCCCAGCCTCCGCCGCGCCGGGAGCCCTACCACCTTCCCGTCCATGAGGCATCGCTGCAGCCCGGCCTCGACCTGGCAGGTTTCAACCGCCTGGCCGACGAGCTGGAAGACGAGGCGATTCTTGCTGTCGGGAAGCGTCCCAGGCCGTGATCGTCCCGGACGTCAATCTGCTGCTTTACGCGGTGGTGTCGGACTTCCCGCAGCACAAGCGCGCCCATGCGTGGTGGGAGGAAACGATCAACTCCACCGCGGAGATCGGCCTCGCTTCCCCGGCCATATTCGGCTTCATCCGGATAGCGACCAATCCGCGGGTGCTTTCCCCGCCGCTGACCGTCGAGGCCGCCATGGAGTACCAAACCGCATGGCTTGACCAGCCAAATGTCAGCCATCTCGTCCCAGGCCCACGGCACCTTGACACCGCCTTCAGCCTCCTGGGCACAGTGGGAACAGGCGGCAACCTGACGACGGATGTCCAGCTCGCGGCACTCGCCTTCGAATACGACGCGGACATGTATTCGAACGACACTGATTTCGCCCGCTTCACCGGCCTGCGCTGGATCAACCCACTGACCTGACGCGTGCCGCACCAGCCCCAGCAGCGACATCGTCGACGGGCTCGGCGCAGCGCCGCGCCATAGCCTCCGCGTCAAGACCCGAGCACTTCATCCCCAGCGTGAGGCGCTGACAGCGCAGGGCTTCGGTCAGCGTGGTGCGCTCGTCGCCCAACGCTGGACCGTTCTCACGCGGGTCGTCGTCAGACGGCTTGCCGTCCGCGGTGAACATGTCGGCTCGCCGGGTCGTTGCCATGGCCGCGATCATCGGCGATGCCCATGGCGGCCAGCAAGGGATTTGGGTGACACTGGGATGGCATGCGCCGGCCAGGCCGGGGCCACCGGGTATGAGCTGGAGATAGAGTCTGACGATGACAGACCCCCCCGTAGCGGCACAGCCGCTGGTGCCGGACACGCTGTATGACACCGGGCATAACGCCTGCACCAAGCCGGTGCTGCGCGGCTGGCTGCACTTGATCTGGTTCGAGGCGTCGCTGGTGGCCGGGACGCTCCTGCTGGTGCGCGAGCACGGAGGCACGCGGATCACCGCCAGCGCCATCTACGCGGCCAGCGTCAGCGGAATGTTCGGGATCAGTGCGCTGTATCACCGGGGGAATTGGGGCGCGGCGGGGCGCCAGCGTCTGCAGCGCCTGGATCAGGCGATGATTTTCTTTCTCATAGCCGGTACGGCAACGCCGGCATTCCTCGTCGCCGCCCGCGGTACCTTCGGGCTGACCTGCCTGATCGTCATGTGGGCACTGACGCTGACAGCGGCAGGGATCCGCATGGCGCGGATGAACGTACCAGAATTGGTGGCCGGTGGGATATTTGTGGGGTTGGGCTGGGTAGGTGGTCTTTCGCTGCCATGGGTGTGGGCCCACGCCGGGGTGACGCCGGCGGTACTGATGCTTGCCGGCGGCGTTCTGTACACCGCCGGGGCGCTGGCCTACCATCGCCGTCAGCCCGACCCCAGCCCGTCGGTGTTCGGCTATCACGAGGTTTTTCACACGTTTGTCTGCGCCGCGGCAACCTGCCAGTATCTGGCAATCGCACTGTTCATCGTCTGAACGGGGGATGGCGGTGGCCATCCTCAGCCGCGCAGGCGCGCGGTGTCACCTGGCGCAGGGAGCATCCCGCCTCTCGGCACGCGAACAGCCGGACGTTCAGAGCTTGGCTAGCTTGGCACAGGGTGTCCTCAGGCGCTGCTTATGAGACCTGAAGTCGATTACCACGCCCACTCCCTCCTCAACAGCGATGATCGTGCCGAGGCCATACTTGTCATGGGTCACCTTGTCGTTGACCGAGTATTGCTCCGCCTCGGGCGGGTCGGTCTCTGCGGCGTTGAAGGGGCTACCTGGCAGGGGGCGCCGCGCACGGGCGTGGTAAGCGTTCATTGTCTTCAGTATGCGCCTACCTGGCCTCAGTGATCCTCGCCGACTCGCAACTCGTTACCTACGCGCAGTCATGTCCTACAGATGCTCGCTGACCCACTCCCAGCCGCGTACCTCGTGATGCACGGGCCGCACCAGGTGGGCACCTGACGCATCAGACAGCTCGGCAAGGACACGGATCAGCTCGCGATGAAACTGTTCGGGCCGGTGCTCGTCGTGGTGCGTCCTATGCCCGACCAGCGTTATCAGAGCGGGATCCCCGTTGGTCAGCCGCACCGTAACGTTCCCGTTGTAGTCGAGGCTCACCGTGGCGATGTCCCGGGCCCGGATGATTTCAGTCCCGTCGTCCTTCGTCACCCACACGTCCATGTTGCCTCCTCCCTTCACTATCCCACGCAGACCGTCTGCCGGCCTGCGCAGAAGGGCGGGGTACGGCGGCTCCACGCCGGCCGGGTGGAGCTGCCGAATCGCGCCGGGCCGGGCCGGCCATGGCGTGCTGTAGTGTGGGCAGGCAAGTATGAAGGCATAGGCCTTCAGGGCACGCTGGCCGTGCCTCGCTCCTGAGTGAGCTGGTTCCCACGGATGTTGTGGTGGCCTGCGATACGGCCACCTAAGTACGGAAGAGATATCTTTGCCAGCTTTGCTCAGTGAGCAGACTCATGCTGCCCGGCGTCCTCAAGGTGCGCGGCGGCGGCACAGCGCCCCCAAGACACCCCCGCCCACATCCGCCACTACCTTCGCTTCTCTCGGCGTTCCCGCACCGCTGGTGACAGCGCTTGCCAGCGCCGGAATCATCACGCCGTTCCCGATCCAGACCGCCACGCTGCCCGACGCCATGGCCGGCCGGGACATCCTTGGCCGCGGCCGCACCGGTTCGGGTAAGACGCTCGGGTTCGCCCTCCCGCTGGTCACCCGGCTGACGGGCGGCCATACCATGGCGTGCCAGCCACGCGGACTGGTGCTGGTGCCAACCCGCGAGCTGGCCAGCCAGGTCCAGGCTGTGCTCGCACCGCTAGCCGATGCCATGGGCCTGAGCACAGTGGCAATCTTCGGCGGAACCGCGCAGAATCCGCAGGTCGCCGCCCTGCGGAAACGTGCCGATATCGTCATCGCCTGTCCGGGGCGCCTCACCGACCTCATCGAGCAGGGCCACTGCCGCCTGGGAGATGTCGAGATCAGTGTGCTCGACGAAGCGGACCACATGGCAGACCTCGGGTTCCTGCCGGCCGTGCGGCGACTGCTCGAGCTCACCCCGGCCGGCGGCCAGCGGATGCTGTTCTCCGCGACTCTCGACGGAGCCGTCGATGTCCTCGCGCGGCGCTTCCTTGACAACCCGGTGCGTCACTCCGTCGACCCGCCCACCTCACCTGCCCAGATTGCCCACCACCTGCTCACCGTCGCACCGGCGGACCGGGTCGGCGTGGTGCGCGCCCTGGCGGGCGGGGACAACAGGTCGCTGATATTCACCCGGACCAAACACGGTGCGGCAAAGCTCGCGAAGCAACTGACCGCCGCGGGTGTGCCCAGCACCGAACTCCACAGCAACCTGTCACAGAATGCCCGCACCCGGAACCTCGCGTCGTTCACATCGGGTGCGGTCCGGGTGCTCGTGGCGACCGACATCGCGGCCCGCGGCATCCATGTGGATGGCATCGACCTGGTCATCCATGCTGACTCGCCGGCCGAGCACAAGGCATACCTGCACAGGTCGGGACGCACCGCCCGGGCCGGCGCGGGTGGAGTGGTGATCACCTTGCAGACTCCGGCACAAGCCGGCGAGGTGCGCACCCTGATGCGGCGCGCTGGCGTGGTCCCTGTAGCGGCGAAGGCCAGCCCGCGATCACCATTGCTCTGCTCGATCGCGGGCCCGCCTGCCCAGCCGGTCACCCGGCCTGAGCGGCGCACTGCCCCGGATCCGGCACT
>DASXMU010000364.1:0-4764 GCA_036495485.1 Streptosporangiaceae bacterium
GGCAGCGTAGATCGCCTGGTGGATCGGCAGGTTGTCGCCGGGCGGGCAGCTCACGGGGAAGGCCGGGCCGCAGACGGCCATGGCCGCCCCGATGCGAGTGATCCGCGGTGGCAGCACCCCGATCTGGCCACCCGCCTCGTGCAGGGTCGCGGCACCGAGCGAGATCGCCGCCGACCGGATCTCGGCTGACCAGAACGCTGGCATGGTTGCTCCTTCGTGATCTTCTGGCGGTGGATGAACAGCGGGGATTTTGCGTACCCTGGGCGTTCTGCGACGGGACCAGCTGGAGAGCCGGGAGGGGCGGCGGTGAAGTACCTGCTGATGATCTACGGTAAACAGGAGAAATGAGAGTCGCCGCCGCACCAGGATGCGCCGGGGCCTGAGGCTAGCTCACCAGCTAACCTTTGCCCCACCTTCGTGCGCGCCGGTGCGAAGGTCGATCACGAATTCGCGAGGCTCATCCGATTCAAGGTCCGCAACCCCGATAAGTCTCGTCTCATCAGCTTCATCCAGCCGCAGCCCGTCAATGGCCAATCGCTCAGTTCGCCAAATCACGCCGTCAGGACCTATTCCGGTGACATCCCATGGAGTCGCCAGCGCAAGCAGGCGCGCCCGTAGCACCGGCGCTACTCCGGTCACTGGAGCCGACGAGACTACGAACCGATAGCTATGGTCAGTGACATCGACCAAGTAGGCGGTGCCGCGCGCGAGCACGCACAGCCCATCCGGGTTCGGCGTCGTCACCAGGCCAGACACCGCATCACGTGCTCTCATCGAGTTCGCGTGCGCAACACCCGTCCATGGACCGGAAGCTCGCGGATCGACCTCGAAGATCAGTCCGCCAGAACCGCCGTTCCCCTCCGGTGCCAGCTCAACGACGTCAGCGCCGGCAGGAAGCTCATCAAGCTCTCTCGCCTCGTATGCGGCCGGAAACGGCGGCGCATCGCGGATCAGCATTACCGCGTCGGCCTGAAGAAGCGGTGAATAATCAACTCAGCCTTCCCGGATACAGAGGGTCTGGTAAAGATCTCATACTGACCCTCGACTCCGTTGATCGACCCCGGAAGCGTGTAGTTTATGGAATCATTCGACAGCAACGACTTCGCCTTATTGAAGTAATCAGGCACCACGGTCCTCGGGCCCTCATCGAAGATCTTCTGATTGAACGACTCCGGGAAGTTGTGGTACGAGTCACCTCCCGCCATCCTCAACAAGGCACGGGCGGAATATATGCGCGTCGGCGCGGGATCGGCCCCGGGAGCGCAAGGGGCGAGGCCGAGGGGGTCGGCGAGTATGTAGGGGTTGGGGACGTAGCTGTAGGGATTGGGGGCGGGGGCGAGGCCGAGGGGGTCGGGGGTTAGGTAGCGGCCGGTGGTGGGGTCGTAGTAGCGCTGGTTGTTGTAGTGCAGGCCGGTTTCGGGGTCGGCGTACTGGCCGGGGAAACGCAGCGGGGTACCGGCGCCGCTCCATACGGTGCCGCCCCAGAGGGTGCGCTGCTGGTGCCCGGCCAGGGTGCCGTCGGGGGCAGTGAGCTCGGATGGGACTCCGGCCAGGTCGGTGATGATGGCGTAGAAGCGCTGGTCGATCTGGTCCTGCGGGGCGTCCCGCAGGGTGGTGCGCTCGGCTTGGGCGACCGGGGTGAAGGTGCCGGGCTGGTGGGTCCAGGTGGTGATCCGCTGGTGCTGGGCGGTGGATACCGCCTGTTCGGCGAGTACGGCGCCGTCCCAGCAGAATTCCGTCAGCTCGGACGGCTGGCCGCCGGGGGCGATGCGCTGCTTGGCGATGCGGCGGCCCAGCGGGTCGTAGCGGTAGGACCAGGTGGCGCCATCCGGGGTGGTGACCGCGACCAGGCGGTCATCGGCGTCCCACTGGTAGTTCCAGGGCTCCGGCTTGCGGGAGTCCCTGACGCACTGCCTGCTGACGACCCGGCCGGCCAGGTCATGGCGGTAGCGGACGTCGCCGGCCCGGCTGATCAGCGTGCCGACGAACTCGCGCTGCCCCTGCGAGCCAGTGCTGAGCCAGGTAGCGGAGGGACCCGGCGGCGGCACTGGCCAGGTGGCCGAGGTGAGGTTCCCGGGCTGATCGTAGCTATAGGACTCGGCCCAGTTTGGCCCGGTGACCCCGGTGACCCGGCCCGCCGGGTCCAGGCTGAGGCTTCGGTTTCCGCCCAGCAGGTCGTCGATGCCACTGGGGAATCCGTCGGCGCGGTAGGCGTAGGCGCGGCGCTGCAGCAACTGCCCGGGGCCTTCCGGAAGCCCAGTACCCGGTAGGGCGGGTTGCCGGGGACCGGCGAGAGCTTGGGCGACGAGCCGCCCGCTCAGATCCCAGTCTTGGGTGAGGGTCAGCCCGCCGGGCAGTTCGCGATGGGTCTCCCGGCCGGCCGCGTCGTAGCCGAAGCGCAGCTCGTGGCGGCCGTCTGTCATCAGCACGGGCTGCCCTGCCTGGTCGTACTCCCAGGTGGCCACCATCCCAGACGGAGTCACGCGGCCGGTGATCCGCCCGGCCGCGTCGTAGGCTGACCGCACCGTGCGGCCGTTGCAGGTCTCGGCGGTCACCTGGCCGAGCTTGTCGCGGTCGAACCGGACCTCGGCGTCGGCGTTGCGCGCGTGCACCAGGCGGCCCGCCGGGTCATAGCCGAACGTCGTCAGAGCACCGTCCGCGGAGCGCTCGACCAGGTTGCCGAGCACGTCGTACTGGAACGCGAGCTGCTGTCCGGACGCGTTCACCCGCCCAGTGAGCTGCCCGGCCGCGTCGGTGACGTAGGTCGTGGTCGCGCCGTTGTAGTCGGTTTCCGCGACCAGCCTGCCCGCCGGGTCATAGTCATAGCTCCAGGTGAGCCCGCCGTGCATCACCTGGGTCGGGCGCAGTTCGTGGTCGTAGCCGAACTCGCTGCGTGCGCCGTCCGGCCACCAGACGGCTACGGGCTTGTCGAACGGGCCATACTCGTACCGGGTCTCCGCGCCCACCTCGCTGACGTGGCGGGCGAGGTTCCCTTCCCCGTCCCAGCTCCAGGTCTCGGTCGCCCCGTCCGGGAGCGTCCTTGAGGTGGGCCGTCCCTCGATCGTCCAGGTCAGGCTGGTGACCTCACCACCCGGACCGGTGAGCCGTGCGACCCGGCCGAACTGGTCCCTGTGGTAAGCGGCCCGGGCTCCGTCCGGGCTGGTGACCTCGATCGGCAGGCCAGCAGCGTCGCAGGCCACCACGGTCGCCGCGCCGTCAGGCCCAGTCATGGCAGCCAGGTGTGCGCGATCATCGTAGCCGAACCGCGTGATGCTGCCGTCCGGCGCCACGAGCTGGGTGCGGTTGCCGTGCGCATCGAACTCCTGCCGCCACACGGTGCCGTCGGCCCCGGTCAGGCGGACGGCCTGGCACCGCTCGTCGTACTCGGCCCGCGCCTGGCCTCCGTCCGGGCGGGTGATCGAGACGAGGTTTCCGCGCTCGTCGTAGGCGTACCGGGTGGCCCGGCCCAGCGCATCGGTGCGGGCGGTGACGCGCCCGCGCGAGTCGTATTGCCACCTGGTCACGTTGCCCAGCGGATCGGTGATCGCGGCGACGCGGGCAGCGCCGGTCAGCTCATAACTGGTAACCCCTCCGGCCGTGTCGGTCCACCGGGTGAGCCCAGTCTGGTAGCCGAACGTCCCCGACAGTGCCCCACCGGAGCCGCCAGCGCGAACGCAGCGCCCCTGGTCGTCGTAGCTGTACCGGTAGGACCGCTCGTTGCGGTCAAGCCATCCGGCCAGCCGGCCGGCGCCGTCGTAGCTGAACCGCAGCGGCTGTCCGGACGAGTTGACGACCCCGGCCAGGTCGCCGTTCTCGTCGTATTCGTAACGCACCAGCGGCAGCTCGCCATGCTCGCCGAGGGCCAGTGCGGTCACGCGCCCGCCAGCCACGGTCACCCGGACGTGATAGCCGCCGGAATGGCCGACGCTGACCGGCCGCCCGGCCGGATCGTAGCTGAACGTCAGCTGGTGTCCGGCCCGGTCGCTGAGAGCCACCAGCGGCAGTTCGCCCGGGCCCCCGGGCGACGCGACGCCGTCGTAGCCCGGGCTGCGCTCGAATCGCCAGGTCAGGCCCCGCTGCGGATCGGTCACGGTATAGGAATCGTCTGGGTTCCGGCGCAGCGGCCAGGCCGGCCCGGTCACCGGCAGTCTCTGTGAGCCGTCAGATCCATTAAGCTCAGCCCAGGTCAGTACCCTGCAATCGGCGAACGATCCGGTTATCCGGTCGGCTGTGACCAGCAGCCGCTGATCGAAGCTCGACATCCAGGACCGGCCGAACCACCGTCCCGCCCGCCACGACGACCGGTGCGTCCGCTCCAGCACGAGCGGCAGAACGCCCGGCAGCGTGACATCTGCCTGGGCGAGGAAGACATCACCGGTGACTACGTCGACCGGATCGCCGCAGCTCGGCACCTCACTCGTGGACCGCGATGCCGCGGCGGGATCGTTGAGACCCGGGTCGCCCTCGCCGGGCTCCGCGCCCCCGGCGGAGCCGTCGAGACCCGTCGCCGCACCGGCGTCCTCGGTGCCCTTCTCGCCGATCGCCTCGGCCCGCCCGGTGAGTTGCCGCTCGTCGGCAGCGATGCGCGCAAGAGCGGTGTCCTCGTTGGCAGCGGTCCGCTCGAAGAAGCCCGCGTCCGCCTCGGCAGCGTCCTCCATGGCCCGGGCGGCGTCCCCACCCAGCCCTTCGAATATCTCCGGCAGCATCTGGCTCATGAGAACTTCAGCCCCCGCACCGAACCGGCCAGCGCCGCCGCCTGGGAAC
>DASXMU010000365.1:0-16092 GCA_036495485.1 Streptosporangiaceae bacterium
GGCCTGCTGGAGCGTCAGCCCAGCTACGGGTACGACCTCAAGCGGGCCTACGACAGCTACTTCGCCAGGGGCAAGCCGCTGTCGTTCGGGCAGGTGTATACAACCCTGGCCCGGCTGGCCCGTGACGGTAAGGCGGTCGCCGGGCCGCCCGAGCACGGCGATGGCCCCGATCGCAAGCGCTACTCCATCACCGAGGCCGGGATTACCGAGGTCGACACGTGGCTGGCCACGCCGACCGAGCCCGAGCCGCACCTGCAGCCGACACTGTTCGCCAAGGTGACGCTGGCGCTCATGCTCGGCCGCCCCGCCGACAGCTACCTGGACGCGCAGCGCGTCGCGCATATCAAGCGGATGAGCGAACTGACCCGGTTCAAGAGCGCCGGGTCGCTGGTGGACACGCTGCTCGCCGACTACGGCCTGTTCCACCTGGAAGCGGACCTGCGCTGGATCGACCTCACCGCCGCCCGGCTCAGCGAACTTCGAGAAATGGTGCGAGACATATGAATACTCCGGCCGACACCCGCGGCGCCCTGCTCGAGGCCCGCGACATCGCCAAGTCGTTCGGGCAGACCCCGGCTCTGCGCGGGGCCAGCGTGGCCGTGGCCCGGGGCGAGATCCTGGCCGTCATGGGCCCGAGCGGCTCCGGCAAATCCACCCTGCTGCACTGCCTGGCCGGGATCTTCCCGCCGGATTCCGGCGAGGTGTGGTTCGACGGCCGGCGCCTGGACACCCTTACCGAATCCGGGCGAACCCGGCTTCGCCGGACCGCGTTCGGGTTCGTGTTCCAGTTCGGGAACCTGGTGCCGGAACTGACCGCGGCGGACAACGTGGCGCTGCCGCTGGTGCTGAAGCGGGCCGGCCGCAAACAGGCATACCGCCAGGCCGCGCAGTGGCTGGACAGGCTCGGCCTGGGTGACAAGGGCACCCGGCGCACCGGTGAGCTGTCCGGCGGCGAGGCGCAGCGGGTGGCGGTCGCGCGGGCGCTGGCGCTCAGGCCGCGGGCGCTGTTCGCCGACGAGCCGACCGGAGCGCTGGACTCGCTGACCGGGGAGAAGGTGATGGGCCTGCTCACCGGCCTGACCCGCGAGCAAGGCGTCACCCTGGTGGTGGTCACCCATGACGTCATGGTCGCCGCCTACGCCGACCGCCAGGTGCTGGTCCGCGACGGAGTAGTGACGGCGGATGTGGGGACGGTGCGCTCATGATCCGGCTCGGCCTGCAGCTCGTGCTGGCCAGCGGCAGGGAGGCGCTGACCCGGCTGCTGGTGATCACGGTAGCGGTAGCCGCTGGCGTAACGCTGCTGCTCGGTGTGCTCGCCGAGTTCCACGCGTTCCAGGCCGGCAGCGGCCGGCCGTGCTGGGAATGCACGCAGGCTCCCGCACTCCCTGGTGCCCTGCCAGGTCACGGCCTCGCGGCGAACTACAGCGTGGACTTCTACCAGGGGCAGACGATCGAGCGGCTCGACCTGGCCGCCCTCGGACCAGGTGTGCCGCTGCCGCCAGGCATCTCCCAGCTTCCAGTGCCCGGCCAGTACTATGCCTCACCGGCCCTGGCGCACCTGCTGGGTACCGTGCCGGCCGGCCAGCTCGGCGGCAGGTTCCCCGGCAGGCTCGCTGGCACGATCGGTAACGTGGCGCTGACCGGCCCGGACGAGCTTGTGATCTACGTCGGATACCAGCCCGCCGTGCTGGCGAAGCTGCCCGGCACCCGATGGGTAACAGCGATCAGCACCGCGCCCGGCACGGAGGTGTTCACCCCGTTCTTCCGTTACGCATTCGCCACCGGGGTGCTCGCTGTCCTGTTCCCGGTGCTGATCCTGATCAGCACCGCCACCCGGCTGGCCGCGGCCCGCCGCGAGGAACGGTTCGCCGCGCTGCGGCTGGTGGGCGCCACGTCCGGCGACATCAGCGTGATCGCCTCGGTGGACTCGGTGGTGAGCGCCTTGCTTGGCGCGGTGGCCGGTGCTGGCCTGTTCCTGGCCGTCAGGCCCGCGCTGGCCGGCGCAGCGCTGACCGGGACCAGGTACTTCGCCGGTACGGTCACCCCCACCATCTGGGGGTACCTGGGCTTGCTGGCCGGGGTGCCGCTGGCGTCGGCGATCGCGTCGCTGCTGGCATTGCGCAGGGTACGAATCTCCCCGCTCGGCGTGACCAGGCGAGCCACCCCGCCGCCGCCCTCGGCCTGGCGGCTGGCGCCGCTGGCGGCCGGCATCGCGATGTTCATCGCCGGCGCGCTGACCACCAGCAGCGAAAAGATCGGCATCGCGATGTACCCCGGCTTGCTGGTGACGATGATCGGCCTGGTGATCGGCGGGCCGTGGCTGACCGCGGCGCTGGCCCGGCTGTGCGGCCGGGTGCTGACCGGAGCGTCGCTGCTGCTGGCCACCCGGCGGCTGGCCGACGACCCGAAACTGGCGTTCCGCGCGGTGCGCGGCCTGGCGCTCGCGGTGTTCCTGGGCACGATCGTCGGCGTGCTGGTGCCGACACTGGACGCGCTCGTCGCCACGCCCAACTCCGCCGCGCTGTCCGACGTGCTGCTCGACACGTTCGCCGGCCGGAACGAGGCCGGCCTGACGCCCCGGACCGCGGCCACTCTCACCGACGGGCTGCGGGCGATCCACGGCACCACGGTGTACTCGCTGTACTCGCTGCCGCAGGTGGCGGCGAACCCGAACTACCAGGGACAGTACATCGGCGCGGTGAGCTGCTCGGCGATGCGGCAGCTCGCCGTCCTCGGGCAGTGCGCGCCCAGCCTGGCGGCGGTGCAAATCTCCGACGGGAGCCTGCTCTCCAGCGACAACCCGCACAACAGCACCAAGGCATTCGTCAGCCACGCCAACCCGGCCTACACCGGGCCGCTGGCCGCGCTGCCGCTGAAGGCGGTACTGGTCCGGGTGGACAACGCCGCCACCCTGGAGCGGGCCCGTACCTACCTGGCCACGCACGCGCCGCCGCAGGTGCCGTCCAGCCCGGGCGCCGCGCCGACCCCGCCGCGGACGTTCGGTGAGGCGATCGCCATCAGGTCCAAGCGGGCGGCGGTGACGCAGAAGCTGTTCGACTACGCGGTGGCCCTGACCGTCCTGGTGGCCGGGTGCAGCCTGGCTGTGTCGGCCGGCGGTGGCCTGGTGGACCGCAAACGCCCGTTCACACTGCTGCGGGTCGGCGGGACGCCGCTGAGCACACTGTCCATGGTCGTGCTGCTGGAGGCGATCGTCCCGCTGGTAGCCGCCATGGTGGCCGCCGCCGGCATCGCTTATGGCATGGCCGCCACAGCGGTCCTCCGGCTGGCACCCCCCGGCACGCCGATCCCCGGCCTGACCGGCACCTACTACGCGACGCTGGGCGCCGGACTGGCAGTGGCACTCGCGGTGATCGCCGCGACACTGCCGCTGCTCGGCCGCATCTCCACTCCCGCCAGCGTCCGCTTCGAGTAACCGGCCGGCCAGCCAAGCCCGGTCAGGCTGTTGAGGCGAGAAGGGCCAGGTCCTCTCCGGTGAGGTGCAGCGCGCCGGCGGCGACGTTCTCGGCGAGGTGGCCGGGGTTGCCGGTGCCGGGGATGGCCAGGACGTTGGGGGCCTGGTGCAGGGTCCAGGCTAGGCGGACCTGGGCGGGGGTAGCCTCGTGCCGGCGTGCCACCTCGACCAGGGAGGCGGCTTCGGTGCCGCTGCCGCCGCTCGCGCGCCGGTCCCCGGCGATGGCGAAGAACGGCACGAACGCGATGCCCCGATCGTGGCAGTCGCGCAGTACGTCCGCGTGCTCGGGCACCTCCAGGCTGAACCTGTTCTGCACGCAGACGACCGGGGCGATGGCCAGCGCCTCGGCCAGGTGCGCGGTCGTGACGTCCGAGAGTCCCAGGTGCCGGATCAGGCCAGCGTCGCGCAGCTCGGCGAGGGCGCCGAAGTGCTCGGCAATGGAGTCCTGACGCATCCGGCGCAGGTTGACCACGTCGAGGTGGTCGCGCCCGAGCTGGCGGAGGTTCTCCTCGACCTGGCCGCGCAACTGCTCGGGGGTGGCCGAATACCATTCTCCCCACGGGTCGCGGCCGGGGCCTACCTTGGTCACGATCGTCAGATCGTCGGGATATGGCGCGAGTGCTGAGTTGATCAGCTCGTTGGCCGAGCGGAGCGGGGAGAAGTAGAACGCGGCGGTGTCGATGTGGTTGACCCCGAGCTCGACAGCGCGCCGGAGCACGGCGATCGATTGATCGCGGTCGCTGGGGGCACCGTCCCCGAACGGGCGGTTGCCGGTCAGCCGCATCGCGCCGAATCCCAGCCGGTTGACTGTCAGGTCGCCTAGTTGCCAGGTGCCCGCAGCATCTGCGGTGATCGTCGGTGAATTCACCTGGACAGGGTACCCACGCGAGGAACCATTACTGGGGCGGCTGGGCGGTCATGGCTGTGGTCCAGTCGAGCAATCCCTGGTCTACCCAGGCGCGGGGGTAGCCGCTGGGGGTAAGGCTGGCGGGGTCGAGCGCGGATTCAAGGGCTGTCGTCGCGGTGAAAGCCAGACCGGCGGGGAACTGCGGCCAGTCACGGAGCATTACCAGGACGCTGCCGTACACGGGCAGGCGCTCGGCGCCGGGGAGCACGCGCATGGCCGGGTAGGCCGTGGGGGCTGCCCGCGGCGCGTCCGGGCCGGAGCGGATCTCCCAGTAGCTCTGCGGCGTGATCGGCGCCTGCGCCGCGAGGGAGTAACCGTTCTGGCTGAACTCGGCGACCAGCGCGGGCGGAGCCGCCGGGCTGTTCAGCAGGCCGCCGCTGCCCGCGCGGAGTGCAAACAGGTATCTGCTTGCCTGGTCGTCGAAGACACGCAACTGCCCGGCCACCGTCTGCACCCGGTATACCCGTGGCGCCGACGGATTGATGTCGGCGCGGTTGTCCAGCAGCCAGATCCGTATCTCGGTGACGGCCGGGGCCGTGCCCAGCGGGTAGCCGGCCTCGGCGAAGGCTGCCGACAGCTCATGGAGGCGCTGCGGGGTCAGCTTGCCGGAATCGGAGCTGGGCAGGCTGAACAGCGGCACGCCCTGCGGCAGCGCCACCGCTGCGTCGACCAGCAGCCCGCCGAGCAGCGTGGCGTCGCGGAAGTCGGCGCCCTGGAGTTGCGAGCCCTCCAGCGAGAAGGCCTGCCCGCTGGCGCCGGGCGATAGCAGGCAGGCACGGAAGACCGCCTGCACGAGGACGCATCCGCTCAGGTCGGCACCGGACAGGTAGGCCTGGGTGAAGTCCGTCTGCACCAGCATGCTGCCGGCCAGGCTGGCGCTTTCCAGGTCGGCGTGGTCCAGGGTGGCGCCGGAGGTGAACCACTGCACGCCGCGCAGGTCGGCGCCGCACAGGTTGGCCCCCGGTGCCCGTGTGCCCTCGCAGACCGCGCCACGCAGCACCGCCGGGCGCTGGCCCGGATGCGCCGAGAACACATCGATGGTGCCGCCCGCGTTGGCCAGCAGATCGTAGGGTCCGTTGACGTCCTCGATCTGCCAGCGCTTGCCGACCATGAGCACGATCACGGGATCCTCTGGCGAGAGGGTCACCCCGTGACCGGCGAAGGCCTTGACCAGGTCCGGCGTTACGTAGGGTATCTTGTCGAGCTGGCTTGCGAACGAGCCCGGCAAGGCGAACAGGTACGCTCGCGCTCCCAGCTGCGCCCGGGTGAGATCGGCACCGGAAAGGTCGGCCCGGACGAACGAGGCCCCCTGAGCCCTGGCGTTCCGCAGCGAAGCGCCCCGCAGCACGGCCCGCTGCGCTATCGCGCCGGTCAGGTTGGCGTTGTCGAGTACGGCCTTGTCGAGCCGGGTGCCCACCAGGATCGCGCCGCCGGCCTGGGCGTCGGTCAGCAGCAGGCCGCGCAGATCCGCGCCGGTGAAGTCGCCGGAGGCCAGGTTCGCGCCGGTGCAGTCGAGCGGGGCGGGCTGCCCGCCCAGGGTGGCCCCCCGGGCGGAGCAGTTCGTCAGCACGATCCGGCGGGCCTGGGCCGGGCTGCCCCAGGCCGTGCCGTTCAGCTTCGCGCCGCTGAGGTCGGCCTGCTCAAGGACCGCTCCGTCAAGGCGGACGCCGGTGAGCGTCGCCCCCTGGAAGCCAGTCCTGGTCAGGGTCGCCTTGTCGAGAACCGCGCCGGCCAGGTTGGCAGCGGTGAAGCTGGCGCCGGTGAAGTCGACCCCGGACATGTCCTGGCCGGCCAGGTAGACCGATCGCAAATCCCCGTCCCGGCACACCTTTGCCTGGCGGATCTGGTCCAGGGAGGGCGTCACTACGTGTGGCTCGAACGTGTCGAAGCTGTCGGGGCCCGAGTTGATGGTGAGGATGGGGGTGGGGTAGTTCAGCGTGTACATCACGGTGGCCAGGCCATCGGGGGTGTGCACCTGCCACCGCTGCCCGGGCGGGTTCCCGGCCAGGACCAGGTCCACTGCCTGCCCGGCGTCCGCCGTGAGCACCAGCCAGCCCAGGTCGGCCAGGAAGCCGATCCAGAGCAGGTTCTCCCCCATCTGAATACGCAGGCTGCCGCCCGGCCGCGCGTACAGGATGCAGCGCTCCTTGCCGGTGATGCCGGTGGCCGACATCGCCGGCAGCTCCAGCGGCGAGTTCTTGATGGTCAAGGTGGTCAGGTAGACCGCCGCGCCGCCCTGCGACGACCCGAAAGCCGTCTTGCCCGCGAACTGTCCTGGGCCTCCGCTCATGGCATTCCTCTGCTAGCCGCCTGGGCTAGCTGACCTTGGCAGCGGTCAGGACGCGGAAGCCTTGCCAGACCGGCCTGACCGGCTCGCCTCCGGCCCGGCCGCGACGGGCCGGGTCGGACATGAATGCGGTGCGGTTCGGCGCCACCTGGGCAAGGATGGAAACATAGCCCTGCTGAATGCTCAGAATCGCTTCTTTGAAAAGGAAATGAAATCCCGCCATGATCGGGATAGGCACACCGGTCTCCCCCATCTTCTGCAACGTGTCGGTGTAGCGAGGCTCCCCGGCGACCGGCCAGATGATGTCACCGAACGAGCGGCTGTCGAAGTTCGGGACGGTGGTGGAAACGAACGTCGCCTTCGACTTGACCGGCCGGAAGGTGTACTTGAGCGTCTGGGCCCCGCCGGTCTCCCCCAGGCCCAGATCCCGCAGGATGTCCGTACGGTTCACGTCGAAGACCAGGTTGGGCTGGGGATCGGCGCCGTTCTCGATGGTCAGGGTGAACCCGAGATTCTGGGTCACCACCATGCCCATCGCCTTGGTGGCGTCCTCGATCGCCGGATAGTAGGTCTCCGCGACGCCAGCCGCCGCCAGGTCGTCTTTCAGGTCCTGCAGGCTGACGTAGCCGTCTCCCTCCAGGCCCTTGATCAGCTGGTAGACGTTCGCGGGCAGCTTATGCATGAGCAGATCCATCGCCGCTACGGTGAATTCCCAGACCTGCTGGAAGGCATTCACCGGCGGCTGCCGGGGCTTGATGCTGGCCGTCATGGCGAAGCTGCCGTAGGGCTTGAACGCCGGGATCAGGTTCACATAGGTCTTCACCTTCAGCACATCCGGGTTGGGCAGATCGGCAGGCCGCACTGTGGTGTTAAGCAGCCCGGCCTCGAAGAACGCCCAGTGCAAAGCGTTGATCTCGTAGTCGGAGACGTACGCCTGCAGGTGGTGGTCACCGGCCGGGACCGGCGGCACCGGCAGCGGCGGAGGTGGCGGCTCCGGGTAGAACTTCTCCTTGTAGCTCACCCGGCCGGTGGCGCCGATCGCAATGCCCTTGTCACCGGGAAAGGTGATTCCCGAGTCCCCGACCGCGAACTCGTAACGGATGTCCTGGGTGAGCTGGCCGCTGGCCGGAATGGTGTGCAGCAGCGGGCCAAGGGTACGGCTGATGGCCTGGCTGAAATCGATGGCGCTGATAGCCTCCGCGGTGGAGTCCTTCACATGGGAGGATAGGCACCCCGGCTCTTCATTCTGAAGGACGCTCTGGCCGGGAATGTTGGCGGTGACGTTCGCGGGTGTCCCGTTGGTCTTCACCACCTGGATGTCATAACTCTGGGTGCTCTGGTTATAGACGAAAGCCAGGTCGACCGTGGTGGTCAGGCTGCCAATCTGCGGACGGTAGGTGAAGTCTCCCGTCCGGTCGTAGAACTTCCATCCGATCTTCGGATTGAGGTGGCCCTCACGATATTTCTCATGCCAGGCGTATTCCGCAGTGAAGCTGCCGGCCAGCAGGATGACCTTGAACTTCCCGCCAGGTTCCTGCGTCACACTCTGGTAGGCAGGGTTGAAACCGGTCAGCTTGCCATTGCTCAGCGAGATCGCAATGTTGGAATAGAGGGTGAACGGCCCGTTCCAGAAGTCAGGGACCTGCGGCCTGCGGTCCGGCGGGCTCAGTTTGCTCAGGGCGCTGGACAGGTCCTTGACAGCATACTGCTGGGTGAAATAGGCGACACCGGCCGGGCTGATGGCGAGAGTCAGGGCCTGCATCAATCCTCCTTGTCAAGCGGAAACGGCAAGCGCGCGGAAGCCCTGCCAGACCGGCCTGACCGGCTCGCCTTCGCGCCGGCCGCGGGCCCAGTCGGACATGAAGGCAGTACGGTTCAGCGCCACCTGGGCGAGGATCGAGACGTAGCCCTCCTGAATGCTCAGGGTTGCCTCCTTGAACAGGAAATGGAACCCGGCCATGATCGGGATGGGCACACCCGTATTGCCCATCTCCTTCAGCGTTTCGGTGTAGCGTGACTCCCCAGCGATCGGCCAGATGATGGTGCCGAACATGCTGCCGTTGAAATTCGGGACGGTGCTGGAAACGAACGTCGCCTTCGACTTGACCGGCCGGAAGGAATATTTGAGCGTCTGCGCCCCACCAGTCTCCCCCAGGCCCAGATCCCGCAGAATGTCCGTACGGCTGACATTAAAGACCACGTTGGGCCCGGGATCGGCGCCGTTCTCGATGGTCAGGGTGAACCCGAGATTCTGGGTCACCACCATGCCCATCGCCTTGGTAGCGTCCTCGATGTCCCGGTAGTAGGTCTCAGCGACGCCAGCCCCCGCGAGGTCGTCTTTCAAATCCTCCAGGCTGACGTAGCCGTTCCCACCGAGGCCTGTGATCGACTGGTAGACGGTCGCGGGCAGCTTCTGCTCAAGCGACCGCATCGCCGTAGCGGTGAACTCATAGACCTGCTGGAAGGCATTCACCGGCGGCTGCTTGGGATTGATATTGGCCTTCATGGCGAAGCTCTGGTAAGGCTTGAACGCCGGGATCAGGTCCACGTAGGTCTTGACCTTCAGCGCGTCGGGATAGGGCAGATCGGCAGGGTACACCGTGGTGTTCAGCAACCCGGCCTGGAAGAACGCCCAGTGCAAAGCATTGATCTCGTAGTCGGAGACGTACGCCTGAAGATGGTGGTCTCCGGCCGGGACCGGCGGCACCGGCAGCGGCGGAGGCGGCTGCGCCGGGTAGAAGTTTCCCTTGTAGCTCACCCGGCCGGTGGCGCCGATCGCGATGCCCTTGTCACCGGGGAAGGCAAGCCCGGAGTCCCCCACCGCGAACTCATAACGTATGTCCTGGGTGAGCTGGCCGCTGGCCGGAATGCTGCGCAGCACCGGGCCAAGGGCGCTGCTGACGCCCGGAGCGAAGTCGATGGCGCTGATGGCCTGCGCCGTGGAGTCCTTCACATGCCTGGACAGGCACCCCTGCTCTTCGTTCTGCAGGACGCTCTGGCCGGGGACACTCGCGGTGATGTTCGCCGACTCCGCTTTGGTCTGCTCGACCTTGATGTCATAACTCTGGGTGCTCTGGTTGTAGACGAAGGCGAGGTCGACCGTCGTAGTGAGGCTGCCTATCAGCGGGCGGTAGGTGAAATACGCCTGCCGGTCGTCGGACAGGCACCAGACCGTGCAGTATTTCACACGGTACTTCTCGTGCCAGGCGTAGTCCGCGGTGAAGTTGCTGATCAGCAGGACAACCTTGAACTTCCCGCCAGGTTCCTGGGTCAGGCTCTGGCAGGCTGGGTTGACACCGGTCAGCTTGCCGTTGCTCAGCGAGACGACAATCTCGGAATACCAGGTCGAGTCGTCCGCCGTGAAGGTTGCGAAATCGGGCACCTCGATCCGGCGGGTTGGCGGTTTCAGCTCGCCCAGGGTTTTGGCCAGGTCCTTGACGACGAACTGCTGGCCGAAATACGCGACACCGGCCGGGCTGATGGCAAGGGTCAGAGCCTGCATGGAGTCCTCCTCATCAGGCGGGAACGGTGTAAACCTGGAGGCCGTCGCCGCTGCGGTAGACGTGGTAGATGACGGTGTCGTCCTTGACCTGCCAGGCACCCTCGGGGTCGTCCACGATGATGAACGCCTGAGCGGACAGTGGGACCTGGTGATCGATGAACGCCCGCGTCACGGCGCCGATGTTGCGTTCGTTGAAGTCCTTCTGCAGGGTTAGCGCCAGGGTGAACAGCGGCGGGGTGGGAACCCAGTGCGCCAGCCCCGGCTGCGGTGCGCCGTTCGGCCCGCGCAGGGTCTCGAAGCCGAGGGCATACAGGTTGCGCCAGATGTCCACCGCGATCCGCCCGGCCACGATGTTCTGCGGGTTGGTGGTGACGCTGGGATCCGGGCTGCGGAGCACGAAGCGGCCGTCCGGCCCGTAGATGTCGAGCACGTACTGCGCCGGATCGGAGCCGGTGCCCTGGTAGGACAGGATGTAGATGTACCCCTGCGCCTCCACCCCCATGTCGGCGAACGTGACGGCCATGCTGCGGCCGGTGCGCAACGGGAAGTAGGACAGGCAGGAGAACACCTGCACCCGGTCGGGCATGGCGGTGGACGTCGAGAGCTGCCAGGCGGCGCCGGCCTGGTGATCGAGCAGCAGCCATTGCTGGCCGGGCGTTTGCGTCCGCACCTCCACCCCGGTGGCCCGCCAGAAGACCGCGAGCTGCTCATGCTGGTTGAGCACCTGCCAGGCCATGCCCCTGGGGTCGGTGATGACCCAGGACTCGCCGGGCTTGATCACCGTGATCTGGGCGCTGAGAGCCGGGTCGTGCAGGTTCCCGGGGTCGTAGGCGAGGATCACCCCGTGCTCGGAGAGCGCGGTGATCAGCGGATCGTGCTCCGGCTTGTAGCTCGCCGAGTCCAGCTGGGCGGCGAACGAGAGGGACAGGAAGAAATCGAACGTCGCCCCGGATTCCTGCAGGCCCACCTGGATGACCTCGGGCACCCGGCCGGCGTTCAGCTCGGCGGCGACCTCGGCCAGGCTCAGCGAGAACAGGGCAGGGGCCGGGGTGAAGCTGGGCACCGGGTTGCCCTTGGTGTCGAAAGCCTGCACCCGGCCGTTCAGCGTCTCCAGCACCAGAATGCGCCCGTCCGGCGTCACCGCGAGCGCCGCCGGCCCCTGCATCAGCCCCTGGCGGATGCCCTCGCCCGAGACCGGCAGAGCCACCGGGGCCTCGCCGTCCTTGGCGGGCTTGTCCGGCAACGGCAGGATCATCAGCTTGCTGTCCTGGTAGGAGCAGGCGATCACCGCGTTGCTGGGGTGGATCGCCAGCGCGTCGATGTTCTCCAGTGGGAAGCTGCCCCAGCTCAGCAGGCCGGTGTCGCCCAGCCCGAAGTCCCGCTTGTCGTCGTTAAGGACCACCTGGCGCAGGTGCATGCCGCCGCCACGCGGGTCCAGGACGAAGTTGGTCTGGTCGATCTGGGTCGGGGCGTTGGTGGACGGCGCGTAGGCGATGGCCGGCTTGCTGGTGAAGCCGATGCTGGTGGTCTTGAGCCGGAGGTCGGGGTCGGCGAGCACCGAGAGGTTCTGCACCGCGAACAACTGGCGGTCCGAGCGGGGCTCGTCCTTGCTGTCGGGGTGCAGATCCTGCCCGGACGCACGCCAGGCGTAGCCGACCTGGAAGGCGCTGTTGTTGATCGTCAGGTTGTGCAGCTCACACAGCGTGCCGCGGTCGCCGCAGTCCAGCGCGGTGCGGGTGGTGGCGGGCGGCTGCCCGCCGGCCTGCCAGGCGAACCGGCCGTCTTGGTAGGAGATCCGCTCCTTGTAGACGTACTGCGCGTCCGGCGCCAGCGGCACCAGGTTTTCGGTGATGGACTTCTCGCCCAGGTCGAGGGTGGTTCCCTTGCTGGGCTTGGCTGCCAGCCAGTCGCTTTCCCAGGATCCGGCCAGCCAGCCGCTGTCGCTGTAGACACCGAAGATGATGCGGAACTCCCCGCCGGCCGGCACGTCCTGGAAGACCAGGGGGATCGGGGCGTTGTTCGTCGCTTCCGGCAGCGGCCCGTGCAGCGGGTGGCTAGTGCCGTTGCGGTACTGGAGCGTGGCCAGGTAGCGCTGGCCGATGGAGGGCCATACGGCGGTGGCCGGGTGGCCGACTTCGCCGTGCTGCGGGTCGGGGAGCATCGTGACGGCCACGTCGATGGCCCGGCTGACCTTAACGGTGATGCCCGCGGGCGAGGAAAGGCACTGGCCCGTGGTGACGCCTATCTGGATGAAGTTCATCGCGGCGGCGGCCAGGCGCAACGCCCAGCCCGCCGGGCCGAAGGCGTTGGACAAGGCCCCGATGCTCACCTGCTTGAGGATCCATACGCCCGCCGCCTCCATGCCCTTCTGCAGGAAGAAAGACAGGGCGATGTCGCCGAAGGAGATCAGCACCTTTTTGGTGTTGAACAGCGCGGCCGCCGTGGGCACAGCGCCGCCGACGATGGCGAAGCCGATGGCGAAGGCCGCCGCCTGGAGATCACGGTCGTTGGCGATGTCCTTGTAGATCTTGGTGTTGGTGAGCGCCCTGCCCGCCACGATGAAGATGATCGGGACGCCGTATTGCCACAGCGCGGTGAACAGAGCCCCCCGCCAGCTCACGTCGGGGTTCCAGTCGGTGGTGCCCAGGCTGCCGAAGTACAGCTCGACCGCGGCGGCGCCCTTCAGGTTAAAGTCCAGGCTGGTCGGGTCGGTGTCCACGGGGATGCCGAGCACAGTGTTGACGCAGCCGATCGTCGACAGGAGCTCGGTGCCGCCGATCGGCTTACCCGCCTCGTCCAGCAGCCGGTAGCCGGCGTACACGGTGCGCAGGTACTCGTTGAGCGCGTCGACCTTGAAGTTGTCCGAGCCATCCACCCGGATGGAACTCTGCTCTACTTCGATGCCGTGGTGGACGGTGCGCTCATCGACCGTCCACTTGTAGTCCGTCCGGCCGGTGAGCCGGGCCCGCAAGGCGGCCTCGGTCCCCGATTCGAGAAGCGCCGTGGTACCGGGAGTGGGTGTCCAGATCTTGTTCGCGAGCTGTCTGTCGTCGCTGGCGGTGCGCCGCGCACCGTTGGCAGGCGCGGCCATCGCCTGGGTCACCGGCTCGCTGAGGTCGCTGGTGTAGAGCTGCTGGCCGACGGAGAACCCGTCGCCGTTCTCGTCCTTCAGTTCGTAGCCCGCCTTGAGCGGGTTGCCGTCCTTGTCCTTGCACTCAATGACGGGTGACCAGGGCTGGTGGTCAGGGTTGGCGATGGCCCGCGACAGCGTTTGCATGGCGAGGAACTGATCCGGGTCTATCTCCGGATCCGGCAGGATGTGATCGTTGCGCACGATCGTCGCGGTGTACGGCTGGACGTTCGCCAGATCGGGGTGGAAGGACAGCAGGTGCGCGGCGGTGTCCAGCGTCGTGACGAGCTTCTCCGCCGACAGCAGCAGGTCAAGAGCTTCCTCGTCGCCATCAGGCAGGGACTCAATGCCCAGTGCGGTCAGTTTGGCGTTGAACAGGCGCGGCGGCGCCTTGAGCTTGGCACGCCAGGACGCACGCAGCTCTGCTGCCGGCTTGTCCCGGAACGGGAACCTGGCACGGTAGTAGGCACGCAGGTGACCGGCTGGCAGGTGCTGGATCATGAGCACCACCTCAGCCAGGTGCACCCCGGGCTTGCGGGGGCGGACCACCTGCACCGGGCGGACGGCTTCCTCGGTGAAATGCGCGTCGCCCACCTCCGCGAAGTGAGTGAACGTGCCCTGCGCCTCCGCTGACAGCGCCGCGAACGCCGTATTCGCCTCGCCCGCCACCGCGCGGGTGCCCGCAGTATGGGACTGCAGCTCGTAGCTGGCGTCCTGTACCACAACGCTTAGCGGCGAACCATCCCGGATGTGGCGCAGGTCGAAATGAAAGACGGGCACGATGTTCTCCTCACTGGGCATACACCTAGAAAATTGACAGAACAGGTCAGTGAAATTGCATGGCCGAATTCGCGTCCAGCGCTCAGCGCTAACGCGCAGCCGCCTGTCGCGGCAGCCTCACAGGTAACACGGCGGCAGCACGGCAGTGGGTAAAATTCAACGTAAAAGTGCCGGGCTCACGCCATATGTAACGAAATATATGGCAGTCGAATATATCTTCGAAGCCCGTCTGTTAACAGCGATCTTAACCGAACATCGTTAAGCGCAACAGTGCGGCGCGCCCACTCTGGAGCAGGCATCAGCCTTCGCATGTGAGGAGTCCCCATCACGCCCCCTTGGCCTCAAATGGCATGGCCATGTACCAACGCCTAAGCTTCGCATGCCATCCGGCAACAGGCAACCGGCAGATGAAGGTTTGTCTGCGGAGCCATGAAGGCAGTTACGAAAGGGATCTTCACGAAAGTTTCGTTACATTGGGTGAAGGGTCACACAGGTGCGACGCAGGGTGAATATGGCGTGGCGCACATCCGGCGTTTGGTTACCCAGGCTAAAGGCTTCAGCCGCCCGTCAGACGGCACGCTCCTCAGCCGGTCCCCACGCGAAGAAGGCTTCAGCCGCCCGTCAGACGGCACGCTCCTCAGCCGGTCCCCCGGCGAAGGCCGCGCCTACCTCCTGCTTCCATTTCTCCCGGCGGGAGTCGTCGATGAACGCGGCGTCGAACGAGTTCAGGGCGAGGGTCTCGAGCTGGCCTTGGGTGATGGCGCAGTGCTCGCGGATCGCCGCGTAGTTGGCGTCCACGTAGCCGCCGAAGTAGGGCGGGTCGTCGCTGTTGACGGTGACCACGAGCCCGCGTGCGAGCATCGCCGGGAGGGGATGATCGGCGAGGGTATCGACCACCCGCAGGCACACGTTGGACAGCGGGCACACGGTCAGCGGCACCCGCTCACCGGCCAGCCGCCGCACCAGCGCGGGATCCTCCATCACCCGGATGCCGTGGTCCACCCGCTCCACATGCAGGACGTCCACGGCGGCCGCGACGGTCTCCGGCCCGCCCTCCTCACCGGCATGCGCCACTAGGTGCAGGCCCTCGGCTGCCGCCCGGGCGTAGACGCCGGCGAACAGCCCAGGCGGGTAGCCGATCTCGGTCGAGTCCAGGCCCACGCCGATGATGGCGTCGCGGAACGGCAGGATCGCGGTCAGCATCTCGCCGGCGGCCTCAGCCCCCAGGTCCCGCAGGAAGCACATGATCAGATCGCTGGAGATCCCGTGGGTGCGCTCGCTGTCTCCGATGGCCGCCGTCAGTCCCTCCATCACCGCCGCCAGCGGCACCCCGTTGGAGATATGGGTTTGCGGATCAAAGAAAATCTCGGCCCGCCGCACGTTGGCCGCGCGGGCCCGGTCCAGGTAGCTGGTGGCCAGCTCGAAGAAGTCCTGTGCCGTCCGCAGCACCCGCAGGTTGGCATAGTGCAGGTCCAGAAAGGACTGCAGGTCGCAGAAGCTGTACCGGGCGCGCAGCTCCGCCGGATCGGTCACCGGGATCGGCACCCCGTTGCGCGCCGCCATCGCGACGGCGGCGGCCGGCTCCAGCGTGCCTTCCACATGAATATGCAACTCGGCAGTGGGCGGGCTCTCCCAGCCGTCCTGACCTCCGGTATCAGGCACCGGCACACCTCCCTGACGATGAGCATGATCACAGCAACGCGACTATCCCACCATCCAGGCCCTCCGTGGTGTCGATGTGCCGTTTGACCACCACCCCGTGGTGTCGATGTGCCAATTGACCGCCCATCCGTGGTGTCAAAGTGCCATCGACCACCACCCCGTGGTGTCAAAGTGCCATCGACACCCACCGGCCAGGCCAGGTGCAGCCACGCAGGCCAGGCGCCCCGTGGTGTCCAAGTGCCATCGACCACCACCCCGTGGTGTCAAAGTGCCATCGACACCCACCGGCCAGGCCAGGTGCAGCCACGCAGGCCAGGCGCCCCGTGGTGTCCAACTGCCATCGACCACCACC
>DASXMU010000366.1:0-25542 GCA_036495485.1 Streptosporangiaceae bacterium
AAAATGAAAATTTGGGCCGATCTTCCGGAGCTGATCGCGGTGGCCAGCCGGATCAGGCGATGCTGAGCACGGCGATGACGGCCAGCGTGCCGACGACGGCGTAGGCGGCGTAGTCGTTGGGTGAGCCGGTGTGCAGGGCGCGCAGGCCGCGGACCGGGGCGGGCTCCCGGATTCTGAGGTAGGTCCAGGCCAGGGCGGCGGCCACGGCGACGCTGGCGGAGACGGAGATCAGCTCGGCTGGGGATCCGTAGTCGAACGGGATGTGCGGCACCGGGAGCCGGGCCATCGTGGTGAGCACGCCGCTGGCGTAGCGGGCCGGGTTCAGCAGGCCGGCGGCGGCCGGGGCTATCAGCCTGCCGAGCACGGCGGAGCCGCCGACACCGAACGCGACGCAGCACGCGCCCAGGACGGACAGCCCGGTGATCATCCCGGGGCGCATCTCCTCCCGCCACTCGTAGTCCTCCTCGCGGCGGCGGAAGAAGGCCAGCCAGGCCGCCCGGCCGAGCGCGGCCATCGTGATCACCTGGGCGACCAGCATGAGGACGTAGGGAACGGTCTCGTGCCGGGCGGTCAGCCCGGAGTGGATCAGGCTGAGCGAGACATAGCCGTTGAACGGCGGGATTCCGGCGATCGACACGACGCCGAGTACGAACGCGGCCGCGATGACCGGCATCCGGCGGGCGAGGCCGCCCAGCTGCGACAGGCTGGTCGCCCCGGTGCGGTGCACGATCGCCCCGGCGCACAGGAACAGCAACGACTTGAACAGGGCGTGGTTGATCATGTGGTACGCGGCGCCGGCGACCCCGGCGGCGTTCCCGGCGGCCAGCCCGATGATCATGATCCCGGTCTGCGAGACGGTGTCGTAGGCCAGCAGCCGTTTCAGGTCGTCCTGGGCCAGCGCGAGCACCGCGCCGAGCAGCGCGGAGACGATCCCGATGACCATCAGCAGGCCGAGCACCGGGGTGCTGGACGAGCCGAAGATCTGGAACGCCAGCCTGGCGATCCCCACGATGCCGAGGTTGACCATGAGCCCGGAGAACAGCGCGGACACCGGGCCTGGCGCCGCGGTGTGCGCGTCGGCGAGCCAGCCGTGGAAGGGAACCAGCCCGGCCTTGGTCGCGAATCCGGCCACCAGCAGGCCGAAGGCGATCTTGTCCGATGTGGCCAGGTGCCGGCTGAGCGCGGCGTGCAGCTGACCATAGTTCAGCGCGCCGTGCTCCGCGTACAGCAGCCCGGCACCGATGAAGATGAGGAAGCTCGCGATGTTGGTCAGCACGAGGATCTTGAACGCCGCTTCCAGGGCTATCGGCCGCTCCAGGAAGAAGCCGGTCAGGCCGTAGCTGGCCAGCGCCGCCACCTCGAACCAGACGAACAGGTCGATCAGGTCGGCGGTCAGCGCGGCGCCGATCAGCGCGGCGAGCAGCAACTGGAACAGGCAGGCATAGCCGCCCAGCTCACGGTGGCCAAGCCCGCCGAGCTCGGACAGCGTATAGAGCAGCAGCACGGCGCCGACGACCGCAACGGCCAGGGAGAACAGGAGCCCGAACGGGTCGGCGGCGAACGCGATGCCCAGCGCATGCCCGTGCACCGGGGCCCAGTGCCCCATGTAGTGGGCGATCACCTGGCCGCCGAACACGGTGGGCGACTCGGCCACCAGGATGCCGGCGCTGCAGGCCAGCGTGAGGACCGAGACGACGACGGGCAGCCGGGCCGACAGCCTGGCCAGCAGCGGCGCGGCCACCGCCCCGCCGAGCGGGATGGCGACCGGCAGCGGCAGCAGGGACGCCAGCGCTGCCGCGCTCACCCGCGCAACTCCCGCACCCTGGCCGAGTCCAGCGTGTGGTAGTGCTGCGCGATGCGCACCACGACGCTGAGGAACACCGCGGTGACCGCGACGCCGATCACCACCGCGGTCAGGCAGAAGTTCTGCAGCACGGGGTCGGCGACGTTGCCGTGCACGAGCTGCTGCGCGGTCCGGCCCGGCGGCGGCTCGATCAGCACGGGCGCGGTGGAGCTGGCCCGGTAGGCGAGGGAGAGCATGAACAGGTAGGTAGAGGCCTCCATCAGCGACAGCCCCATCACCATCTTGATCAGGTTCCGCCTGGTCAGCACCGCGAACAGGCCGATGCAGAACAACGCCACCGCGGCCAGGTAGTTGACCACGATCATTGCCGGTCACCGCCCCAGTCGTGGCCCATGCCGAGCAGGGCGAACACGGCGATGGCCAGGCCCGTGCCCACCTCGATCAGCTCGCTGCCGGAGAAGAGCTGGGCGATCCCGCCGGACAGGATCGTCTGCGGGGTGGCCAGCGGCAGCCAGTTGGCGCTGAACGACCCCTTGAGCAGCAGGCCGAGAAGCTCGGTGAGGATGATCGCCGCCGCACCGGCCATCTCGATGCCCTCCAGCAGGCCGGGCCGGATGACCCTGGCGACCCGGCGACGGCCGAACCCGGCATAGGCCAGCAGCAGCACGCCGAGGAGCACCGCGCCGCCGGGAAATCCGCCGCCCGGTGAGAATCCTTCGGCAACCAGGTAGCAGCCGGCCACGGCGAGCACGGGCAGCGCGATCCGGATCGCGGTGCGGGCGACGACGGTCATCGCGTCGGCGGTCTCCGGAGCGGGGGTGCCCAGCGGCGTGGCATCGGGAGTGGCCGGCTCGCCTCGCTCACCCGGTCTGGTCTCTCCCTCTTCCCGGCGTTCGGCCGCCCTGGCTTCCAGCTCGCTGGTGCCGCCGGAGTCCGGGGGATCGGCCTGCTGCTGCTCGCGTTCACCGGCCAGCGATTCGCCGAAGTAGCCCCGCCTGCTCTCCCTGGACCGGGTGATCACCATGACGCTGACCACGGCGGCGAGCAGCAGGAACGTCTCCCCGAACGTGTCGAAGCCGCGAGTGCCGTAGACGACCTCGTTGACCGGCTCGGTCAGGTGCCAGCGGGGCAGCGCGACCTGCATCGCGTAGCGGGCTACGGCAGGCAGCGCGGCGTGCTCGCGCGGGATGCCCACCATCGCGGTGCCCAGCGCCGCCGCCATCCCGGCGACCAGGATCACTCCCAGCCACCTGCGGTGCGGCTGCTCTTGTTCAGCCGCCTCGGGCGGGGAGGCTTCGGTGGGCCCGGCCGGCTGGTCAGGCGCCGGGCTCACGGTCCCGGGCTTTGCTCTCGTCCAGGTCGGGTTCGTCCGGTACGTGCGCCCTGGCCTTGCCGATGGCGACCAGGTAGAGCACGGGCAGCGCGATCGCCCCGACCACTATCTCGGCGTGCGCGACGTCGGGGGCGCCCAGCACCACGAACAGCACGGACAGCATCGTGCCGGCCGCCGACAGCGCCATGACCGCGCCGTTCAGGTTGCGCAGCCGCACGACGAGCACCGCCGAGGTCAGGATGACCGCGAGGATCAGGTAGTCCAGCACCCAGAACGTGGTCATGACGCGTTCCCCCGTGGGTCGCCGTCTGGCTGGGCGGACTGGGGAGTGGGCCGGGCGGACTGGGCGGCCGGGCGCTGTTGTGGTTCGTCCCGGACGGCGCCCTTCCACATCGGCACCCGGGTCTTGTAGGCGGCGCGCGCCAGCGCATGGGACGCGGCCGGGTTGAGCACCAGCAGGAGCACCGCGACCAGCAGCGCGCGGCTGCCGTACACGGTGACCGGTCCCTGCCCGACGGCCAGTGCGATCAGCACCGGCAGGGCGCCCATGGTGATCGTCTTGCTGGAGCACTGGATCCGGCTGTAGACGTCGGGCATCCGCAGGATCCCGACCACCCCGGACAGTGAGAACAGCAAGCCAGCCACCATCAGCACGATGACGACGATCTCTCTCACAGCAGCTCCCGTTCCAGGTATCGCGACCACACGATCGCGCCCAGGTAACTGAACGAGGCCAGCCACAGGGCGATGTCGCTGTAGAAGGGCCGTCCGGCGAACGCGGCGAACAGCAGCACGGCGAGTGCGGCCTGGGCCGACATCGTGTTCAGCGCCACGATCCGGTCCGACACCGTCGGCCCGGCCGCCAGCCGGACGGCGAGCAGCAGGATGAGGGCCACCTCCGCGATCGCGCCCGCGACGTAGACGTCGTTCACTGGGCCTGCCTTCCGCTGAACGGGGCGAGCCATCGCTCCACCGGCCCGTTGATCTCTTCCCTGGCCATGTCTCCGCCGCCGTCCGGCACCTCGACCGCGTGATACTGAAGCTCCCGGCGGGAGCGGTCGATGTCGGTGATCTGGTTGTCGACGATCAGCGAGGTGATCAGGCCGACGGCGGTCAGGTGGCCGGCCGACTCGTAGTGAGTGGGCACGATGACCATGCCACTGCGCAGCGGGCCATCGCGTTTGGTCAGCCGGGGATGCCAGATCAGCCGGGACAGCTTCAGGTTGGCCTGAACGATCCGGCCCACGGCCGCCGCCAGGAGGCTGATAGCGGCCGCGAGCCGCCGTGGCCGCAGCAGCAGCCACGGCCCCGCGACCCGGCCCAGCGGGGCGAGCGCGACCGCGACGGCAGCCGCGAACCCCACCCCGAACAGCATCATCTCCACGGTGAGCGTCCAGGTCAGCAGCACCCAGACGGCAAACGCCCAGGTGAACAGCGCGATAACCCGGCTCAGCACGCGAATTCTGCTACCCGGCCCCCGATCGCCAAACATCGGCGGCGGCCCTGGAACCCCGGGTGGCGGAGCTGGCCGTCGCCGGCGGCTCCGCCCAGCCGGGCACGCCGCCGTCCGGCGTCCGGTTACTCCCCGTCCACCGGCGGGTCGTCGCCGACGATCATGCCGCCGCCGTGCCGCCAGGTCAGGTAGCGCCAGGACAGGTTGAGCAGGGTGGAGATGCGGTTGCGGTTGCCGAGCAGGTAGAAGATGTGCAGGGCCAGCCAGGCGAGCCAGGCCAGGGTGCCCCGGATCCGGATCCCCTGCGGCAGGTCGACTACGGCGCTGCGGCGCCCGATCGTGGCCATCAGGCCCTTGTCGTGGTAGCGGAACGGCGTAGTGGGCTGCCCGGCAGCCAGGTTCCTGATCTGCCTGGCCGCGTGCTTGCCCTCCTGGATGGCCGGCTGGGCGAGCTGCGGCGACGGGTCCACCTCGGCCACACCGATGTCGCCGATGGCGAAGATCCGGTCCTGGCCCTTCACCCGCAGGTCCGGGCCGACGACGATGCGCCCGTGCTTGCCCTGCGGCAGGCCCCAGTCGGCGGCCGACGGCGTGGCCGCCACCCCAGCAGCCCAGACGGTGATGTCGCTGCGCAGCTCCTCCCCGCTGTCCACGATCACCGAATGCGGGGTGACCTCGCGGATGGTGGTGTCGAGCTGGATGTCCACGCCGCGTTTGACCAGCTGCCGGCGGGCGTACTCACACAGCGGGGCGCTGAACGGCGCGATCAGCGCGGGGCCGAGTTCGACCAGGCGAACCTTTACCCTGGCTGGAGCTATCTCGGGGTAGGCGGCGGCGAGCGCGACGTTGCGCAGCTCGGCGAGGGTGCCGGCCACCTCGACGCCGGTGGCGCCGCCGCCGACGATCGTGATCACCACGTCCTCGCCGGTTTCGGCGACGCTCAGCCGCTCCAGGCCGGCCATCAGGTGGTCGCGGAGCTTGATCGCGTCGCTGCGGGTATACAGGGCCAGGCTGTTCTTGGCCGCGCCCTCGATGCCGAAGTAGGACGCTGACACCCCGGTGGCGATGATCAGGTAGTCATAGCCGAGCTGGCTGCCGTCGGCCAGCGTCACCCGGCGGGCCTGGGTATCCATGGTCTTCAGCTCACCCCGGCGGAACCGCACGCCGTACTTGCGGGTGAACCCCCGGGCCGGGTAGGCGACGTCGCCAGGGTTCAGGCCGGCCGTCGCGACCTGGTACAGCAACGGCTGGAAGGTGCTGTAGATGTTGTGGTCGACGAGCGTGACGCGCAGCCCGGCGTGGGCCAGGACGCGCAGGCTGGACAGCCCGGCGAAGCCCGCTCCCACGACGACCACGCTCGCCGCACCGGGACTGGTCGCCGCACCTGAGCTGCTCGCCGCGCCGGGACTGATCGCCGCACCGGGCGCTGGCTGTCCGCTGGTTCCCGCGCTGGCCATCTGACCTCCTGCCTCGGGTGCGACCTGCTCCCTCAGGTGCCGGTATACCCGGAGCGGGTGTCGACCTCCCCATCGGGCTTGCCGGGTACCGCGTTGGCGACGTACCTGACCCGGGTGTCCTCGCCATCCTCCTCGCCGGTGTCGGCGGCGGCGATCTGGGTGGCCGGGGCGTCGGGCACGTCGCCCTGTGGGAGCGGTCCGCCCATCATGTCCCGCACGGCGTCTCCCGGAGCGGCGTGATGGTGCGGCCCGGCGGATGCGGTCTGGTCCTTGTCAGCGTGGTGGCTGCCGGCCACCGGCTCGTGCCGGCGCTGGTTCACCATCGGCCGGTGCCGGACCCCGGCCACCTCCTGCTCCTCGACCGTCTGCTGCTCCTGATCTTGCGCCTGGTCCTCGCTACGCTCGGTTTCGTCCCGCATTCGGGCACCTCCTATCGGTTGCCGGCAGTGGCCGGTTCCCCCGGCTCGGCTGGTTCCCCGGCATGGCCGGGGGCGGCTAGCGTCGCGTCGCGACGTAGCGGCGGTGCCGGGACTGCTTGCGGCGCAGCACCCGCCGCTCCCCCTCGCTCATCCCGCCCCAGACGCCGAAGTCCTGGCCGCTCTCCACGGCGAACTCCAGGCACTCACGCTGAACCGGGCATTGCGCGCAGATCGCTCTGGCTTTGGCGAGCTGGCTCGCGGCTGGCCCGGCGTGCGCGATGGGGAAGAACAGCTCGGGGTCGCTGCCACGGCAGGCTCCCCTAGCGGCCCAGCGGGTGGCCTTGGCGAAGCCGGTCGCCGTCATCGGGTACATCGTCACCTCGGGGTTCTGATTTTTAACTTCCGGACGGGCTCGGTTGGAATCCGCTGCCCACGATGCGGCGAACTACTCATGCACGCGGTCAAAATCCCTGTGCCGGGATGAAACCCGGAAGCTTGGGTAACCCTCCAGGCTGAAGCTTGGGTAACCCTCCTGGCTGGAGGCAGCAGGACGATGATTCTCACCACCCGCTGGCAGCACCGGGCCCTGTCGGCGATGTACAGCTCGCTGCGCAGGTCGGATCCGCGCCTGGTCGCCACGTTCCTGACGTTCACCCGGCTGACCAGCGACGAAGCGATCCCGCCGTTCGAACGGATCAAGGCCGGGCCGCTGCGCTGGCTGCGCGGCGCGATCCGGTACGCCGGCCGCCGCTGGCGGCGGGCCCTCGGCCAGCCGGGCCGGGGTGTCCGCTGGGCGATGGGGGGCCTGCTGTTCATCCCGGCGGCGGCCGCCGCCATGTATGCGATCGCACTCGTCATGTCCGCCAAGGGCCGCTGACCCACCGCTGGCCGCCACTTATCCGACGCTGGCCAGCACTAGTCCGACGCTGGTCAGGCGCGCTCGGCGGCCACGGTGCCTGGCTCCCAGGAAAATCCCATGTTTGGTTCCCGCCAGGCGGGCACAACTCGCGGGGCAAGGGACGTTCGCCTGGGGAGATGTGATGACGACGACAACAGTTTCGCGGATCGGCCGGACCCAGACGCAGCAGCCGCTGGACGGTCTCGACGATCTGGAACTGCTGGAGACGATGCGGACGCTGCCGGTGGGCAGCGAGCACCGCTCGGTGGCGTGCGGCATCCTGGTGAGCCGGTATCAGAAGCTCGTCCGGTCCTGCGTCCGCCGGTACCTCGACAGCCCGGAGCCGGCTGAGGACCTCATGCAGGTCGGGTACGTCGGCTTGCTCAAGGCGATCAACAACTTCAACCCGGTCTTCGGCACGAGCCTGTCGGCCTACGCACAGCCGTGCATCACCGGCGAGATCAAGCGGCACTTCCGGGACAAGCGCTGGCAGGTGCACGTCCGCCGGGCGGCCCAGGAACTGCTGCTCGAGGTCCGCGCGGCCAGCGATACGCTCACCCAGCAGCTCGGCCGGGAGCCGGCCGACGCCGAGCTGGCCAGCCACCTGGGCGTGAGCGAGAGCGACCTGCTGGAAGCCCGCCGGGCCGATGTCGTGTTCCACGTCTACTCGCTCGACGCGCCGCTGTCCGAGCGGGAGGAGAGCAGCGAACTCGCCGAGGTCCTTGGCGGCGATGACCCGGGGGTCGAGCACACGCTCGACATGGAGGCCGTCACGGCTCACTGGGGCGAGCTGCCCGTCAGGGAGCAGCGCATCCTGCTGCTGCGCTTCTACGGGAACCTGACCCAGGCCGAGATCGGCGAGCGCCTCGGGATCTCCCAGATGCACGTGTCACGGCTGCTGGCCAGGGCGCTCGGCTACCTGCGCGAGCGCCTCACCGGCCAGGACACCGGCACCGCGAAGACAGCCATTGCGGGCTGACCCGCTCAGCGGACCCGCGCTCACATGGACCACGAAAAGAGGCGACGAGATGAAAACCGCCACCGGACTTACCTTAATAGCGATCGGCGCGATTCTCGCCTTCGCCGTCACGACCAATACGTCGGTATTCAACCTGCACATCGCCGGTTATGTGATCATTCTGGTCGGGCTGGCCGGGCTGTTTATCCCGCGCCGCCGGTACGCCTCGCTCAGCCAGCGTTTGGTGACCCGGCGGTCCAAGTCGTGGCCGACCGGCACGGTGGTGGAGACCGAGGAGACCAGCGTGCCGCCCTATGTGGTCACCAACCCGGGCAACAGCGCCGAGCAGGCTGGCCTGCCGAGCGTGCCGAGCATCCCGCCCGATCCGACCGTCCGCGCCGTCATGACGCCCGGCGAGATGCCTGCTGGGGAATCTGAGGTTGTCGAGCAGTTGCGCGACGAATAACCACCCAGCCAATAGTCCGCTCGAAGTTTCAAAGCGCCCTGCTGGGTACTTAGGTGGGCGAAGAAAGGAGATGTCATGGGTCTCATACTGCTGGTGCTCATTCTGGCGCTGATCCTTGGCGGTCTCGGATTCGCGCTGCACGCGCTCTGGATCATCGCTGCCATCGTGTTCGTCGGGTGGCTTCTCGGCTTCGGGATGCGCATGGGCGAAGGCCGCCGCTGGTATCGCTGGTAGCCGCACGAACTTGGGGAATGCGGGTGCCGTGGGGGCTGTTCTCAAGGCCGGTCCCCGCGGCACCCGCCACTGTTTGCCCCCGATGCACGGGTGACTCACCTGGGCACGCGGGCGATTTGCCCCGGCAGCACTCACGACATATCGTGTCTTAGACCCGAAGACGGGACACAGTGTTTGCCAGAAGTTCGGGTTCTTCAAAGAACTCGCTTCGGTGCTGCAGTCGCTAGCTGCACCGGCACTCGGACAGGCCCGGAGGGCCTGCCCTCGCTGGCCGGTTTCGAACAACCCTCACAGGGAGGCCTGTCATGCTCTTCATCATCATCACGTGGGCGTTTATCGGTCTCGTGGTCGGCGGACTCGGCCGGTTGCTGATCCCCGGGCGTAACCACCTGGGGATCATCCTCACGATCCTGGTCGGGATCGTCGGCGCGATCGCGGGTGGCTCGGTCACCCGGGCCATGATGGGGGCCGGTCACGACGCCATCTCATTCATCGTCTCGCTGGTCATCGCCGCAGTCCTGGTCGCCGCGCTCAGCGGCCCCCGCCGACTGCGGTCCCGCCGCCGCCGCTGGCGGTAACGGCCAGGCAGTCCCGGACGCGAGGATCCCGGCCGGCGGCCTTCGGGCGCCAACGTCGGCCGGGATGCCGACGGCGCGGCCAACCGCCAAGCCTCCGCCAAAACTCCTGGCGACCGCCCAGCCCGCCAGCGGCCAGAACTCCCGGCTAATGGTCACCATGTAGCTGACCACTCGTCAACTGGCCCGTCAAGCCTGGTTGCCGGTCTGGCTGCTGGGGGTGGCGGCATTCTGCGGCGCCGTGGTGTCCTGTGGCGCGTTGGCAGGCGGCGGCACAGGGGGATGGGCCGCATCGATCCGCCGGTGGCGGCGGGCGGTTCGGCGTAGCTGGATGATCCGGCCTGCGGCCGGGATCGTCACCAGCAGGGCGCCGGCCACGGCTGCCAGCAGCAGGGCGACGCCTAGCGGCAGGTGGCCGTGGGCGCCGAAGTAGCTGACGGTGGCGCGCTGCCCGTTTTCCAGGATGAACACGAGCAGGAGCAGCAGCACCACGGCGGATAGGGCCAGCCCGACCCAGACGCCGCCTATTCTGGTGCGGCGCAGCCGGTGGTGCCGCACCGCGGGGGTGCCCGGCTGCGCCGGGACCGTTGCGACCGGTTCCTGCGGCGGGGCCGGGGGAATGGCGGTCTGACCCTCCGGCGGCGGCGCTCCCCCAGTGTCCTGTGGTGATGTCATGTGCGTTCTCCCCTCCACCGGCCGGCGACCGTACAGCGGTGTCCCCTCCGGCTAGTGCACCCTCCTCTACCCACAGGAACACCTTCCGAACGTGCGGCCGGCCGTGGATCCGGATGGCGGCCACGTTTGGGGTTGCAAGGTCAGGGCAGACGAACGCCCCGAACGCGCGTTGGGACTAGCCGGCCTGGACCGGCTGGGGCGCGGCGATTCCCTCGCAGACCATGGAGGGGCAGCGTGAGCGACGGCCAGGCCCAGGCGGGCAGCGACGACGCCCAGGTGGGCACGGTGACGACCAAGGTCCCGGCGCGGCTGGACCGGCTTCCCTGGTCGCGGTGGCACTGGATGATCGTGATCGGGCTCGGCACGGTATGGGTGCTCGACGGCCTCGAGGTCACGATCGTGGGCAATGTCTCGGGAGCCATCTCCGGGCCGGGCAGCGGCCTGCACATCACCCAGAGCCAGATCTCCGGGTTCGCCGCTGCCATGTACGTGCTGGGCGCCTGCGTGGGTGCGCTGTTCTTCGGCTGGCTCACCGACAGGTTCGGCCGCAAAAAGCTGTTCATGATCACGCTGGGGGTCTATCTGGCGGCGACCGCGCTTACCGCGGTGTCCTTCGCCGCGTGGTGGTTCTTTCTTTTTCGTTTCCTCACTGGCTTTGGCATCGGCGGTGAGTACGCCGCGATCAACTCCGCGATCGACGAGCTGATCCCCAGCAGGCACCGCGGCGTCATCGACATCCTCATCAACGGGACGTACTGGGCCGGGGCCGCGTTCGGCGCGCTGCTGACCGTGCCGGCCACCGCCGACCTGCCGGCCGATGTGGGCTGGCGGCTGTGCTTCGGGCTGGGCGTGGTGCTGGGGCTCGTCGTGCTCCTGGTGCGCAGGAACGTGCCGGAGAGCCCGCGCTGGCTGTTCATCCACGGCCGGGCGAAACAGGCCGAGGACCTCGTGGACGGGGTCGAGGCACGGGTGGAGAGGGAAACGGGCGAAGCCCTGGCTGAGCCGCGCGAGGAGATCACCATCCGCCAGCGCACGGTGATCGGCTTCGTCACCATCGCCAGGACGATGTTCACCCAGTACCCACGGCGGACGGTTCTCGGCTTCTCGCTGTTCATCGGGCAGGCGTTCCTCTACAACGCGATCACGTTCAGCTACGCACAGATTCTGGCCACGTTCTTCCACGTCAAGACCAACCCCGGCTACTACTTCGCGGTGATCGCCGCGGGGAACCTGATCGGCCCGCTGCTGCTCGCGCGGCTGTTCGACACCGTCGGCCGCAAGCCCATGATCGCCAGTACCTACCTGGGATCGGGGCTGCTGCTGCTGGTCACCGCGTACCTGTTCCGGCAGGGGTCACTGGACGCGACGACGATGACCGCCTGCTGGTGCGCCGTCCTGTTCCTCGCCTCGGCCGGCGCCAGCGCGGCGTACCTGACGGTCAGCGAGATCTTCCCGATGGAGACCCGGGCGATGGCGATCGCCTTCTTCTACGCCATCGGCACCGCGGCGGGCGGCATCGCCGGGCCCTTGCTGTTCTCGTCACTGGTCAGCACCGGCAAGGTAGCGGACGCGGCGCTGGCCTTCACGATCGGCGCCGCCCTGATGATCGCCGCGGGCCTTGTGGAGATCGTCCTTGGCGTCAAGGCGGAGCGGCGGAGCCTGGAGGACATCGCCAGGCCGCTGACCGCCATACGACCCGGCTCAGCGCGCGGTCAGCAGACGCAGACTGCTACCTGACCGGGCTACCACGCGGGCGTCCCACCGAAGGGAGAGGGAGAAATGCCCCAGCCAGCGGAGCCACACCCCGCAGCATTTCCACGGCCATCGAGGGCGGGCCCAGACGGCGGTGCGCCGGATGCGAGCGCATCGGCTGACAGCATGCGCAGGGCAGCACAGGCCGTCCTGGTGGGGGTGGACGACTCGGATGCTTCCCGCGCGGCCATCGCGCTGGCGGCGCAGGAGGCAGGCTACCGGGGGGCACCGCTGGTCGCGGTGCAGGCCTACAGCGGCGAACGGCCGCTCGGCGCCCCCGCGGTACGGCTGCTGTCGGTCCTGCGTACCGCCGAGGACGAGCGGCTCGAGACCGAGTCGAGCCTGCGGGCCGCGATCCGCGAGGTGCTCGGCGATCAGGCGGACGGGGTAGAGGTGCTCGCCGTGCTGGGCCTGGCCGGCCGCAAGATCGTGGAGACCGCGCAACGGGTCAACGCACAGCTCATCGTGCTCGCGACCCGTGGCAGCCCGTCCCTGCTCGGCACCGTGAGCCAGTACGTGCTGCGCAAAGCGCCCTGCCCGGTCCTGGTCGTCCCGGCCCGGCAGGCGATGCTCTGATCAGGTACCCGGCTGGACCGCCTGCACGGCCAGCATGGTGAGGTCGTCGCGGAACTCGCTGCAGCAGAACTCCTCCACCAGCTCCTGCACCCCGGACACCATGACCTGCGGCGGCTTCCCGGCCAGCACGGCGAGCTCGTCGCTGAGCCGGTCCTCGAAGTAGATCATGTCCGGGCCGCACGCGCTGGTCAGCCCGTCGGTGAACAGGAACAGCACCTCACCGGGCGCCAGCGTCAGCCGCTGGATGGACGGCTCGGCGTCGGGGAAGATGCCGAGCGGCAGCCCGCCGCCCTCCAGCCCGCGGATTCGCCCGTCCGGGCTGACCACCATCGGTGCCGGATGGCCGGCGCTGCCTATCTCGACCTGCAGCAGGCCGTCCAGCCAGCGCAGGTGGGCCACGATCGCGGTGACGAACCGGCCGCCGAAGTCCTCGGTGAGCATGATCTCGTTCGTCCCCTGCAGCACGGTGCCGGGCCCGGCGTCCAGGTGGGCGAACGCCCGGATGCAGTGCCGGGCCGCCGCCGACACGGCCGCGGCGTCCTCCCCCCGGCCGCAGACATCGCCGATGGCCAGGCCCCAGCCGTCCCTGGCGGGGTAGACGTCGTAGAAGTCGGCGCCGACGTCCGCCTCGGTCGTGGCGGCCACGTGCGCCGCGGCGATCCGCGTGCCGGGTATCTGCTTCACCTGCCGCGGCAGCAGGCTGGCCTGCAGCGCATCGGCGACGTCGGTGCGGCGCCGGAAGAGCCGGTCGATCCTGATCGCCAGCGCGAGGTGCTCGCCCAGCTCTTCCACCAGGCCGACATCGGCCATGACGAAGTGCCCACGGCCGGGGGCGCTCGCCAGGGTCAGCACGCCGTAGGTCCGCTCCCCGTCCGACAGCGGCACGCACAGCAGCGAGGTCCCCCCGAGCAGCATCAGCAGCGGCAGGCCGTCCGGGCCGTCGCCGAGCACCCCGGCGTCCTCGGCGTGCGCGACGAGCAGCGAGCTGCCCGCCTCATGCACCTGCAGTGGCGCCGAGCCCAGCTGCGGGTCCACCGAGGCCACCACGCGGGCCAGCTCTTCCGCCTGCGGGCTGTCCGGCCCGGCGACCATCTGCCGCAGCAGCCGCTTGTCCCGCTCCATGTCGACGATGACCCAGGCGCCGAGTTCCCTGGCCAGCAAGCGGGCGTACTGCTGGACCGCGACCTGCTCGCTGTAGGTGATGTTCTCCAGCAGGATCCTGGTCGACGCGGTCAGCAGGTCCAGCCGATGGGTCATCTCCCTGACCTGCTGACCGTCAGGCTTGCCGTTCTTCTTGCCGTTCTTGCCGGTGGGCCGCTCCGCCTTGCCCGCCGGGCGGCGGCCCAGCTCGGCCAGCACGATCAGCTGCCCGGCGTCTCCCCTGGTGCTCATCGGCCGCACGGTGAGCGTGCAGTCGGCCGGGCCTTCCCTGGCCAGCAGCGGGCAGCTCAGCCGCTGCGTCTCGCCGGTGCGCAGCGCCGCGGCCAGCTGTGTCTGCACGGTCGCCCTGGCGGGCAGGTCCACGAAGGCGGTGAACAACTTGCCGGTCGCATATCCCGAACCCGACCCGAGGATCTCCCCGCCGGCCGAGTTGACCCGCCGGACCGTTCCGTCCCGGTCGAGCAGGAACAACGGCACCGGCGCCTGCTGGAACAGCGAGTGCAGCAGCCGCCGCTCGGCGTGCGCGGAGCCGGAGGCATCGCCCTCGCGCCCGCCCGCGTCCTTCTCACCACCGCTGGTCAGGGCTTCGACGGCCGCGTCGAGCTCGGTCAGGGCGGCCTGCAGCAGCGAGTGCGGATCCGCTCCGTGCAGCGCCGCGGCCTGCCGGAGCGCATCTGTTCGTGTCCGCAGGGCGGCAGTCTCACCACCCGCGTCCCGGCTGCCTGACGGCTTCATCTTCACATCTTCACAGCTTCCGCTGATCAACGGTGCCGGCCGCGAGGACGCGGGCGGCTATATCGGCGACCCTGACGTTGCGCTGCTGCGAGGCCCGGCGCAGCCACCGCATGGCCTCGTCGGCGTCGCAGCCGAGCGCCTGCATGAGCATGCCCCTGGCCTGGTCCACCACGGCCCTGGACTCGGCCGCCGCCTGCAGTTGCAGCGCGGTGCGCTGCGCGTCGCCGTAGTCCGCGGCGTTGCCCACCACTGTACGGCCGTAGACGATGAGCAGCTCGGCCAGGTCGAGCTGGCTGGACTCCAGCATCCGTGGCCGGGCGCTGAACAGCGACAGCGTGACGGCCTGGTGCTCATGCCGCGAGGCCAGGGTCATCGAGCAGCGCACGCCCAGGCGCAGCGCCGCGGTCGTGTACTCCGGCCAGCGGGTTTCGGTCAGCGCGTCGGGGCAGCCCACCGGCTGGCCGTCGGCCAGCGCGTCGAGCACCGGCCCACGGCCGGCCCGGAGCTGCGCGTCGATCAGCTCGGGCAGATCGGGGTGGCTGGCGACCAGCATCAGCGGCTCCTGGCCGCGCCACAGGCCCGCGCTGGCACCCGAACACGCCCGCACCTGGCGGGTAGCCAGGGTCACGAGCTGGTTCAGCGAGCGCGGCTGCGAGGCGTTCGCCAGGCTCAGCAGGCTGGCGGTCTCCTGGGCCAGTTCCGAACCGGAGGACATCAGCGCGCGGCTTTCAGGACGGGACATCCGATCGGCCGGCGAGGCCGTTCTCGGCGGGCGGCCCGGCGGGGGGCTGCCCAGCGGCGGCCACGGCCTTGTCCACGGTCTCGTAGAACGGCAGCCGTTCGGCCAGCCCGGTGATCCACAACGACTTGGTGTAGCGGTAGCGCGCACCCGCCAGGGCGAGTGTCCGGCCGGCCGCCGTCATCTCCTTCCAGTGCCCGACGATCACCGCCAGCGAACTCGTGTCCAGGAAGTCGACGGCCGACAGGTCGAGCACCACGTGGTCGTACTGCTGGCGGACGCCGGCCAGGTACTCGTCGAACTGCCGGCCGGTCACGAGATCGAGATCTCCGCGGAGCATGACCACCAAGCTGGTGCCCCGGCTCTCGGACGAGAGCTCAAGTCCTTCCACCCACACTCCTGGTGTCAGCGAAGCCGGCAATGATTATGGCTTAATCGTATGACCATCAGCTGATTTCAAGTGGGTCGCATGACCGGGGATTTTGAGGGAAACGTAGCGTCTGGCGCGTTGCGGCCCGCAGTCCCGCCGCATGCACGTGCCACAGCCCGGCCCAGGGGAGGAATGCTGACGATGGACGATGGCCACCGCAGCGGCTAGCGATGGCCTCAACCATCACGCGCTGTTCTATCGTGACCAGCGCGAATACCTGGCGCCCGTGACCAGTTTCGTCCTCGATGGCCTGGCCAGCGGGCAGCCCGCGTTCATCGCCGTGCCAGGGGCCATCGGCCAGTTGCTGCGCGGGCGGCTCGGCGCGCAGTCCAGTCAGCTCGCCCACGCCGACATGGCCGAGACCGGGCGCAACCCGGCCCGGATCATCCCCGAGCTGCTGACCTTCCTCGACCGCCATGACGGCCAGCACTGCCGGGTCGTCACCGAGCCGGTCTGGCCGGGGCGCTCGGATGCCGAGCTGTGCGAGACGGCCCGGCACGAAGCGCTGATCAACGTGGCGTTCGCCGGGACGCCGGTGAGCATCCTGTGCCCTTACCACACCGATGGCCAGGCTGGTTCCGTACTCGAATGGGCACACTGCACCCACCCCTCGGTCACCAGCGACGGGGTGACCGGGCCGAGCACGAGCTACGCCGGGGCCGGGAGCCTGCCGCCGGAGTGCGACAACCCGCTGCCCGACCCGCCGCCGACCGCCGATACGCTCAGCTACAGCACCGACCTGTGGCCGATCCGGCGCCTGGTGGCCAGCTGCGCCGACCGCGGCGGGCTGTCCGGCGACCGCAGCGCCAACCTGGTGCTGGCCGCCAGCGAGATCGCCGCCAACACCCTGCGGCACACCGATGGCGGCGGCACGCTGCACGTCTGGCAGACCCGCCGCGAGCTGCTCTGCCAGCTACAGGACGGGGGCTGGATCACCGACCCGCTGGCCGGGCGGCGCCGTCGGCCCGCGATCGAGCGCGGCCACGGCCTCTGGCTGGTTAATCAGGTATGTGACCTGGTGGAACTCCGAACGGGACAGGCGGGCACCACCGTCCGCCTGCACATGAACCTCGCCGACATTTCGTAATCTTCTGCGCATCCCTGCGCCGGCTGCCGTTTAATCCGCGACGACGGGGCAGTTGTCAGACGTCAAGCGAAGGGAGCGGGATGTTTCTCATATTGGCGATCCTGCTGATCGCCCTCATCCTCGGCGGCTTGGGCTTCGCCATTCACATCCTGTGGTGGGTAGCCCTCGTGGTGCTCGTAGTGTGGCTGGCGGGGTTCGTCCTCCGCTCGGCCGAAGGCGTCGGCGGCCGACGCCGCCGCTGGTACCGGTGGTAGCACACCAAAAATAACGCGCCTCCGGCGGACCCTGGGTTGTGTGGTTCCGCCGGAGGCGCTATCGTGTCGCTAACGGTGCTTATGACGCAGGCACACCCTTACGTCCATGTGGCGTAACGGAGGGTGTGCCCTTTTTTATGGCGCCACATCGCGGACTACCGCCCCTCGGTTACGCCGTACCGAGGAGGCAACCTGATGAGGATCGCTATCGTCGCCCAGCACGGCAGCCCGCTGACCACCACGCGGGACCCGCAGGCAGACGCCCGGTCCGCGGCGGTGACCTCGCTCGCGCGGGCTCTCGCCGGGCACGGGCACCGGATCACCATCTATGCGCGCAAGGACGCGCGCGACCTGCCGGATAGCGCGATCCTCGCGCGCGGCGTAACGATCGAGCACCTGACCGCCGGCCCCACCGCCCCGCTGGCTGCGGACAAGCTGGTGGCGCACATCAAGGGCTTCGGCGACAAGCTGGCCAAGCGGTGGAGCCAGAAGCGCCCCGACGTAGCCCACGCCCACTACTGGACCAGCGGGCTCGCCGCTCTCGCGGCCGCGCGCAGCCAGGGCATCCCGGTCGTCGCATCGTTCGGCTCGCTGGCCGCCGCCGAGCGGCGGCATGGGCTCGCGAACGGCGACTGCACCTCCCGCACCCGGATGGAGGCCTGCATCGCCCGCAGCGCGGATCGGGTGCTGGCCGCCACCTCGGCCGAGGTGGCCGAACTCGTCAGGATGGGCGTCCCGAGGGCGTCGATCACCCTGGTGCCGGGCGGCGTGGACACCAGCCGGTTCACCCCTGAGGGACCGGCCGCTGCCCGGACGGAGCGGCCACGGCTGCTCGCCATCGCCCCGCTGCGCCGCGATCAGGGTCTCGACCGCCTGATCCGGATGCTGATGGGGGTTCCCGATGCCGAGCTGGTGATCGCCGGCGGCCCGTCCAAGGGGCAGCTGCGCGCCGACCCGGTCTACCGCGAGCTGATGAACCTGGCCAGGAGCCTGAAGCTGCAGCGCCGGGTCACCTTCACCGGCCAGGTCAGCGAGGAGGATCTGCCCGCGCTGATCCGGTCAGCAGATCTGCTGGTCAGTGCGGCGCCCTACGACCCGGTGGGCGCGCTGACCGTAGCCGCGATGGCCTGCGGCACGCCGGCCGCCGTATCCGCCGTGGGCGGCAACAGGGACGCAGTCCTTGACGAGACCACCGGTTTGCTGGTCGCACCCGACCGGCCCGACCTGCTGGCCCGCCGGGTACGGCGCCTGCTGGCCGCACCGATGCGGCTGGAGGCGTTCAGCATCGCCGCCGCCGACCGCGCGAGCGCACGGTACTCGGTGGACCGCATCGGCCAAGAGACGATAGCCGCCTACGAGCGCTGCCTGCCTGCGACCGCGGAAGTGGTCACGGTTCCCGCCCAGGCCGCGGCGGCCGAGGCCGGAGAGCTGGCCGAGGTCCGGGTGCTGGCCACCGCGCTGGCCTGACCCGCTCTGCGTCACCGGCTGACCGCGAGGGCCCGTCAGCCGGTGGCGCAGCCGTATACCCAGGTCCTGCTGACTACCGGAGCAAGGTGGTGAGCAGATGGCTGAACCCGTGCGGTGCCCGGGCCCGGCGGCGGGCAGAAGTAAGCACCGTCACATCCCTGCTGCGCAGGATCTTCTGGCCGGTGGCCGCCAGTGCCTGGACCAGAGCGTGATCCTCGGCGGTGCGCAGCGCACGGAAACCACCTGCCGCCAGGTAGGCGGCGGCGGTCATGCCGAGGTTGGCGCCGTGCACATGCGGGTGTGGCCCGGCGCCATGGTCGTAGTGCGCGGTGAAGAGTTCTCCCGCGTGCGCCGGGTACCCGCCCCAGTCGCCAACCTCGACCGTCCCTACGACGGCGTCCCAGCCCTGACCGGCATGGTGGATCTGCCGGGTCAGCCAGTCCGGCGGCACCACCGTGTCGGCGTCGGTCGTCGCCAGCCAGACCGTGGCCGGATCCAGATGCCGCGTCCTGCGGAGCACCTCACCGAACCCGGCTGCCCGCGCCGCGCCCACGCTGCGGGCACCGATCTCCAGCACGTCAGCTCCGGCCTGGCGGGCCCGTTGCACCGTCCGGTCGCCGCACGCGTCCGCGACGACCACCAGGTGCCCGGCGGCGGGCCCGCACTGCGCAGCCGCCCGGCGCAGCGCCGCCAGGCATGTGGGCAGCAGCTCTTCCTCGTCGTGCGCGGGCACCACGACGGCAACGGCCCCGATCACACCAGACCCGTTGACTGGGCCACCGACCTGGGCTCACCATCGGTGCGGATGTAGACCTCGGCGAGGAAGTCACGTTCGCGGTGCTGCGCCAGCCGGGCGATCCCGGCGCGGGCGGCAAGGCGGCCGTGCACCTCTTCGCCGCCACTCGGGTACTCGGCGACCGGATGGAGCCAGTGCACGGCCAGCAGGGTGCCACCGTCCCTGGTGGACTTGACGGCAAGGTCGAGCACCCGGTCCAGATCCGCTCCGCCGAAGTAGTAGAGGAACTCGGACAAGACGATCAGGTCGAATTCGCCTGGTGGCCAGTCATCGGGAATGCTCCTGCGCTCGACCCGGACGTTCGGCAGGCCGCGAGTCCGCTCGGCGGCAGCCCGGACCGCCGCTCCGGCCAGGTCGCAGGACAGCAGGCGGCCGCAGCGGGCGGCCAGCAGCCCGGTGAGCACACCGATCGAGCAGCCGGGCTCGAATGCCCCCGCATAGGCCCGCCGCGGCAGCATGGCAACGCTGAGCGCGTGCTTGCGCTGCTCGTACCACCGCTCTGCGAATCCCCAGGGATCCGGTGAGGCGGCGTACATCGCATCGAAGTAAGCCGGTCCCAGCGTCATCGGCCGCTCACCCGAACAGCACCTCTTGCGACCGGCTGAAATGTGCCACCACACAGGGCAAGAGAACCGGCTGGCCCGATGGTCTCCTGGGCTCGAACTGGCTGGCGAAACACCGGATGGCCGCCCGCTTGGCCGCCACCACGGCAGGTGGCAGCGGTACCCGCAGGCCACGGTGCCAGGGCACCCGGGGGTCGCCGGGCAGGGCCCAATGCCACATCCAGACCGGGTAGCTGAGCGATTCTGGGCAGGCCCGGCGCGCCGCGCGGCCGGCCGCTTCGTGGTCGGCGTGCGCGTCATGTGGCCATGGGGCGAGGCAGATACTGAACCCGCAGGTCAGCTCCCGCAGCAGTCCGGTCAGTTCCTCCTCGTGCCGGGCCACGCCCGTATCGGGCAGCCGGAGCCTGATGACCTCGGCGTCCTGGGCGCCCAGAACGCGCAGGGCCGCGGCCGTCTCGGCCACCCGGCGCCGCGCAAGCGCGGTCTTGTCCACCGCGCCGGCATGGGAGTACTCACCGTCGGTCACCGCGACCAGCCGCAGCCGCGTCCCGGCGGCCGCCAGCAACGCGATCGCGCCGCCGACGCCGAGCACCTCGTCGTCTGGATGGGCCGCGACCACGACAGCGCTGGTGCACCCCGTCAGGTCAGCCAGGGGCAGGCTGTCAAGACCGGACCAGGCACGCCAGTCGGACTCGGTCGTGCCGGGTGCGTCGATCATGCTGGCCGCTGCCCGGCGGGCTGCGCTAGGCGCCGGGCGCCGGGTCACCATGACGCGCCCCGTTCGGCGATGATCGCTCCCAGTTCAGCGAGATCCCGCTCGGCATGATGCTGCCGCAGGTACACGGTCAGATCCGCGACCCGGCGGGAATGCGCTGCGTCGCGGCACAGCGGCCCCGCCCCCAGCGCCCGCCCGACGCGCCACATGACCTGGGTCGCCACCGCTTCGACGAGCGCCCGGACCCGGAGTGTCCTGGCCCAGGCGTAGCTCTTCAGGTCGCCGGGGTCGGCGTCGATCTCATCCGCCGCTTCGTTCAGCGCCCCCCCGGCCGCCCTGAGCGCGACACCGACGGTGCCAAGGTGCACCAGGGCATGCTGCCCCACGTCGCCCTGCGCCGCGGCGCTCAGCAGGGTGCGGCCGACCGCGCGCGCCCCGCCGTACCAGCAGGCCGCCACGCCCACCCCACCGTGGGCGAAGCCCGGCCGGCTGGTGTAGGCACCAGGCGGCCCGAGCGGCTCCGCGGGAATCCCGGCGAAGTCGGTGTCCAGCGTGTCGCTGGCTGCCATCCCCGTCGCGGCCCAGGTGCCCGGAATGGGAACGAGCGGCCCGGTGGTCACGATGAACAGCCGCATGCCGTCCGGGGCCTGCGCCGTTACCAGGGCATGGGTGCATGATCCCGCTCCAGAGCAGTACTGCTTGGTCCCGTGCAGCCGCCAGCCCGCCGGGGTCTGCTCGGCCTGCAGGCCCGGGCCCGGCGGATGGGCGGCCCACACCCCCCATCTGCTGCCGGGCGGTGGCTCTGGGCCCTCCAGCTCGTGCAGGATCGCCAGTGCGTCCGCGTGCCCCTCGGCCAGGCGGGCCAGCGACAGGTCCTCCTCGGCCAAGGCCGCGAACGCTGCCCACCGCTCCGCGGTGGCGCCGCTGCCTGGATCGGGCAGGTCCAGCCGTCCCGATTCGACCGCTGCGGCAAACGCCCCAGCGACCGAACCGACCCCGCCGTCCGGACTGACAGAAGTTCTCACCGATCATCCCCCTTCCAGTGCCAAGTCGATGCTTGCTACCCGGGGGAGACCGGTTCATGCGCATGTCCGGCGGCTACATCCCGGCGCGCAGATCCATGGTGAACAGGTGCCCCCAGCCGGCCGGGTGATCGGTGAAGCCGACATGGGCGTAGAACTGCGCCGCCCGCTGGTTGGCCGACCCCACGTGCAGGTGCAGCCCGGGGGATCCCCGGTCGCGCAGCGCCCCGGCCAGTGTCTCGATCAGCCGCCGCCCGGCCCCTCTGCCCTGCAGCCGGGGCAGCAGGTCGATGTGCAGGTGCGAGGGATAGGGCCCGGCCAGCTCGTCCGGGGTGCTGTCGGGATGGTGGATCCGGTGGACGTAGAACTGCTCCTTCGTCCACTGATCGGCCTCGCCTGGCGGCTCCGGGTAGCGCTCGCGCAGCGGCGGCCACCACTCCCGCTCCAGGGTCCGCTCGAACTCCTGGCTGTCCAGCGCCCCGACGATGTAGCCGCCCACCCCTTCGCCGTCCTCGGCCATGAAGGCGAACTCGGGCTGGAACACGCCATAGGGGGCGGCATAGAGCTGCCCGGGCAGCTGCGGGTCGTGGATGAGTGACGTCGCGTCCTGGCCGCTGTCGGCGGTCAGCAGGCAGATCCGGTACAGGTCGCCGAGATCGCCGGGGCGGTACGGGCGTATGCGGATTTCTTCGTCAGCCACGGGCACGACAGCGTAGCCATGACCTGGACGGGTAGCAAGGCGGGCAGTCTGCCGAGGGGCTGGCCGCGCGGTCATCGCCCGGGCAGCTTCACGACCGTCAGGAAGAACTCGTCGATCTGCCGGACGGCCGAGATGAACTGGCTGACGTCCACCGGCTTGGTCACGAACGCGTTGGCGTGCAGCTTGTAGCTGCGCAGGATGTCCTCCTCCGAGGATGACGTGGTGAGGATGACCACCGGCAGGTGGGTGAGCTCGGGATCGGACCTGATCTGCTCCAGCACCTGGCGGCCGTCGTACTTGGGCAGGTTGAGGTCGAGCAGTACCAGGTCCACCGAGGGAGCACCGGCGTGCTCACCCCGCCGGTACAGGAAGTTGAGCGCCTCTTCCCCGTCGCGCGCCACGTGCAGCCGGTTGCCGATCTTGTTAACCTCGAAGGCTTCCCGGGTCAGAACCTCGTCGCCCGGGTCGTCCTCGACGAGCAGGACCTCGATCTGCTGCAGGGTACGGATCATGCGGGGCTTCCTTCGGTGCTGAGGGCAGGCTCGGCGGGGTCGCCGCCGGTCTGGTCCGGCTGGGCAGACTCGATCCGGGGCAGGGTGAAGCAGATGCGGGTTCCCTCGGCCTGGTCAGCGTTGACGCTGATCTGGCCGCCGTGATGCTCGACGATCCGGCGGCACAGGGCCAGGCCGATGCCGGTACCCGGGTAAGCGTCGCGGCCATGCAGCCGCTGGAAGATGACGAACACCTTCTCGGCGAACTCGGGGGGGATCCCGATGCCGTTGTCCTCTACGCAGAACCGCCACATCCCGCCAGGCTCCCCGGTGGCCTGCTCGGCGGTGATCCGCAGCACCGGCTTGCGGTCGGGCGAACGGAACTTGACGGCGTTGCTGAGCAGGTTCTGCCAGAGCATGCCCAGCAACGTCGCGTCGCCGGTCACCTCGGGGAGCCGGCTGGGCCGTTCGATGGCCATGCCCGACTCCTCGATGGCCGCGCCGAGGGCTCCGATCGCGTCATCTAGCGGGCCGTCCAGCGCCACCCGGACGCTGACCTCGTTCCCCCGGCCGACCCGCGAGAACGTCAGCAGGTCGTTGATCAGCACCTGCAGCCGCTTCGCCCCATCCACGGCGAAGCCGATGTACTGGAGGCCGCGCTCGTCGAGCTGGCCGCCGTACCGCTTCTCCAGTAGCTGGCAGAACGAGGCGACCTTGCGCAGCGGCTCCTGCAGGTCGTGCGAGGCGACGTAGGCGAACTGCTCAAGCTCGGCGTTGGACCGCATCAGCTCGGCCTGGGATGCCTTGGCCTCCTCCAGCGTGGTGACCAGCTCGCTGCGCATCGCCTCCACGTCGGCGGAGACCGCCCGCAGATCCGAGGGGCCGGTGATCTCGATGCGGTGGCCGAAGTCGCCATCCACCACCCGCCTGGTCGCGACCCGCAGCCCGGTCAGCGGCCGGACCACGGTCCGGTTCAGCGCCAGCGTCAGCGCCACCGCCGCGAGCAGGAACACGGCCACCACGATCCCGAACGTGACCGGCGCGCTGTCGTGCGCGGCGGCGACGGTCGCGGTGGCGGCCACCGCCAGAACGGCGAGCACCGCGAACACCACCCGGAACCAGCCCCGGACGGTCAGCCCGCGGAAGTTCGGGTGGGGCCGGGGCCCGGTCTGGGGGTCCCGGCGCAGCCTGCTGACCCGCTGGGCGGCGGGCAGCGGAACGCGCGGCGGCCGGGGGGTGGTCATCCGGTCCCCCGCCAGCCGAGGTGCACGACGGCGACATCGTCGGTCAGGCCGCCGTATGGCATGGCCGCCTCCTGGACCCGCTCGATCAGCCCGTCGACGAATGCGGGGGGCGCCAGCGCGGCCAGCTCGCGGGCCAGGGCCAGCAGGCCATCCTCACCGAGCCGCTCGCTGCCGGGCCCGGTGCGTCCCTCGAACAGCCCGTCGGTGAACAGCACCAGGCTCGTCCCCGCGGGCAGCGGCACGTCCTCCGGCTGCCAGCTATGGCCGAGGACGATCCCCAGCGCCGGGCCGCCCTGCCCCTCGATCAGCTCGACACCGCCGGGCACGGCGGCGCCGCGCAGCAGCAGGCCGGGGTGGCCGGCCCGCAGGACGCGGGCGCTGCGGCGATCCGGCTGAAGCGCCAGGTGGGTGAGGGTGGCGAACACCCGCTCACTCGCGCGCTCGGCGATGAGCATCTGCTCCAGCAGCTCGATCAGCGGCGCCATCGGCATCCCGGCCAGGACGAGCGAACGCCAGGCGACCCGCAGGCAGACCCCGACGGCCGCCTCCGCAGGGCCGTGCCCGGCAACGTCGCCGATGACCGCGTGCACGGTCCCGTCGGGCGTCTCCACGACGTCGTAGAAGTCACCGCCCAGCAGGGACTGCTCGTTGCCCGGCCGGTACCTGGCCACCACCTCGACCGCGCCGGTGCGCATCAGCGGGGTGGGCAGCAGGCCGCGCTCCAGCCGGGCGTTCTCCTCCGCCCGCAGCGCGCTGAGCTGCAGCGCGGCCGACGCCTGCTCGACGTGCTTGCGCTGGGCCGCGTAGCGGATCGCCCGGCTGAACACCTGCGGCGCCGACTGGCCCTTGATCAGGTAGTCCTGTGCCCCGGCGGCCACGGCGGCCAGCCCGGCGTTCTCCTCGGCCAGGCCGGTCAGCACGACCACCGGCGCACCCGCGGCCACGGCGAGCACCTGCCTGACCACATCGAGGCCGCGGGCGTCCGGCAGGTGCAGGTCCAGCAGGATGCAGCCGGGGCTCTCGTCCTGCTGCAGCCGCTCCTTCGCCTCGGCCAGCGAGCGCGCCCAGATGAGGATGGCGTGCACGTCGCTGTCCGCCAGCAGCTCTTCGACCAGGACGTAGTCCCCGGGGTCGTCCTCGACCAGCAGCAGCGTCTTGGGGTCCACCAGCCACGAGGAGGCGGCATCCGCCGGATCCGCGGCCTCCGGCATCCCGGTAGGCCGCAGACCTGAGGTGCCTGCGGTGGTTGTCACGACCGTCTCCTCATTCCATTCTCTGGCCATTGTCCGGCCAGGGCTCACTTACGTGCTCCGCGACAATATTTACCACTGGGGCGCCTGCCGGATCTGCCTCGTCCAGATGCCGCTCCCGCAAGTTTCGTGCCCCCGTAACACGAGCGGTGAACGTGGAGGACGCCGACGGTAGGTTCGCCGGCGTCCTCGCGGCTGCCAGGTAGCAGGTCTTGCCTACTGCCCAGGGCGAACGCAGGCAAACATGCGACCTCGCTCACACCTGGTCAGGCGGCTTGCTCACACCTG
>DASXMU010000367.1:0-4154 GCA_036495485.1 Streptosporangiaceae bacterium
TGAGCACCCGGGCGCGCAGCAGCGGGTTCAGGTCCGCGCAGTGATCGGGATGGCCATGGCTGACCAGCACCGCGTCGATCGTCTCGGCCCGGGTGACCCGCAGCAACCGCGGCAGCGTGGCGTACCCGGGATCGATGAGCAAGCGGAAGCCGTCGTGCTCGACCAGGTAGCCGCTGCACGCCTGGCCGGCCGCAGGCCACGCGCCACAGCCGCCGAGCACGGTGAGTCTCATCCGCTCTTATGGTCCCCTGCTCATGACGCCCTGCCCCGGCCTGGCCACGCCCGCGCCGGGCTCGGTGCGTCTCATCCGCTCCTGTGGTCTGGCTGGGTCCCTGTCGCCGGGGCAGATCCCAGCGCGATATGCCCGATCTATGGCTAAATCTAACTAGAAATCAGTCTCAAAAAGTAACACCCGGACACGCTCATGATCCTTCGGGTCTTGACGGGCAGCGACCTGAAGTCGCTGTACCCGTCCAAGTCCACGGCGCAGGCGCGACCTCCCCGGGGTCCAGCGCCGACATCTACACCTGCAACGGCAGCGTCAGCGAGAACTGGACCGTGCGGTAGCGGCGAGAGGGCTCAGTGCCGCCCCGCTGGCATCTCGGTCAACCCCGTCGATGTGACGTTGACCGGGTCAGGACACCAGCGATGTCATATCGACCGGGTTGGCTTGTATCCGGTTCGCCGGCTCGTCCTGGCCATGGCGCCGCCATGGCCAGGGCCCAGCGTGCGGGCGCCCGGGCGGGCCTAAACGTCGAAGTAGAGCTCGAACTCGTGGGGGTGCGGGCGGAGCCTGATCGGGTCGAGTTCGCTGGTGCGCTTGTAGTCGATCCAGGTCTCGATCAGGTCGGGGGTGAACACCCCGCCGTCGAGCAGGTAGTCGTGGTCCGCTTCGAGTGTGTCGAGCACCCGCTCCAGCGACCCGGGGACCTGAGGGATGGCCGTGGCCTCGTCCGGGGGAAGCTCGTACAGGTCCTTGTCCACCGGCTCTGGCGGCTCGATCTTGTTCTTCACCCCGTCGATGCCAGCCATCAGCATGGCCGCGAAGGCGAGGTAGGGGTTGCAGGACGGGTCGGGCACGCGGAACTCGACCCGCTTGGCCTTGGGGCTGGACCCGGTGATCGGGATGCGGACGCAGGCCGACCTGTTGCGCTGCGAGTAGACGAGGTTGACCGGTGCCTCGAAGCCCGGCACCAGGCGGTGGTAGGAGTTCACCGTGGGGTTGGTGAAGGCCAGCAGCGACGGCGCGTGCTTGAGCAGGCCGCCGATGTAGTAGCGGCCGATGTCGGACAGGCCGGCGTAGCCGACCTCGTCGTAGAACAGCGGCGCGTCGTCCTTCCACAGGCTCTGGTGGCAGTGCATGCCGCTGCCGTTGTCGCCGAAGATCGGCTTGGGCATGAACGTGACGGTCTTGCCGTGCGCCCGGGCCACGTTCTTGATCACGTACTTGTAGAGCATCAGGTTGTCGGCCATCCGCAGCAGCGGGGCGAAGCGCAGGTTGATCTCCGCCTGGCCTGCCGTGCCGACCTCGTGGTGCTGCATCTCCACGCCGATGCCGCTGTCGATCAGCGCCCGGACCATAGTCGACCGCAGGTCCGCGTAGTGGTCCATCGGTGGCACCGGGAAGTACCCGCCCTTGTACCGGGGCTTGTACGCCAGGTTGCCGCCGGCCTCCTCGCGGCCGGTGTTCCAGGCGCCTTCCTCGGAGTCGATGTAGTAGTAGCCGGCGTTCGGCCCGGTCTCGAACCGCGCCGAGCCGAAGATGTAGAACTCCGCCTCCGGGCCGAAGTACACGGTGTCGGCGATCCCGGTCCCGCGCAGGTACTCCTGGGCCTTGCGGGCCACGTTGCGCGGATCCCTGGTGTACGGCTCGCCGGTCAGCGGGTCGTGCACGAAGAACGTCAGGTTGAGCGTCCGGTGCGTGCGGAAGGGATCGAGCACGGCGGTGGTCACGTCGGGCAGCAGCAGCATGTCCGACTCGTGGATCTGCTGGAAGCCGCGGATGGACGAGCCGTCGAACATCAGCCCCTCGCTGAGGGACCTGGCGTCGAACGCCTCGGCGGGCACGGTGAAGTGCTGCATCGTTCCGGGCAGGTCAATGAACCTGACGTCGACGAACTGAACCTTCTCGTCCGCGATGAACTTCAGAACCTCATCGGGGCTGCCAAACATGGACCCTCCTGAACGATGCTCACACTCCTGGCCTGTGGCCTGCTGGCCTGCGGCGGGACGCGTCTTGGACGTTAGGCGCTGACAGTTTCCCTGCCGTGTCCCGTGTGTTTCACCCGTGTTACGCCGCCGGTGGGCCGGCTGGTGGGCCCACCGGCGGCCGGCTGAGCCAGTAACATCGTCCGAGGGTTAGCAGTACATCGCTGACCAGCCAGTAATTGTTTACCTAAACGGTTGATCCGCAGCCAGCGGACGCGACATGATGAGGCCAGAGGCCTTTCGCGTGAACGCCGGGCGGCACTGAGGCTGCCGACGCGGGAGGCGCGGAGGTGGCTCTTGAGCACCGAGTGGAGTGTGGGAACGGGTGGGCTGACCCGCCGCGGCCCCGCCGTCATGGCGGCGGTGGTGGCCGTGGCGCTGGCGGGGCTGGCCGGTGGCGGCCGGGCGGCCGGGGCGACGGCGGACGTCATCTCGACAGCGGCCGGCGGTGTCGGTGGCCCGGGGAGCGGCATGAGTGTGGCCCTGGGCAATCCGTGCGACGTGTCGGTCGGCAACGGGCACATCTTCATTGCCGACACCAAGTTTCACACGTTCGACCGGCAGTACAGCGGCGCGGTGCGGGAGATGAGCCCGTCATCCAGCGAGCTGACCACCGTCGCGGGGAACGGCGAGTTCGAGAAGTACGCCAACGGCGGGGTGGCCACGGATTCATACCTGCCCACCTGCGGGACAGTGGTGGGCAAATCGGGAAACCTGATCGTCACCGACTACAAGGATGAGCGGATCCGGGTGGTGGCCGCCGTGACCGGCACGTTCTACGGGCAGGCGATGACCGCCGGGCACATCTACGCGATCGCCGGCAACGGCCAGCGCGGGTTCGCCGGCGACGGCGGCCCGGCCACCCAGGCCAAGCTGTTCTCTCCCAGCGGGGTGACCGTGGACGCGGCCGGCAACGTGCTGTTCTCCGACGAAGGCAGTCAGCGGGTCCGGGTGGTGGCCGAGACCTCCGGCACGTTCTATGGGCAGGCGATGACCGCCGGGGATATCTACAGCATCGCCGGTGACGGCCGCCGGGGATACTCGGGCGACTTCGGCCTCGGTACCAAGGCCGAACTGCACGACCCGGCCGAGGTAGCGGTGGACCCGGCCGGCAACGTGCTGATCGCCGACTTCGGCAACAGCCGGATCCGGGTGGTGGCGCGCACCGCCGGCACGTTCTACGGGATGCCGATGAAAGCCGGGTTCATCTACACCGTGGCCGGCAACGGCGTGTCGCGGTACTCCGGCGACGGCGCTCTGGCCACCAGCGCGGGCCTCGACCCGGACGCGGTCACCGTGGACGCCAGCGGCAACATGATCATCGGCGACGCGGAAAACTTCCGGGTCCGGGTGGTGGCGGCCGTGACCGGCACGTTCTATGGGCAGGCGATGACCGCTGGAGACATCTACACCATCGCTGGCGACGGCAACAACAGTTTCCGCGGTGACGGCGGCCCGGCCACCCAGGCCGAGTTCAGGCTCTCCAGGGGCGTGGCGGTGGACAGCGATGGCAACGTGATCCTGGCCGACGCGGGCAACTTCCGGGTCCGGGTGGTGGCGGCCGTGACCGGCACGTTCTACGGCAAGAAGATGACTGCCGGGAACATGTACACGATCGCGGGCACTGGCAACGCCGGCAAGCTGTCCGGTGTGCACGGCCCGGCGGCCAGCGCCGAACTCGAGAACCCGCGCAGCACGGCGGTGGACGCGGCCGGGAACGTGCTGTTCCTTGACGGCAACAAGGTCCAGGCCGTGGCCAAGACCGGCGGCACGTTCTACGGCCAGCAGATGGCCGCAGGCGACCTCTACAACGTGGCTGGCAGCGGCACCCGCGGCTTCTCCGGCGACGGTGGCCCGGCGGTCAAGGCCGAGATGAGCCCGGGCTCGCTGACCGTGGACGCGGCCGGGAACCTGGTGATCGCCGACGGCGGCAACAACCGGGTCCG
>DASXMU010000368.1:0-1751 GCA_036495485.1 Streptosporangiaceae bacterium
ACCGACGGCCTCCTTGCCGGGCAGAGGGTGGATCGAGGCAGGGGTATCCGGGCACGCCTCTCGGATTGAGGGCGCACCGTCACACCCGCACCAACACAACCTCAACATTCCCTCAACTCCGCAGCGTGACGCGTGCCTTAGTGGGTGCCGTCGTAAGTTCGTCGGGGGTCATCAGGCTGCCTCCGGTAGCTGGGCGGGTTCGTGGGCGGGTTGCTCGCGGGCGCTGATCCGGTCGAGCAGGTCAGCGAGGTGGGCGGCGGTGAATTTCCAGTTGAAGGGCCGGGCGGTGGCGTTGTACCGGCTCACGAAGGCGAGCAGGGTGCGGCTGAGCCCCTCGAGGCTGGCGAAGTCGTTGGGCGTGATGACCTTCTTCTGGATGATGGAGAAGAAGATCTCCGCTTGGTTCAGCCAGGAGGCATGCACCGGGGTGTGGATCATGATCGCGTTCGGGTGCGCCTTGTGCAGCCGGTCAGCTGCTGCCTGCCCGCGGTGGTCGGAGCCATTGTCCACGATGACGAACACCCTGGGCGCGTCCTTGTAGGGCGGCTGGGTCATGACCTGGTCCATCAGCGTCATGAACGGCTTGATGCCAGTGGTTTCGGGGGTTGCGGCGAAGACCTTCCCGGTGTGCACGTCGAGCGCGGCCAGCAGGGCGAGGGCGCCGTTGCGCTGGTATTCGTGCTCGACGCGCGCCGGGCGGCCCGGTGCGGGCGGGCTGGTTTCGTGGCAGCGGCCGCGGGCCTGGATGGACGGCTTGGCGTCCACGGACAAGATCCGGTCGCCGGGCGGCAGCCGTTTCCCTTGGTAAGACCCTTGGTACAGGTCGAGGATCACGGCGGCCCTGGCGGCGAAGGCCGGGTCGCGGGGGTAGATCCATGACTGGTATTGCCAGGGCTTGATGGGGTGCTCGGCCAGGATCCGCAGGATTGACGACACCGAGATCGGGCTGGCCAGCCCGGCCTTGCCGATCTCGGCGGCCAGTTCCGGGCCGGTCCAGCGGGACAGCGGCACCCCGGTGGCGGCGGGCAGCTGGCAGGCCAGTGCGACCACCGCCGCCCGCAGCGCCGCGCTGATCTGCCGCGGCCGGCCGGGCCGGGGCAGGTCCCTCAGGCCATCCAGTCCGCGTGCGGCGAACCGGCCGCGCCACTTGCGCACGGTATCCACGGCAACGCCCAGGTCACGGGCGATCCGGGCGTTATCCCGGCCGCCGGCGGCGGCCAGCACCACCTGCGCCCGCAGCCGGTCCCGGTACGGCGTCTTCGCGCCGCGGACTCGTTTCTTCAGGGTCTTGCGCTCGGCGGCGGCGAGCGTGACCGGCACCGCGCCAGGCAGCGGCATGGCAGCTCCAGGGCAAATCCAACGGTGTGAGCCGCTCCCGGGCACGTGATCATAACCAGCCCGGACGCCGCCGGAAGGCACAATGAGGCACATGCCCGCCATCCCGGAATCGACCCGCAGCTCGATCATCCTGCGGCTGCTGGACCACGCCGAGAAGAACTGGCCCCAGCTGACCAAAGTCCAGGCCAGATACCGCGGCCCGTTCGCCTACATCACCGGCGTCCTGCCAGACGGCGAGCAGATCCCGCTGTTCCGGCTGCGCTACGGCGGCTCCGCCCACTCCTTCGGGTTCGCGATCTACTCTGCCGCCCGCGACCGCTACGAAGACGCCATCCTGCGCACCGGCCTCCCGATCGGAACTCCGCAAGAGGCCCTCGACACCGCCTGCACCATCCACCTGGCCGGGCTCGGGC
>DASXMU010000369.1:0-4804 GCA_036495485.1 Streptosporangiaceae bacterium
GAAGGTGCAGGTGACGGCTTCGCGGCAAGGCTCACCACCAGGACGCCGGTGCACAGCAGCAGCGCGCCACCGAGCTGGAGCAGGGTGGGCTGCTCGCCAAGCACGACATAGGCCAGCAGCAGCGCCGCGGCCGGCTGCAGCAGGAGCAGCAGCGATGACAAGGCGGCTGGCAGCCGCGGCAGTGACGACGTGATGAGCAGCCAGCCCACGGTCTGGCTGGTGATGGCGAGCACCAGCAGCCAGCCGAACGACGCCCACGGCATCTCCAGCCGCAGCCCGCCGAACATCAGCCCCAGCAGCAGCGAGCCGATCGCGCCCCCAGCGGTGGCCTCCGCGAGCGGACCGGCCACGTGCGGCGTGCCACTGGTGGTCCGGCGCAAAATGATCAGGAACCCGGCGTAGGCGACCGACGTCCCCAGCCCGTACCCGATCCCGGCGAGCGGATGGCTGCCCGCCGTGGACCGCCCGATCAGCCCGGATACCAGCACCACGCCTGCCATCACGACCGGAAGCATGATCAGGAACAGCCGGGCCGGCCGCTCGCGGAACAGCAGCCACGCCGTGATCGCGACGAACACCACCTGCAGGTTCCCGATCACCGTGGCGATCCCCGCGCCCACGTCGGCGATCGCGTGATTCCACAGCACGAGATCGACCGCGAAGAACAGCCCGGCCACCAGCGCCCCGGCCCGGGCGCCGTCGTTGCGCGGCCCGCGCCGCCGCTGCTCCACCACGGCCAGCCCGAACAGCAGTGGCAGCGCGATCAGGCACCGGTAGAAGGCTGTCGTCGCCGGGCCGGTCCCAGCCAGCTTGATGAGGATCGCCGACGCGGAGATACAGGCCGCACCCGCAACCGCAGGCACCATGGGCCGCCGATCGCTTCGTGTAATGACCGTAGCCAGGTATGGTCCTGTCATGAGTTCACCCTATGCGACCGGGTTTGAATTCATAATTTTTTTAAACGGAAAGGTTCCAGCCGGACTTATCGCCCACCGCTACCACTCTGTGGCCGGGCCAAGACGCAAACGCCCGTGGCGCCAGAGCGGTGCCACGAGCGTTCAATGGGCGGCGCGTCCGCGCCGCGGCATAAGGTCAGCCTTGCCTGGCCTTCCACCGGGGGTTGGCGCGGTTGATGACAAAGACCTTGCCACGCCGCCGCACCACGACCGATCCCGGCCGGCGCTTCAGCGACCTGACCGAGCTGCGTACCTTCACGGCTGCCTCCTTACGGCGCACGCTTGCGAAGCTTGACAGCCGTTATAACGGAACCACCAGTATTCGTATTCCCGCTGTTCGGTCACGATTAACGGACACGCTTTCGGTGAACGTCACGGGGCCGGGGCCGGGGCCGGGGATAGGGTCTCCGGGCGGCGGCTCTGGGGACTACTTGCCGCCCAGGTGGGGGAAGGTGGCGCCCAGGACGTCGGCGAGGATCGCCAGGCCGTCGGCGCGGCTGATGTCTTCGTCTGCTGCGAGCCCGGGCGTGGGCAGGCCGAGGTGCTTGGCGAGCGCCAGGGCACCGAACAGCGCGACCCTGGAGAACGAGCGCAGCGGGACGTGGGGGGCCGTGGCCTTCGGGTCGAACGGGGGGACAGGGCGCGGGGTGACTTCCGGCCAGTCTTCGGGGGGACGCGGGGTGTCCAGGGACAGGACCGGGGCGATGTCGGAGGCGGTGGCGTCGCGGGCGGTGAGGGGCGGGCCCAGCGACCAGTGTTCGCGGAGGGTCCTGATGAGGGAGGTGTGCTGGTACTGGCTGGTGACGACGGTACGCTCCGGGATCCAGGCGGAGGCTGCGAACGTGGCTACCCGCATGCCCAGGCGGTCGAAGGTGAAGCCCATCTGGCCGGCTGTGCTGCCGGGTTTGGGCTGGGGCGCTGCGGGGGGCGGGACGTGGTCATAGGTGCCGCCGTGTTCGTCGAAGGTGACCAGGAACAGGGTGTTGTAGGCGTTCGAGCCCTGGGAGGACGACGAGGAGCGGATGGCGTTGTAGATCTTGGCCAGCAACGCCTCGCCGCCCAGCATGGGGGAGGGCGGGTCGAGTGGCGCGCTTTCGTACAGGACGTCGACGTCGGGGTGCATGTCGTCGTGGCCGTACAGCAGGCTGGGCTCGATGAACGAGTAGGCGGGGAGCCGGCCGGCTGCCGCGTCCTCGATGAACTGGTCCGTGGTGAAGAAGTTTGAGCCGAAGCGGTCGAGGAGCCGCCGGGCGTGGATGATGCCGGTGATGGAGATGTGGCTCAGTGGATCGCAGTACACGCGCCAGCTCAGACCCTTCGCCTCCAGCCGCTCGAAGATCGTCTCGGCGGAGTTGAAGACCGGGAACGCCTCGGGGGGCGACAGGTTGAGCACGTATCCGGACGAGGTCGCGGCGTGGAAGAACGACCGGTTGGTGAAGGTCTGTGAGGGAACGTCGCAGAACCAGTGGTCGAAGGCCGCGAAGCCCTGGGCCACGGCCGAGGTTACCGGCATCTGGGCCGGTGTGTAGCCGGTCATGATCTGGGCGTATTCGTCATAGGTCGGCGGCCTGCCCAGCTCGGCCATGAGCGTGCTGACGTAGTCGGTGACGAAGCCGTCCATCGTTGGGCGCTGGTGGGGATCGCGGGGCGCGTTGTAGGGGGCGGTCATCCGTTCGGCGCGCTTGCCGCGGTTGGACTCCGGGTCGATGATCCCGAACAGCTGGGTGTTGACGTGCGGGTATTCCTCACCGGGGTCGGTCCTCGGGTAGTCCATGCCCGCAGCGACCGTGTACGGGACGACCTTCCGGTCGGCGCCGGTCGCCCAGGGTGGGATGGGGCTGCTGAGGGCACGCCCGATCACCCCCTCGAACGACGCGACCTCTCCAGGCTGGTACAGGTGGCCGAGCAGGTTGTCGAATGAGCGGTTCTCGAACATGAGCACGACCACATGATCGAGGGCGCTGGCTCGGTCGGGAGTTGGCATGGCGGGGGCCTTCTGTCGGGGTGGCCATTGCGGCGGGGTGGGAGTGAGCAGCAGAGTGCTGAACGTTACCGCTGGGACCAGGAGGGCACTGTTCCGTTGCAAAAAAAGAAAAATCACGGCCGGGGCTCATAGGAACCACGGCGGGTGGCCTGCTGGGGTTCATGACGGGGCTCATGGGAACCACGGCGGGTGGTCTGCTGAGGTTCATGACGGGAGGCTGATAGGTGTCACGGCGGGTGGTCTGCTGGGGTTCATAGCGGAAGGCTGATGGGAGTCACGGCGGGTGGCCTGCTGGGGTTCTGGCGGGAAGCTGATAGGAATCACGGCGGGGGTCTTGTCGTTGGCATCAGCATGACTCAAGCTCATCAGATTACGATCACGCCCGCCGGTCAGCACGTAGAAGTGACCCTCAACGGCGAGAAGCTGGCGTCGTCGGACCGGGCGGTCGTCCTGGACGAGACCGGGCTGCGGCCGCGCTACTACTTCCCGCGCGAGGACGTGCGGATGGACCTGCTCAAGGCGACCAGCACCGAGAGCACGTGCCCGTTCAAGGGCAAGGCGTCGTACTGGACGGTCACGGCAGGCGGCCAGGTCCACGACGACCTGGTATGGAGCTACGAGACGCCGATCCCGAACGCCGAGGAGGTCGCCGGCCTGCTCTGCTTCTGGGACGAGAAGGCCGACATGACGATTACCGCTGTCTGACGGTGTCTTATGCGAAGTCGCGTCGTGCAAAAATGATGGCCCGGTGATCGCACCGCTGACCTGGCCCGATCATTTGCGCGGCCCCCTGGGGCCCGCACTCACGATGCGGTTTTGCATAACGCTCCGGCGCTCCGGCTGTCCCTGGGCGGCGCTACCATGTGGCCGCGATGGGGGGAGGAGCGCCGGTGGCAGACCGCGGGATCGATGAGTTCACCGAACGGATGTACAGCCGTTCTGGCCTGGACCGGCTGCGACCGCATCTGGAAGGTGCGTACGGCATCCGGGTCGCGGCGCTGACCGAGCTCGACCTGGGCGTGTTCCGGGTGGAGCGGCGGGACGGCCCGGACTGGGTGGCCAGGGTGTTTCCTGCGGCCAAGCCGCTGGAGGCGGTCGAGGGTGACGGGCGCATCCTGCGCTTCCTCGCCGACCACGGCTTTCCGGCCGAGCAGTGCGCGCGGGCGCCCGCGGTCACCGTGCACGAGGGACAGGGTGTCCTGGTCACCGAGTATGTGGCCGGAACCAGGCCGCGCGCCGGCGCGCAGACCTTCGGCCGGCTGGGCGAGATGCTCGGGCGGTTGCACACGCTGCCGCCTGGTCCGGGGGCGGCCAGCCGGGAGGGCGGGGCGTGGCACCACCTGACGTTCGGCGGCGGGCCACCGGCGGAGATCGACGCGGCGATCGAGTTCCTGGAGGCCACGGCGGGGACGCGGGTTGCGGCGGGCGAACGGGCGCTGTATGCGGAGCTCCTCGGCCTGCTCAGGCAGGCCGAGGATGGCCATGATCTGCCATCGGCTCTGATCCATCCGGATTTCGTTCCGGCCAATGCGGTCGCGGGAGCCGGTGGCGGCCTGACCATGGTCGACTGGGCCGGGGCGGGGCGCGGGCCGCGGCTGTGGCCGCTGGGGTTCCTGCTGTGGGCGGCGGGCAGCCGGAAGCTGGCCCTGGCCGACGCCGTCGTGGCCGGGTACCGGGCGCATGTCCAGCCCGAGCCGGGCGAACTGGCGCGGCTGGCCGGGGTGATAGGCGTCCGGCCGCTGATCTTCGACTGCTGGGCGCTGTGCACCGGCCGCAAGTCGCTGGCTGCCGTGATGGCGGACTGGCCAGCCACGCGGGAGCTGGCCCAGGCGATCGCCGCGCGGGCGGCCGAAGCTTTCGCGGG
>DASXMU010000370.1:0-4651 GCA_036495485.1 Streptosporangiaceae bacterium
TCAGCCCGTCCACCGCGATCGCGCTCCCATAGCGCTTTACCAGGCCGGTGACCATGACGGCCGGGGAGGTGCTCACAGTAGCCGAGTCTAGGTGCGGTTACGGTGGCTCAGGCTGCCGCCCCCGCGAACGATGTGGCGGCGGCGATCAGCGCATGGAACAGCCGCGGGTCGTCTCCGGCTTCCGGGTGCCACTGCACCGCCAGCAGGAACCCGGCATCCTCCCGGCCGAGCTCGACCGCCTCGATCACGCCGTCGTCCGTCCAGGCGGTGGCGGCCAGGCCGCGGCCGAGACGGTCGATCCCCTGGTGGTGATGGGTGGGCACGGCGAAGCTGCCATCCCCGACCACACCGGCGAGCCGGCTGCCGGGGGCCGCCCGGACCTGGTGCGACCCGTAGTCACCAGGCACCGGCGAATGCCCGTCGTGGCCGACCAGGGCGGGCAGGTGCTGGTGCAGGGTGCCGCCGAGGGCCACGTTGAGCACCTGCAGGCCGCGGCAGATGCCGAGCAGCGGCAGCCCGCTGGCCAAGGCCGCTGTCACGAGCGCGAACTCGGCCGCGTCCCGGTCGGGCCGCACCCCACCAGTCTCCGGGTGCGGCTGCGCGCCGAACTCCGCCGGGTCGATGTCCCCGCCACCAGCCAGCACGAGCCCGTCCAGGCGCCGCGTCGCCTGCTCGATCCCAGGGAACGGCGGCAGCAGCACCGGGATGCCGCCGGCCGCGGCGACCTGGTCGGCGTACCGGCGCGGGACCAGCAGCGCCCTGGTGTCCCAGGATCCCCACTTCGCCTGCTCGGAGTACGTGCTGATCCCGATCACGGGGCGGCTGGCCACCAGGGTCTCTATTGCCTCAGCTGTCACGCTAACTGAGGCTACCTGGAGTGCTCCACGTTCTGCCCGCCGAGCGCGTAGCTTGGGACGGTGAACGATTCCCACGGTATCGGTGACCGGCTACGTGATCTTCGCAAGCGCCGCGGCTTGCGGTATGCCAGCGCGTGTTCGGCGGCTGCCGTCCTGGTGGCTCTCGCCGTTCCCGGTGTCTCCCGTGGGGCCGTTCCGGCCGCCACAATCCCGCCTGGCACGGTGGGTGGGGCGATGGCCTTCGACGCGGCCAATGGCACGGTGGTGCTGCTGCGGCATTCCACCTCATGGCGCAGCGGGACCTGGATCTGGAATGGCTCGGCCTGGGCTCAGCAGCACCCCAAGACCAGCCCACCCGGCCGGGAAGACGAGTCGATGGCCTACGATGCGGCCACCCACACGGTCGTCCTGTTCGGCGGGCACAACCAGGAGACCGTCCCACTGAACGACACCTGGACCTGGAACGGCTCGACCTGGACCCGGCAGCACCCCCAGGCCAGCCCGTCCGCCAGGTATGCGGCCTCGATGGCCTACGACGCGGCCACCCACACGACCGTCCTGTTCGGCGGCTCGGTTCGCAGCCATTCGGTGAACACCACCTGGACCTGGAATGGGTCGGACTGGACCCAGCAGCACCCCGCCACCAGCCCACACAGCCGGGAAGCCGCGTCATTGGCCTACGACGCGGCCACCCACGCGGTCGTCCTGTTCGGTGGCCAGAGCGACCCCGGTTTCGTCGCCTTGGGCGACACCTGGACCTGGAACGGGTCGGACTGGACCCAGCAGCACCCCGCCGCCAGCCCCTCGGCCAGGGTGGCGGCCTCGATGGCCTACGACACGGCCAGCGGCGACACGGTCCTGTTCGGCGGCCACTCGGCGTCCCAGCTCCTGAACGACACCTGGACCTGGGACGGCTCGAGCTGGGCCCAGCAGCACCCTGCGGCCAGCCCGCCCGCCAGGGAACTGGCGTCGATGGCCTACGACGGCGCCACCAAGTCAGTGGTCCTGTTCAGTGGCCTGGGTTCCGTCTTGCTGGGCGACATGTGGACCTGGGACGGCTCGGACTGGACTCAGCTGCCGGCCGGATAGCGGCCTGGTGGATTACAGCGGGGTGACGTAGGCCGAGGAGATCCCGCCGTCCACCAGGAAGGTGGAGGCGGTGATGAACGAGGAGTCGTCGCTGGCCAGGAACGCGACCGCGGCGGCAATCTCCTCGGCCTCGGCGAACCGGCCCATCGGCACGTGCACCAGCCGCCTGGCCGCCCGCTCCGGGTCCTTGGCGAACAGTTCGCGCAGCAGCGGCGTGTTCACCGGGCCTGGGCACAGCGCGTTCACCCGGATGCCCTCGCGGGCGAACTGGACGCCCAGTTCCCGGCTGAGCGCCAGCACGCCGCCCTTGGAGGCGGTGTAGGAGATCTGCGAGGTAGCCGAGCCGAGGACGGCGACGAACGACGCGGTGTTGATCACCGAGCCCTTGCCCTGCCGCCGCATGTAGCCGATCGCGTGCTTGCAGCACAGGTAGACCGAGGTCAGGTTGACCTGCTGCACCCGGTGCCAGGCATCCAGGTCGGTGGTCAGGATCGAGTCGTCGTCGGGCGGCGAGATGCCGGCGTTGTTGAAAGCGATGTCCACGCTGCCGTAGGTCTCGTGCGCGGTCTCGTAGATCCGCCGCACGTCCTCCTCGACGGACACGTCGGCGCGGACGAACAGGCCGCCGGTCTCGTCGGCGGCCGACTTCCCGGCCGTCTCGTCCACGTCCACGGCGACGATCCGGGCGCCCTCGGCAGCCAGGCGCATGGCGCTGGCCAGGCCGATCCCGCTGCCCGCACCGGTGATGACCGCAACCCGATCGGCTAGGCCCTGCATCTGCTCAGTCCTCCTGACGTCCTCCCCGCCCTGATGGACGGAGATTCCTCCTGCGCGGCTTATGCCGTGCTCCGGTGGGTTCCTGCTTCAGCGGCAACCGCCAGGGCAGGCCCCGGTCTGATCCGTCGGTGCGGGGTTCCGGTGGGTCACAGCCGCTCGAAGCCGCGCAGCAGCTCCCAGTCGGTCACCGCGGCGTCGAAGGCGGCCAGCTCCGTCCGGGCATAGTTGGCGTAGTGCTCGACCACGTCGGTGCCGAACGCCGCGGTGGCGAGGTCGCTCTTCCCCCACAGCTCCAGCGCGCCGGACAGTCCAGTGGGCAGCCGCGGGCCGGCGGCGGTGTAGGCGTTGCCGGTGCAGGCAGGCTCCAGCGGAAGCTGGCGGTCGATGCCGTCCAGGCCGGCCGCGATCATCGCGGCGACCGCGAGGTAGGGGTTCACGTCGCCGCCCGGCGCCCGGTTCTCCACCCGCAGGCCCAGGCCGTGCCCGACCAGCCGCAGCGCGCAGGTCCGGTTGTCCACGCCCCAGCGCACCGCGGTGGGCGCGAAGCTGCCGGCCTGGTAGCGCTTGTAGGAGTTCACGTTGGGCGCGTAGCAGAGGGTCAGCTCGCGCAGCGCGGCGAGCTGGCCGGCCAGGAAGTGCTCGCCCAGCTCGGACAGCCCGTGCGGGCGGTCGCCGGCCATCAGGGCGGTGCCGTCGGCGGTGCGCAGCGACAGGTGGATGTGGCAGGAGTTGCCCTCCCGCTCGTTGGGCTTGGCCATGAACGTGATGCTCATGCCCTCCTGCGCCGCGATCTCCTTCGCCCCGGTCTTGTAGAGCGAGTGGTTGTCGCAGGTGGTGAGGACGCCGGCGTAGCGGAAGGCGATCTCGTGCTGGCCGAGGTTGCACTCGCCCTTGGCCGACTCGACGTACATGCCGGCGCCGGCCATCCCGTTGCGGATCCGGCGCAGCAGCGGCTCGATCCGGGCGGTGCCCAGTATGGAGTAGTCGACGTTGTACTGGTTCGCCGGGGTGAGGTCGCGGTAGCGCTTGCCGTGCGCCTCCTCGTAGCTGCCCTGGAACACCAGGAACTCCAGCTCGGTGCCGGCCATGGCCAGCCAGCCGCGCTCGGCCAGCCGCTGAACCTGCGCGGCCAGGATCTGCCGCGGCGAGGCCACGACCGGGCTGCCGTCCTCCCAGGCCAGGTCGGCCACCACCAGCGCGGTGGCCGGCTGCCACGGGATCCGGCGCAGTGTGCCCATGTCGGGCACCAGGCTGAAGTCACCGTAGCCGCGCTCCCAGGAGGACATCGCGTAGCCGCTGACGGTGTTCATGTCCACGTCCACCGCGAGCAGGTAGTTGCAGCCCTCCGAGTGCTTCCCGGCTACCTCGTTGAGGAAGAACTCGGCGGACAGCCGCTTGCCGGACAGCCGTCCCTGCATGTCGGTGAAGACGATCAGGACGGTGTCGATCGTCTCGGTGCTCGTCTCGACCCGCAGTTGCTCCAGGGTGAGCATGCCCCGCCGCATGACGGCGCCGCCCGCCGTATCCCGTCCCCCAGGGCGTGATTCCGGAAAAGAAAGCCCAGCCATCAGCCTGCCAGCTCACGCTCGATGGCAGCTAGTTCTTCGGGACTGCCCTGGACCCTCGGCCCGGTGAACCACTTGTGGGCCGAGACCAGCCACCAGATGCCGGCGAACCCGACCACGGCCACCACCGCGACGATGGTGTAGTTGAAGTTCTTCCACTCGATCGGGCTGGCCGTCGGCAGCATGAACAGGATCGTGATGAACACCACCCAGGTCACCGCAATGATGCCGACCGGGTAGCTCCACCGGCCCAGGTGCCATGGGCCGCGCTTGAAGTTCGCGCCCTGGCGCAGCCGCAGGAACGTCGGCGACACGTAGGCGATGTACAGGCCGATCGTGGCGATCGAGGTGACGGCGGCGTAG
>DASXMU010000371.1:0-4054 GCA_036495485.1 Streptosporangiaceae bacterium
CTGCTACCGCCGGGTGCCGGGCATCACCATGGTCGCCGAGGAGTCCACCGCCTGGCCCGGGGTGACCAGGCCGGTGCACCTGGGCGGGCTCGGGTTCGGCATGAAGTGGAACATGGGCTGGATGCACGACACGCTCGCGTATCTGGCCCGGGATCCGGTCTTCCGGCACTATCACCACAACGAGCTGACGTTCTCGCTCGTCTACGCGTTCACCGAGAACTTCGTGCTGCCGCTGTCGCACGACGAGGTGGTGCATGGCAAGGGCTCGCTGCTGGGCAAGATGCCCGGCGACGACTGGCGGCGGTTCGCCGGGCTCCGCTCGCTGCTGGCCTACATGTGGGCGCACCCGGGCAAGCAACTGCTGTTCATGGGGTCGGAGTTCGGCCAGGGGGCGGAGTGGTCGGCCGAGCGCGGGCTCGACTGGTGGGTGCTCGATGACGACTACCACTCGGGGGTGCAGCGGCTCGTCAGGGAGATGAACGCCGTCTATGGCGGCAGGCCGGCCCTGTGGGAGCTTGACGGCTCGCCGGACGGGTTCTCCTGGATCGACGCGAACGACGCCGGCGGCAACACCCTGTCGTTCCTGCGGACGTCTGGGGCCGGTGATGTCATCGCGTGCGTGGCCAACTTCTCCGGTGAGCCGCATCTTGGGTACCAGATCGGGCTGCCCGCTCCCGGGCTCTGGCGCGAGGTGCTCAACACTGACGCCGGGATCTACGGCGGCAGCGGGGTGGCCAGCCACGCCCCGGTCGAGGCGGTGGCCGAGCCGTGGCACGGCCGGCTGTACTCGGCAACGATCACCGTGCCGCCGATGGGTGTGGTCTGGCTTGTTCCCGAGCCTGGTTCCGTCGAATATTAACGGGCGGTTCCCCCGCCGCTTACCTGACGTTCAACGGCGACCTGTGCTACGCGGACCTGAACCCCACCGTGCAGCCGGAGGTGTGGCGGGACTTCGGCAACAACAACCAGACCTCGGCGGCGAACCGGCCGTGGATGCCCGCGCTGGGCAACCACGAGATCGAGTTCGACAACGGCCCGCAGGGCTACGCTTCCTACCTGACCCGCTACCAGCTTCCGGACAACGGGATGCCGGGCTTCGCCGGGCGCTGGTACTCCTTCCAGGTCGGTTCCGCACTGTTCATCTCGCTGGACGCCAACGACGTGGTCTACCAGGATGCCGGGCCGCTGGTGTCCGGCCCTGCCGCATTGGTGCCGGCCGCGGGCACCGGCAATCCGCCCATCCAGCCGGGCACCTCGCTCTACGTGCGCGGCTACACCGGTGGTGCGCAGACCCGGTGGCTGGAGCAGACGCTGCGCGATGCCAGGCGCAACCCGTTCATCGACTGGATCATCGTCCAGATGCACCAGTGCATCGCCTCGTCCTCGGGCACCGGGAACGGCTCGGACCTGGGGATCCGGCAGGAGTGGGCGCCGCTGTTCGACCAGTACGAGGTCGATCTGGTCGTCTGCGGGCACGACCACGACTACGAGCAGTCGTTCCCGACCCGTGGTTTCGACAGCGACGTGGGCTGGGAGGCGGCCACCGGCGCCCCGGTGCAGACCAACCGCCCGCACCCGGTGACGACCGTGGACTCCGGCTCGTTCGACACCAGCAAGGGGACTGTCCACCTGGTGCTGGGCGGCGGCGGCACCGACGCGAACCTGGACGACTACGGCGTCGATCCCAAGAACGGGCAGCCGGAGGCCAAGGTCTTCACCGTCAGGAACGCGCCCGAGCCGTCCTCGGCACCCGGCGTGTTCACCCGGGCCGGGGCGGACGCGCTGGAGGACGCGACCTGGTCGGCCAAGCGCAACACAGCCACCGGCTACGGCATCGGCGTGTTCGACGTCGACCCCGGCCGCTTCCCTGGCGACCACACCAGCATCAAGTACAGCTACTACCAGGCACTGAACGCGGACCCAACCAACCCAAACACCGGCCAAACCGGCGCCCCCAACCCGAACTACACCCTGTTCGAGACGGTGAAGTTCCACCGGCCGAGGCGGGACCGGGCCTGAGCCAGCCCTGCTTCCTGCTTCCGGCGGATCACCGGGCCTAGTTGCTGACGGAGATGTCGGACACGCCGGCTGGGGCGTCGATCAGGTAGCGGGCGGTGGCTTGCGCTGGGGTGCAGGGCCAGCGCGTGGAACCGCGACGGCGGGCTGGAACAGGCGGTCAGGATCAAGGGTGCGGCGACTGCGGCGGCTGCCGCTGTGAGGCTTGGGCGCCGCGCCGGACCGGCGAGACGGGGGCGACTGATACGGCTAGCAGTCCGGCGCGGCGGCATGGACGGGTAGCTGCCCGGCATGCGCCTCATTATTCACGTTTGCCGCGAGTGCGTGCCTGGCGTGCGCACGGACGTCGGCGTCGGTGTCGGTGAGAGCGGCGCGCAGCACGGGTTTCACGTCGGGGTGCTGCGGCCAGGCGGCCAGGGCGATCACGGCGGCCTTGCGGACGTCTGGGTGCGGGTCGGTGGCGGCTGTGGTGAGTGCGGCGGCTGGGGCGCTGGCGGCGGCGAGTGCCTGGGCAGCGCCGACGCGGACCTGCCAGGCCTCGTCGCGCAGGGCTTGTGCGGCTATGGTGTCCAGGGGTGCGGGGCAGCCGGCCGCGCCGGCCGCGGTGAACGCCGCCGCCCGGACCAGTGGGTCATCGTCGGCAGCGAGCTGGCCCAATGCGCGCTGGCCCAAAGCGAGCTGGCGCGGAGCGGAAAGCGCCGCCGCGCCGGCGACGGTGCCCAGTCCCTCGGCCACGGCGATGCGCACCTCACGGGACTGGTCGGTGGCCGCGGTGGCGACCAGTTCCCCCTCGCTGAGCGAGACCAGGCCGCGGACCGCTTCGAGGCGCACCCGCCGGCCGGGGTCGCCAAGGGCCGCGCGGAACGTGGCCGGGTCGCCGAGCCGCAGTTGCCTGAGCACGTCAAGGACAGCCGCTCTGACGACCGCGTCCTGGCTGCTGGCCGCCATGATCAGGGCGCTTTTCAGCGGGCCATCGGCGGGCAGCACCTCGACCAGTTCGCGCAGGCCGGTGACGGCGGCGTGCCGGACGGTCCCGTGCTTGTCCGCTGCCGCGGCGGCCAGGGCCAGGCCGGCGCCGTCCGGGACGATCTCGGTGAGCGTGACCACGGCGGCCCGGCGCACCCGGGAGTCGGGGTCGTCCAGGAACGGCTGCATCTCGGCGAGCGCCGGGTTCGCCTCGGCCAGGCTGAGCAGCTCCAGGATCCGGGGGGACCGGGTGCCGACGGGGGTGGCCGTGGTGTGCGTGGCTGCGGCGGCTGGCTGGGGCTCGGCCGGGAGGTCGGCGGCCTGGATGACCACCACCTCGGCGGTGCCGTTGCGCGCGGCGAGCTGGGCGTCGAACTCGGGCACCGGCACCACGTAGGGCGCGACAGGCCGCTTGACGAACTCCGCCGCGCCGCTGTCGGCCTTGCGGACGTTCAGGTGGCAGAACCAGGCCGCGTCGTCCCGGTCCGGCAGGTCCGAGCGGTCGTGGTAGAGCCCCCACCGGCTCTCGGTCCTGACGATCGAGGCACGGGTGGCCAGCTCGGCGCAGTCCCGGATGAACGAGACCTCCACGCAGCGCATCAGCTCGTGCGGGGTGCGCCCGCCCATCTGCCCGATCTCGGCGGTCATCCGCTGGAAGGTCTCCAGCGCGATGGCCAGCTTGGTCCCGGTCTTGGGCGGGGCGACGTAGTCGTTCACGAACCGGCGCAGCTTGTACTCGACCTGGGTCTGCGGCGGGCCGTCCGGGTGGCGCAGCGGCCGGTAGATCAGCTCGTGCGCGTCGGCGAGCTGGTCTTCGGGGAGCGCTTCTCTGGCTTTGGCGCTCCCGGCCCCAGCGGCAGCCCCGGTCCCGGTCCCGGTCCCGGCTTCGGCGGCGAATGCGGTGGCGTGGGCGCCGGCCAGGTCGCCGAAGACGAAGGCGCCGATCATGTAGTTGTGCGGCACGCAGGCCAGGTCGCCGGCCGCGTACAGGCCGGGCACGGTGGTCCTGGCATTCTCGTCCACCCACACCCCGGACGAGGAATGGCCGCCGCACAGGCCGATCTCGGAGATG
>DASXMU010000372.1:0-9368 GCA_036495485.1 Streptosporangiaceae bacterium
CCAGCCCAAACCGCCAATCCATGACCTGACTGTGAGAATCCCTCTCACAGCCTGGTGATTCCTACTGGGCTGTAGGCCGGTGACCACGGGCGTGACTCTTGACCTGACTGATTTCGTGTCCTTGGCCGGACTTGTCCGCCCGTGGCTGCCGGCCCCGGCCCAGTGGGGAGTTTGTGGCCTGATCAGGAGCTTGACCACCGGCGTTGCCGCGCCGGTGTGTCCCATCACAGTTCTGCCCTCTCCGCCTGGCTAAGGCTGCTTAGTCCTCTTGGTCCTCCCGGCACCACGCGGGATACGGCATCCGTCCGATGCGCCGCCCCCGGCCTTACGGCGAGCCTCGGTATTACGGGACGCCAGTGCGGCCCGCAAGCCGATCCCAGGAGGACTGTGACGTTGAGCAACATCGTCTACGCAGGCTACGGGGCAGAAATCGAGGATGACGTCGTCCGGCTCCAGCGGCGCAAGCTCGAAGCCGAGGACGACGCTGCCCGCCGCGCTCGCCAGACCAGGCCACGGCCACGGCGGCCCAGGGCTCTCCGCCGCCGCAGCGCAGCGCCAGCCACCCCCAGCCGCGTCCAGTAACCGCACCCACAGTTGGGCGTCCGCACCAAGTGAACTGGTGCGGACGCCCAACGTGTTGTGTTTGGCGGGTATTGCCCCGGAGCAACCTCTATGCTGCACATGGCTACTTGCTGACAGCAATGTGTTACGGCGATGACTGTGCGGGACCTTGCATTGCGCCGGGGGAGATCTCAATGAGTGCAGATATCCAGGTCGATCTGCAGAACATGGCAGCATGTGAGGACTTCTTCGCGCAGATCCTGTACTCCCTGGAAGCGGAACTCGATCGGCTGGACATCAGCCTGCAGGCGAACCTAAGTGCCTGGAGTGGAGAGGCGAAGGACGCCTACCTGGTCGCTCACCAGCAGTGGCAGGCGGCGGCCAGCGAGATGACCAGGAACCTTGCCTGGCTGCACAAGGTTATCGCGACAGCACGAGGCAACTATGACTCCACCCGGTTGGTGACGATGGGTATGTGGCGGGGGAATGCCTGATGTCCCGTATTCCCGGGCCAGGATCGGGCAGCGGGATGATCATGATCACCCCTGCCGATGTTGCTGACGCGGCCAAGAGCTTCTACGTTGCTCAGAACGATCTATCGGAGCGGTGGAGCACGTTGCTGGCAAGCCTAGATGGCAACGCTGGGTTCGCCGGGAACGATGATCCGGCGCACAGCTTCAACGCAAAGTACGTGCCTGCGATGCAGGCCGCGTGGAGTGCACTGCGGGCGAGCGTCCTGACCTTAGGCGGCATTTCCCTCGGGCTGACCCAGACAGCGAACAATTTCCTCACCGCCGATTACCACTCGTCAGCGTCCAAACGCAGAGCACTGGCGCCGTTCCCACCCCAACCTGTGATCTCCGACCTGTTCATGCCCGAGCCCGCGTCAGCCCTGGGCCCTGGTGAGACGGTGTGGTTCCTGCCAGGGCCACTCGCGAGATTCTGGCCCAACGCACACACCGACAAGACCCAGTCGGTGGCCGCTGCATGGCGAAGCGCTGCCACGGCCGTACAGAACGCAACGCAATCGGCACAGTCCGCGTTGGCCGCGCTTGAGACCGGTGATGACACCGCCCAGGCCATCAGCACCTTCTGGGCGCAGGTGTACTCCCCTGGAAATAACACAACCGTGCTGGCCGGGGCTTGTCAGATCTGTGAATCCCTGGGCAGCGCATGCGCGCGGTACGCCAACGTCATCGACGCTAAGCGCAGCGAGGTCGAAACCAAGCTGATGGGCGCTGGCATCGCCGTCGGGGTGACCACGATTCTCGGGGTCGCAGCTTCGGTCATCACTTTGGGCGGATCTGATGCGGCGGCGGGGGCAGCAGACGCGGCGGAGATCACGGCGATCGTCGGTGACGTCGGCGTCGAGACCGCGGCCACAGTGGACACCGAGGTCGGAGCGGCCATCGCCGGAGATCTGGTCCCCACTGTGGACGCTGCCGCAGCAAACGTCCCAGAAGTCGGGATCGCCGAAGCCGAAACAGTCGATGTCGAGGGCGGCATCGAAGACTCCCTCGACCGGGCGCTCGCAGACGATACCAGTGAGAACACGCTCACCCAGCAGCAACTTGATCAAGCGTACGACTACGCCAATACCGAAGCGAAGCTCTCTCACATCATCGACCCGGCAAAGCACGGCTTCGCCGACCTGGTCGCCTCGGCTGGGGGCCGTTCCGAGGCGATGCGCCTCATCATCGACAGCCTCGGCGGCGGGCAGGATCTGCCCGCCGCCGGGCCGTTCGCAGTCACCCGGATCATCAACGGCGTTCAGGTCGTCATCCGTGGCGCTATGGTCGATGGCATCCCCAAGATTGGAACCGCGTTCATCCCCGGCGGCCTGCCAGGAGCAGCCCCGTGATCTATCACCGGAGCGGACCATTGGACACCCAGAGCAGCCGACCGCTGAGCGACGCGGAGCGGGCCATCCTGTGGCACATACTCTCGGCGCCCGCTCCCGGCACCAGTGAACTGCGCAGCCAGATCAGCGCGGCGACGGTCAGCAAGCACTGGGAACCGGTGGGTTCCCCCAGCGTTGACATCAGTGTGCCCGCCGAGACGCCACTGGCGCACGTCGCCGACGGACCCATCCCAATCGCCGCCCAGGTGATCGGGACAGGCGGAGACTACCTCGGCGAACTCCTGGTCTGGGTCACGGGCGGGCGGATCTCTGCCCTGGAATACTCCTGGGTCACCGACGAACCGCCCACCAGGCTGCCCGACCCCAGCCAGATTCAGCTATCCGTTCAGGCAGCGGCCCCAGAGCCTGGTTCCGGTCGTTAACCATCCATCCGCACGCTGCGGTGAGATCCTTGTTACCCGGGCTGGTCAGTCCCGTTCGCTCGATTTCATCCGGCAGATCGGCAAAGATGTGGGTATGGGGAGCAACCGTATCCAGCCTGGTGCCCAGCCACATGAGGGTCCGTGGGACACCAATGCGCATGCCATGGGGTGGAATGCGGCAGTAGATGTGCTTAGCCGCCTGAATTCGGGACAAGAGCCGCCACCATATACTCCAGCCGGAGTCATGCTGCGGATGGGCGAAAAAGCATTCGGCGAGGGCGCCGTGGAGTACTGCAGGTTCTACGGGATGGACGTGCCTTATACCCAGCGGTCGACGTTTGCCTTCGGCGGTCCCGTGTTCGTCACTGCCGCCCTGGTTGGAACCGCGATAAGCAATTCTGCCGCACGTAACAACGCCCAGCGGATGGCAGTACCGCAATGGCGCTTCGATGGGTATCCGCACGTCGTGCTGACCAGTAGCCGCATGCTGATTCGTAATCCTAGCAATTATCAGTGGCAATCCTTCTCACACAGCAGCGTGATCGAGTTCGGTCCGGCCGTGCAGGAATACAGCCTGCGGCTTGGGTACCAGGAGTATCCGCCCGTCCGGCTGCGTGGGCCATTCGTGCCGTGGCTGTCTGTGGTGCTTGCCGCCTGCCTGTACCCGCGCGAGCACGTCCCGGGTCTGCCTTGCTTTGCCCCGCTGTCGATGTACCCGCCGTGAGCACATCCGGGCCCGGGCAACCTCCGGCAAGTGGCCGCGTTCGTGTGACGGCCGCTGTGGCGTGTCAGGATGGCGGCGGCCCGGTGTGTGTAGGGTTTGGCGGGTGGCTGGCTTTTACTGGCTGGCGCTGTTGGCGGTGTACTGGCGGTAGCTGAGGGGGAGGTCGCTTCGTTTGGTGATGCTGAGTTTGCGGTAGATGCGGGTCAGGTGCTGTTCGACGGTGCTGATGGTGATGAAGAGCTTGCTGGCGATTTCGCGGTTGGTGTTGCCTTGGGCGGCGAGTATGGCGACCCGTGCTTCTGCTTCGCTGAGAGTGTTGCCCGGTTCGGCGGTATTCGGCGGGTCTGCTTCGCTGGATGCTGTGGGCTGCAGCAGGGTGAGCAGTGGCCGGATCTTGCATTCTTCGGCGAGCCTGCGGGCGCGCCGTATTGTCAGCCGGGCGCGGCTGGATTCGCCGAGGGCGTAGTGGGTTTGGCTCAAGTCGGTGAGTGCGTAGGTCAGTTCGAGGCGGTCGCCGGAGTTTTGCAGGAGGTCGACGGCCTGGCCGAGCATGTGCCGGCGTTCCCGGAGTTCACAGGCCAGCGCGTAGACCCGCAGGGAGATGCCGCGGGTGCGGGCGTGACCCTGATCCAGGATGCCGATCTGGGTCCTGGCCAGTTCTCTGGCTTGGCACTGCTCACCGATCTTGATGAGGGCGCGTGCGGCGTCGGTCCGCCACGGCACGATGATCGGGCGGTCCATCTGCCATTGCGTCATCAGGTCGCCGCAGGCCTGGAAGCTGGCCAGCGCCACGGCGGGGCGGTCGGTGGCCAGGTCGTAGCGCCCCCGCGCGTGCAGGTAGTCCAGGCCGAACATGCTCTCGAATGTAGACTTGGGAACTGGCTGGCTCAGGTACCTGGCTGCCTGGGTGAAATTGCCCATGGCGGTGCTCGCGTGCACGAGCACCGCGAGCGGGCCGCCGATGGCGATGCCCCAGCTCTGCGGCGGCATCTCGGCGAGCGCGGCCTGGGCGAGCGCCTCGGCCTGCTCCAGTGCACCTAGGTGCAGGGAGATCCTGGCCGTGACCCAGGTCAGCAGCGCGTGCCAGGCGGGCGCAATGTGAGACTGCGCCGCCTGGGCGAGCAGGGTTCTGCTCCAGGCCGCGGCCTTGTCCGGGCAATCTGCGTAACTGAGGGCGAGCAGCGCCGCCAAAGTGGCGCCCATCCCCTGGTCATTGAGCTGTGAATGTTCCAGAATCTGCTCGGCCTCGGCCACTGGCCCGGTGTCGCTGGCGGCGCCGCATGAGCCGTCGGCCCACCGGTCGCGGTCGTCGCGCAGCACCGCGGCCAGCACACTGGTGGATTGCAGGTTCGGGTCGGTTATCCACAGGTCCATCACGGTCTGCGGTACCGGCAGCGCGGGTACGCGCGTCGATAGCGGCGGGTGGGCGTATACCAGCCAGCCCGCGGCCCGGTTCAGCTCGATGGCGGTGCTGGGACTGGCATCGCCGTGGTGCGTGCTCAGATGATCCAGGGCGAGCGTGGCCTGGGCCAGCTGGCCGCTCCACAGCAGCTGGATGACGCCCTCGACGGCGATGCGGCCGGTGAGCTGGCCGCTCTGGATCGCGTCCACCAGCCCGCCCAGGTAGCGGCCGGCGGTCTGCGGGTTGACCCGCCAGTGGGCGCTGGCCAGCAGGACCTGATAGGCGGCACGCCGCGCTGGGGTGCCGCCTGCCTGCAGGACATGGTGCAGGCAGGTGATGGCGAACTCCGGCTCGCCGTCTTTCAGCGCCGTTTCGGCGGCCTGGCCGAGCACGTCGCACTCCCACTGTTCGCCGGGAGGGCCGGCTGGCACGAGCTGGTGAGCCACGTAGACGGCGCTGGCCCCGGCCGCGAAAAGGAGCTGGGCCGCGCGGCGGTGCAAGGCGGCCCGGCGAGCGGCGGGCAGGCCGCCCAGCGCCGCGTCGCGGGCCACCTCGTGCCGTAGCCGGCCCGAGTCGAGCAGGCCCGCTTCGGTCAGCGCCTGGATGGCCTGGCGCACCGCGGCGGGCTGGCTGCCGATCAGGGACGCGATCAGCGACGGTGAGGCGGACTGACCAAGAATCGCGGTGCCCTGGGCGACCGGGAGCAGGTCAGGGGGGCCACGGTACAGGCACCTGAGCACGGCCTCCGCATACGCCCGGCCCGGCACTGGCTCGTCGGCGAACACGGCCTGAGCCAGCCCCCGGCCCGCGCGCACGTCCTCGGCGAAGGCCCGCACCAGCAGCGGGTTGCCGCCCGTGACCGCCTGACACGCCGCGGCCAGCCGCGCCGCGGCTGAGGCGCCCAGATGCTCGGTGACCATGCGCGCCACGCCGCCCGGCGACAGCGGGCCGAGCGTCATGCGAGCGCAATGCGGCTGCGACAGGAGGTCGGCCTGGAACTGCGGGTCCACCGGGCCGCCTTGGGTGATGACCAGCAGGACCCGGCTTGGCCCGATCCTGCGGGCCAGGCAGAGCAGGAACTCTAGCGAGGGCCTGTCCGCGTACTGCGCGTCGTCCACGGCGATGACGAGCGGATCCCGCTCGGCGAGTTCCAGCAGCGCGACGCCGAGGCTATTGAGGACCTGGAGGGTCGCGGCCTGCGCGCCGCCTGCCTGCCGGGCGCCACTCGGGCCGACGTTGAGCGCGTCCTGGTCCAGCATCACCGCCAGGCTCCTGGCGGCCGGGAAGACCGCTGCTGCACCGCGGGCCAGCTGGCGGGCGATCCCGAGCGGCAGTGCCTGCTCCCCGCTCGAGCCAGTCGCCATGATGAGCCGGGCACCCGCCGTGGCCATTTGCCCGGCCCAGCAGCGCAGTAGCGCCGTCTTCCCGGTCGCGGTTATACCGCTGACATTGACGACCCGGCCGCCTTCACCCCTGATACACGAGGTCAGCATGTCATTGAGAAGGTTAAGCTCGTCATCCCGCTCAAAGAGCTGGTCCTCAAAGAGCTGGTCAGTCATAAGCGGCCCAGGGCACATGCTAATGAATAATCTGCTGACGTAGCTGGCAACTTGCCCCCGTCTATGATGTTAACGAATGGCTACATACCAGTATCCGGCTCTCCGCTCCCATTCGTAATATAGTAACATCTTATCATAGTGAATGCAACAGATATTCACAACGCCCACCCAATCATGGCTTACCTGTTCATGCAATTTCATCCGTTTGTACAATTCGTGCAATTCAAGCTCGCGCGGTGCCGCAGCTTCACGCCGGCGGTACCCGCAGTGCTCGCAGGCCTGCCACGGTCAGCACCGCCATTACGCTGCTGGCGATCGCAGCCACCGCGAAACCGCCGTGCGCGCCGAAGGTGCCCACTGCCCAGCCGGCCGCCGCCGCCGCGGCGGCCGAACCCGCCGCGCTGGCCGAGTTCAGCCAGGCAAAGGCTTGGGTGAGCACGGCCCGGTGGACAGCCGCTTCGGCCAGCACCGAGCAGAGGACCTGAGTCGGGGGGATCGCCAGCCCGGTCAGCACGACGCCGAACCCCAGTTCAAACGGCGGGCCGGCCACAAGCAGCGGCAGGCAGCCGATCGCCAGCCCGGCCGTGGCCACCGCCAGTTGCACCCGCGGAGCTGTGCGCCACTGGCGCAGCCCGTACAGCCAGCCGGCCAGCAGGCTGGCGCAACTGGATACCGTGAACAGTGCAGCGGCCGTGCCCGCCGTGCCGTGCTCGACCGCGAACGCGGTCACCGAGATCTGCACGGCGCCGAAGAACCCGCCGATGGCCAGGTTCACACCGGCCAGGACCGCGAATCCGGGCCGCAGCAGCGAGCGGCCCGTACGGTGCCGCTCGGCAGCGCCCGATGCCGGCGGCGCGGTACGGCGCTGCGCGGCAAAGCACAATCCGCCGGCCACTGCCAAGGTGGCGGCCAGCACCGTGCCGGCCGCCGGGTACCCGCTGGCGCCGAGGATGCTGACCAGGGCCGGGCCGGCCAGATAGGCCAGTTCGTTGGCCAGCGATTCCAGCGCAAACGCGGTGGGCAGCGCCGCGGCTCGCTCGTCGCGCAGCAGCGCCACCCAGCGGGCCGGGGACAGCGCGCCAAGCTGGGGGATGGTGGCGCCGGCCAGTACCCCGCCCGCCATCATCAGCCAGTCCGGGGTGCCGGGGGCGACCAGGGCCAGCAGCGTGGCCACCGCCGCGGCGTGGGCCAGCAGCGCGGGCGGCAGCACCCGGCTCTGGCCGAAGCGGTCGGTCAGCCGGGCCAGTTGCGGTCCGGCCACTGCCTCGGCGACGGCGAACCCGCCGGTCACCAGCCCGGCCGTGGTATAGGAGCCGGTCCGGGCGTGCACCAGCCAGACGATGCCCAGGCTGGTCATCGCGATGCCGACGCGGCCGACGGCAGCGGTCAGGAAGAAGGCGGCGGCGCCGGGGGTGCGCAACAGAGTGCGATAGGTCGCCGATGACATGAAGTGTCCCGTTCGCTGCCCGGCGGGGCGGACCACCCAGGGTCGTCGGCGTCCAGAATTTACCGACCCTTGGTTATCACCTGGAACCGTCCACAGGTGGCGTGGAGCGGGGACACGCACCCCACGCCGGCTCCATCACCGGGCAGAAGCCTTTCGAGGCCGTGTCGGTTGAGCACGGCCGTTGAGACAGGACAAGGGTACGCGCCCGGGACGAGGCGGGTCTAGAGTCATTAGCACGACGCGGGGGGCGGGAATCGCGACAGAGGAGACACCCGGTGCGGCAGGACCCTGATGCGACGACGACCAGCGAGCGGGACGCGCTCGGCCAGTACCTCGACTACCAGCGGGAGACAATCCTCCTGAAGACCGAGGGGCTGACGAAGGAGCAGCTCGGCCAGCAGATCCCCACGTCCGACCTCACGCTCGCCGGCATCCTCTATCACCTGGCTCTCGTGGAGGAGGCCTGGTTTGAGGTCGACTTCCTGGGCCAGGAGTACCGGGAGGACCTTGCCGGCGTCGACTGGGACGCCGACCCCAACTACGAGTTCCGGACCGCCCTGGAGAAGGAGCCGGACTGGCTGCGCCGGCGCTACCGGGACGCCTGCAACCGCGCCCGGCAGGTGGTGGCCGCGGCAGACAGCCTCGACGACGTCTCGGTCTCGACGCGGGTCGGCGGGAAGCCGTTCACGCTCCGCTGGGTGATCCTGCACCTGATCGAGGAGACCGCACGGCACGCTGGTCACGCTGACCTCCTCCGCGAGGCGATCGACGGTACGGTCGGCGAATAGCCTGCCGCCCGGACGGGTGCCTCAGGCCGGGCTAGCGGCGCGGAAACCCGTTCGGTTCGCCGCTTCCGTCCCGTAACATGCCAGCAATGCAAGCTGGGCATGCTGCTTTCGTGGGGGAAGATCCGGCCGGCTGGAAGAGCCACGTGATCGTCTGCGGGCTGCCCAACGTGGGCCTGCGCATCGTCGAGCAACTCGCGCTTTCCGGCGTGCCCGCCGTGGTCGTCGACGACGACCCCGCCCCGGCCCTCGCCCGGATGATCGCCGCCTGGGGGGTGCCGCTGGTCACTGGGCCGACGCGCGCGGAGGAAACCCTGATCGCGGCGGGCCTCCCCGGCGCGGCCGCGGTGATCTGCGCGCAGGACGACGACCTGCCCGCGCTTGAGACCGCGCTGCTCGCCCGGCGGCTGCGCGCGGAGGTCCGCGTAGTCGCGCAGCTCGCGAACCCGGCGGTCGGCCGCGCGGTCAGGGAGGTGGGTGTCGCGGTCCTCGACGTCGCCGGCCTGTCCGCCCCGTCGGTCGTTGAGGTCTGCGTCGGCGAGGGCGTGCAGGAGATGCCCCTGTCCGGGATGCGGTTCCTCGCCGCCCGCGCCACCGCGCCGCGGGC
>DASXMU010000373.1:0-7658 GCA_036495485.1 Streptosporangiaceae bacterium
AGCACGGGCTGACGGCGGTGTATGTGACGGCTGGGCTATTCACGGAGCTGGCCCGCGAGGACGCCGGGTGCTTTGGTGGGCTGCGGGAGGTTCTGACCGGCGGGGACGTCGTGGCACCCGAGGCGGTCCGCCGGGTGCTGGCGGCGTGCCCCCAGGTGGCGGTGCGGCAGCTTTACGGGCCTGCCGAGGTCACCTTGTGCGCGACCACGTGGGTGGCGGGTGTGCTCGGCGACACGGTGCCGATTGGCCGGCCGATGGATAACACGCGGGTGTATGTGCTGGATGGGTGGCTGCAGCTGGTGCCGCCGGGGGTGGTCGGGGAGCTGTACGTGGCCGGTGCCGGAGTCACGCGGGGGTACCTGGGCCGGGCGGGCCTGACCGCGGAGCGGTTCGCCGCCGACCCGTTCGCCGCCGGTGGGACGCGGATGTACCGGACGGGGGACCGGGTGCGGTGGACCCGCCAGGGGGAGCTGGTGTTCGCGGGCCGGGCTGATGATCAGGTGAAGATCCGCGGGTTCCGGGTAGAGCCCGGCGAGGTGGCGGCCGTGCTGGGCCAGGCACCCGGGGTGGCGCAGGCCGTGGTGATAGCCCGCGAGGACACGCCAGGAGAACGGCGCCTGGTGGGATATGTGGTGCCGGCCCGGGAGGCGGCGGTGGACGGGGGAGTGGTGCGGCGGTTCGCGGCGGGGGTGCTGCCGGAGTTCATGGTGCCGTCGGCGATCGTGGTGATGGCGGAGCTGCCGCTGACGGTGAACGGGAAGGTGGACAAGGCCGCGCTGCCCGCTCCGGTGTGGTCGGGGGATGGGCGTGGGCGTGGGCCGCGCAGCCCGGTGGAGGAGGTGCTGTGTGGTTTGTTTGCTGAGGTGCTGGGGGTGGCGAGGGTCCGGGTTGAGGACAATTTCTTTGATATGGGAGGTCATTCACTGCTGGCGACCCGGCTGATCAGCCGGATGCGGGCGGTACTGGGCGTGGAGGTCGGTATCCGGTCGCTGTTCGAGACCCCGACCGTGGCCGGCCTGGCCGGAACGCTGGGGGCGGACGACCCCGATCGCGCGCTCGCCCCGATGTTGCCGCTGCGAGCGCACAGTAGTAGCCCCGCGCTGTACTGCATTCACCCGGGGGGCGGCCTGAGCTGGTGCTACGCGGGCCTCATCCGCCAGCTCCCCCAGGGCACCTCGATATACGGGCTACAGGCGCGGGCGCTGACGGAGGCTGGGCCGCTCCCTGGCAGCATTGCCGAGCTGGCCGCGGATTACGCCGAGCAGATCCGGAACATTCAGCCTGATGGGCCATATCACCTACTCGGCTGGTCCTTTGGCGGCACGGTCGCGCACGCGGTCGCGACGCGGCTGCAGGAACTCGGTGCCGACGTGGGCCTGCTGGCGCTCCTGGACTGCAGTCCTCGCGGGCGGAGCGATGCCGGTCTGGCCGCCGAGCTCGCCGACCCCGGGCGGATGCTGATGGCCATCTTCGACGGCATCGAATTCGACGACGACGACGGGGTGCCCACCGACGTGGCCCAGATTCTCGGGTTGCTTCGCAAGCAGGGCAGCGCGTTCAGCAGCCTGCGGGAAGAGACGATCCTGTCGATGATCGACACATTCCGCAACAATATCGACCTGCTGCAGTCGCATACCCCGGACCGTTTCCGGGGGGACGTGGTTCATTTCACCGCGACCGCCGGCCGGCCAGCCGATCTGGCCGACGCCCGCACCGCCTGGCAGCCCTACGTGCACGGCACTGTCGAAGACCACCTGATCGACTGCACCCACGGTGGAATGACGCAGCTGCAGCCGCTCTCCCGCATCGGGGAAGTGGTAGCGGGCAAGATCATTAACCTGTGAAAATTATAAACTGTTGCTGCTCAGGTGCCAGTTTGGGCGGGCAAGCTGTTGAACCATTGCCTTACCCGTTTGTCTCCGCAGGCCTCGATGAACCTCGTCATGGCCGAGTCGTCGCTCATGCTGCCCGCATGGCGCACCCGCCGGCCCGGAGCCAGCATGACCGCACAGGGGATGGACGTGCGGAGTTCGCTCGGCAGCCGGCTGGGCAGGACATGCACGCGCTGGGCCTGGCCGGGGGCCGCGACGGCCAGCCGCCGGGCTTCGTCCTGCTCAGCTACTACCGCGAGGATCACCGGGACCTCGCTCTTCGCCACATCGAGCTGGCCGTCGATCATGGCCGTGAGCCTGCGGCTGGCGACGCAGCGCGGCTGCACGAAAATCACCAGCCCGGAATCGGGCAGCCGTCCGGTCCGGCCGCCGGTCAGCGCACTGACGTGCAGCCTGGGCAATGCGGTCCCGTTGAGCGACGAAATATCAGGCTGCATAGCCGGCGAGCCGCCGCTCGGCACACGCCGCGCGCTGCCAGCCCGCCGCACCGCCAGCGCGCCGAGCAGCATTGCCCCGGCCGCGATGGGCATCCACCGGGTCGCCTTCAGCGCTGGAATTTCGTTCCCTCCCGCCTGCTAGGTGCTATTTGAAGTGTGCCGGGCCGAGTCGAGTCCGCCGGCGTTGCGAAATCGCTTCTCCCACACCGGGCCGGCCACTTCAACCTGATAGATATCCCAGTCCCGCGAATAGCCAATCTCGCGAACTTGCCTGCCATTGGCGATATCCCACAGTACGAATCGGCTGTTGTTCGCGTCGGCAATTATCAGCTGCCCCTCGTCGTCAAGGGGCAGCGTGTCCTGGACCCAGTTGAAGTCCTTCTCGATAACATCGGCGATCCAGAAGTCCTCGTCCAGCAGGACGGCCGCGCCCGGCCGCGCCTCCGACAGCACCCAGCCGCCCGCCCGCCGCCGTATACTGTGCGGATTCCGCATTCCGTGGACGAGCGCCGAATGCTTTCCCGTCCGCTTGTCGATCGCGATGAGCTGGCCTTGGTGAAAAAGCGTGACCAGGACTACGTCCCGGCCATCGTGCTTGGTGGCCAGGGCACTGTTGCAGTGGGTGGACTGGTCCCGCGTGTCTATCACGGTGCTCCGGTAGTCATGCTGCCGGTCGATCTGCATGGACTGGCCGAGCGGCGTCTGCTGGAAGCCGTGCTCGCAGGCCAGCCAGGTCCATAGCGGCTCTCCATCCGGTGTCACTTCCAGCACCGAATCGGTCCCGCAGCACGTGATGAGAAAACCGTCGGGGGACGGCGTGATGCTGTGCAGGTCGTTCATCAGCGTAGTGGCCAGGCTGTCGACCAGGCCGAAACGCGAGTCCAGGACCAGGACCCGGCTCCCGTGCATGCTGGTGACGAAGATATGGCCTTCTGTGAAGGCGAATCCTGCCGGTGAGTCGAGAACGCGTGAGTAAACTAGCTCGCCGGTATTGAAGTCAAATGCCGCTATCGCGCCCTGCTGATCCATCCGGACGTTCTGAAAAGCACCCTTGCCAATCTGGACGTACTCCAGAAGTGCCTGACCCTGCCCAAAACGAGCGGTGGACGTGAAAGTCGCGACTATTAACAAGAGCCAGCTCCCGGAGAGCGTCTCGCGGACGGCATTACCGCCCTTCCCGGCGACGGTGACAGGTTATCATTCGGCCGCAGGGAAGGGAACACAGGCTGCGGGGATCCCGCCGTGCGGCGCTCGCTGGCCTGCGGTTGAACGATTGAGACTAAACGGGCACCAGGAACATTTAGCTCATAACACGAACGCTAGGGCCGTGACCAAAAAACTAGCTCCTCTTGCCATGTGTGACGGGAGGGGAAGGTGGGAAGAAAAGTCTCTGGCTACCTGACGTAGTCAGTAGCACACGTTCGGTGACAAGCGTGTCCATCCGTGACAGCCCATTCCGCCCGGGACGGGTGACGCAACTACCGAAACACGTGGACGGTCCAGTCGTCGTCCTCGGTCGATTTCGGCCGTCTGCTGGCGACCGCGAGGGCATAGCCGGCAGGTAGCTCACCGGCCCCGGGCGTCACGCCAGGCCCGGGGCCGGTGCCCCGCTCTCGACTTGGGGCACCGGGGCACCGGGGTATCGGGGTATCGCGGTGCCGGCGGGAGGTCCGGCGTCACGACGGCATGCTTACCACGGGCCGGGCTGGCAGCCGCTCAAGGCCTGCCAGCCCGGCGTGCGCGGTGTCGCTCGCGATCCTCGTTACGGTGTCCCGCCGAACACCTGCAGCTCGGCGACGCTGAGCTCGGTGGCCGGGCCCTGCGTATCGTTGACGTCGAGACGGACGAAGTTCGCGTGGACCGGGGCCGCAAGCGTGACGGTCTGGTAGTTCAGCTCCGGGGCGACCGGCCGCGGCGGTGGCGCGGATATCGTGCTGGTGGCCGCCGTCGTCCAGTTCGTGCCGTCGTCTGATACCTCGATCGTGTAGTCCTTGACCGAACCGAAGCGAGGCAGCCCGACACCCGGGTAGGCGCCGAGCCTGATCGCGGTGACCAGCGTGCTGGCCGTGTCCAGGGCCGGGGACAGGGCCACGGTCACCGAGCCGGTCTGGACCTGGGCGGCCGGCGTGGGCGTGTTGCCCCAGGCGGTCGCCGCCGTGTCGTCGATCAGGTTGGTGGCCGGGTTTCGCCCGTCGTCGCCGGTGGAGGCGGTGATCGTCGCGCCGTTGGCAGCCGAGGCCAGGTTGGGCTGAATGGCCACGGTCTGGCTGGTGGTCGCGCCGGCCGAGACAGTGAGGCCGGTGACCGTGCGGGAGCCCCACCCGGGCGCCTGCAAGGTCACGTCGTAGGTGCCCGGCACCATGTTGAGCGAGGCCGACCCGGCGTGCCCCGCGGTGACGGCGGACGGGGTGACCCGGGCTTCGTAGTCACCGACGAACACGTTGACCCCGCTCAGCGGGTTCCCGTTCGGATCCGTGACGGCCAGGGTCAGCCGGCCGTTGCCGTTAGTCAACGGGCTGGAGAAGCTGGACCGGGGGTCCAGATCGTTCGAGCCCTGGCTGCTGGCCTGCGAGCCCATCCCGCGGCTGGCGAACACCGACCAGATCAGCCCGATGTCCCGGCCGTGGTAGAGGTCCTGGTCCGCGGTGAGGATGCCGTCGCACGCGTCCAGCATGCTCGGGCTCGGCGGGGTGTCCGGCAGCGCGGCAGTGACCAGCAGCGCGGCGTGCTTCTCCCCCGCGGCCTTGCCGTACTTGCCGATCAGCGCCTGACGAAGCTGCCACAGCGTGGCGGCCCAGATTTCTCCGTCGGAGTGCACCTCGTTGCCGACGATGTCGTAGCCGAGGTCGCCGTAGTTCAGCGGGCTGTCGCCGTAGCTGTAGTTGCGGATGCCGCGGACCGAGTTGCCGGTTACGTAGATGCCTTCGACCGGCTGGGTCTCCAGGCCGGCGTCGAACAGGTGGTTGAGGGCGTACCAGTCGCTCCAGCCCTCGCCCATCGCGCCGGCCTGCTCGCCGCTGAGCACCTCGCCGCCGCCGACCATGCGGTTGGTCATGCCGTGGGTGTACTCGTGCTGGATGACGCTGAGGTCGTTGTCGCCGTCCACGCACGGGACGATGATCGAGCCGGGGATGGTCTCCCACAGGAACATGTTGGTGATGCCGGGAAGGCCGTCCGGCGGGGTGCTGAAGTTCGCGTTGTCGAGCTGCGGCGGGCTTTCCTGGATGCCGGCCTGGACGTCGCCCTGTACCGCGTCGCCGCCGATGCCGCCCCGGCCGAAGTCATCGTTCTGGAAGTTGCCCGCCGACTCGGTGAAGCCGTAGCTGTAGTACTCGTCGTGGATGCGGTTGTGCTGGTAGAACAGGTTCACTGCGGCCTGGGATACGTCCTGCTCGTAGCTGGTGCCGCCGCAGCTCGTCCGGCCCCAGTTGTTCTGGAACTGGGTGAGGAACCGGCCGTCGGGCGACACCGGGCGGAACGGGTTCGGCTCGGGCCGTGTCGATTGCCAGTTCTCGTGGTCGTCGACGTTGTTGCCCTGCGTGGTGAACTCCCCGCCGACCGGCGGGTTCAGCCAGCCGGCCGGTGAGGCCACGGCATTGCCCTTGAACGGCTCGAGCACCTGGGCTGGCGCGGTGGGAGCACCCGGGTAGTAGGGGAAGGCGAGCCCCGCCGGGCGCGTGGAAGCCGCGGCGGTCGCGGTCGCCGTCGCCGTACCGGCGGCCGGCCCGGTCGCGGCCGGGCCGCTCAGCGACTCGCTGTCGGTGAGCGACTGCCGGTACAGGATCCGGCCGGTCACCGCGTCGACGGCCGCGTCGACCATGCCCTTGGCTGGGGACATGAAGATCACTTCATAGGCCGGGCGCACACCCTGAGTCGTGGGGAACGCGGCCATCCTGGCGTACTGCGAGCCGCCGAACGGGCCACCGGAGAAGCGTGTCCATATTCCGGTCCTGCCGGTGGCCACTGCGCGGTAGGCGACGCTGGGCGCCTGCTCGCGTGATACGACCGCGACCGCGCTGGCCATGGCCAGCGCGGGCCGGGCGGAGAGGCGGGCCGACGGGCGCGCGCTGCCAGTGAAGCTGAGGATCCGGCCGTCCCTGGTGACGGCCACGTTCAGCCGTCCGCCGAAGACCGACTGGAGGCCGCCGAAGACCTGGGTGAACGTGATCACGTGAGTCCGGCTGGTGGGGTTGACATAGTCGCGGGACACGACGAGCCCACGGACGTCCGCAGCGGTCAGCCCGAAGGCACCGCGGTGAGCGCCGATCCAGGCCCGTGCGGTACCGGCCGCAGGCCCGCGGGATGGCCCGGTCAGGTAACCGCCGTAGCGCAGTAGTTCGCGCGGGGTGCCGAACAGCGGGTCGTAGCTGACCCGCGCGCCCCGGCCGATGGTGCGGAGCAGGCGGCGCACCGCAGTTGCCTGCGCGCGGTCGTCCCGCAGCGGCGCGGCCGACGTCCGGGAGTCATAGGCGACCGGCGATGTGGATGACAGGGGTGCGGACACGGTGCTGGCCACGCGGGCGGCCGGGTGCTGACCCGCGCTGGCGGTGCCCGTGGTCCCGGCGATGGTTGCGGCTATCAGGCTTACGCTCGCGGGCACGATTAAGAGGCGACGACGCATGCTTCCTCCTCGGGGGGGAAAGGATCCGCCCGGCCCGAGCGGGCTCCTCGTCGGGTGGGAGTGCTGCTCGCGGTAACTCGCGGGTAAAGCGTAACTCAGCGGCAGGTAAAGCGTAACTCAGCGATCCCCGCTGGTCACCGTGTGCTGTGCTGGGCCAGCCCGCCATGGCCTGCAAACTGCGCGGCGCACCCCGGCCAGCACCGCGACGTGGACGTGCTCGTGGAAGCGATCGTGCGGGGCGAGTGCCCGGCGGACCTCCTCGGCGAAGGCCAGCCGCTGACCCGGAGCGGGCAGCTTCCCGCCGAGCGCCGAGAACAAGCCGGGTCCATGACATTACGGTCACCACCATGGCCGGCGGCTGCCGGGTCCGACTGCTGGATGAAGGCGTCCCTGAAGCTGAGACCGGCTCCACCGCGGTCGCCTGGACCGGGTTCCTTGGCAAGCTGCGGGCACTGGCGGAAGCGGGATGCCAGACCGCATGGGCAGCCGTTACCGAACAGCCAGTTCTGCTTGTGCCAAGGCGACCATCGTCCGGTCGGCAGCGAAGCAAATAACGGCGGCTCGTGAACGTTGTAGATGGGTCACATTTCGTAGTGGTGCTGACTGGTGACTCGTAGCGGGGTTCAGGCGATGATCCCGATGTTGATGACGTATACAGTCGCGTTCTCGTCATCGACTTCATAGAGGATCCGGATACTGCCTGAGTGC
>DASXMU010000374.1:0-7994 GCA_036495485.1 Streptosporangiaceae bacterium
GGGTGGGCGTCTGGTTAGACGGGGACCATGTCGGTGAGGTCGTCGCTGAAGTCGCCGGTGGTGAAGTCGGCGCCGTGCTTGGTCAGCCGGTCGAAGTCCGTGTTGTCCTGGACCAGGCGGGCGTTCTGGACGAGCCCGGCCTTGCCCGGGGACATCTCGGCGCGCGCGGTGCGCAGCCGGACCGTGTTGAGCACGCCGTCGCGCGCGGCCTCGACCGGGCGGCTGGCACCGCCGGAACGCAGTACCGCGGGCTCCCTCGGCCCCTCGAGGACCGGGCTGCTCTGCAGCTCAGCCAGGGCAAAGTTGTCCGAGACCTCGCGCAGGACATGAGAGAGCGGGGTATCCAGCGCGGTGCAGATGGCGTACAGCAACTCGGAGGAGGCTTCCTTTTGGCCGCGCTCCACCTCGGACAGATAGCCCAGCGAGACACGCGCGGACGCGGACACCTCGCGAAGGGTGCGACCCTGCCGCAGGCGAAGCCGCCGCAGCACGTCACCGAGCAAGTGACGAAGCAGGACCATCGTCGCTCTCCCTTCCGCGGACGACTAACGTGTACCTCCACCGTACCTGCCCTTACGGACAGTCTGCGAGACCGTACGCCTGTGTGTTCGCTTCTGACGTAACACTGTAATTGCCGCAGGTCTTCCCGGTGCTGGGACGGTCACTTGCCGCCACTCTCCAGCATGCCCCCCAGTTGTTTCAAGCAGGTAACGACGGTCTGCTGCCTGATGGAGCGCCGGTCACCGGTGAGGCGCAGGCTCTGCGGGACCACTCCGCCCGGCCAGCTCGCCGCGATGTGCACAGTGCCCACCGGCTGCCCGCCGGCCGGGTCGGGCCCGGCGACACCGGTTGTGGCCAGGCCAAACGTCGCTCCGAGCCGCGCCCGCACACCCTCGGCCATGGCGGCGGCGACGTCGGCGTGGACGGCCCCGTAGCGGTCCAGCAAGGTCTCGGGGACGCCGAGCAGGGCTGCCTTCAGATCGGTCGCATAGGCCACGATGCCGCCACGGAAGACCGCCGACACGCCCGGGATCTCGACCAGCGCCGCGGCCAGCAGGCCGCCGGTCAGCGACTCGGCCACCGCGACGGTCTGGCCGCGATCGGTGAGCGTCGCCACGATGAAGTGTGCCAGGCCGGCGGTGCCGGTGTCCCCGGTCATGGTTTCCCTGATGTGGTCAGGCCACGGCCCCGCCAGGTGCTGGCCACGTAGTCGGCCCCGGTGACCAGGGTGACCACCACGGCCGCCGCCATGCTCACCGGGCGCGCCAGGCCGAACGGCCCGGGCAGGATGTACAGGCTGATCGCGATGACCTGGAGCAGGGTCTTGAGCTTGCCGCCCCGGCTGGCCGCGATCACGTTGCGCCGGATGACGATCATGCGCATGGCCGTGATGCCGAGCTCGCGGACCAGGATGACCGCGGTCACCCACCAGGAAAGGTGACCGAGTACCGACAGGGTGATGAACGCCGACCCGGTCAGCGCCTTGTCCGCCACCGGATCGGCGATCTTGCCGAAGTCGGTGACCAGCCCGCGCTGCCTGGCCAGCCTGCCGTCGAGCAGGTCGGTCAGCGAGGCGATGGCGAACAGCGCGAACGCCGCCACCCGCCACCGCGTGCCGCCGGTGGCCAGGAAGAGGACGAAGAACGGGACCAGGATCAGGCGCAGCACGGTCAGCCCGTTGGCCACGTTGCGGACGCCGGGACGCTCAGCCGGGGGTGGGCCGGCTGACGGAGCGCCCGGCGCCGCGCTCAAGGCGCTACCGCTGGATCAGGCTCGATCGCGTCCGGGGCAGGCCCGACGGCGTCCGCCACCAGGTCCGCGCCGTCGGCTGCGGCGAACGTGGCTTGCACCAGGGCGCCGGCGCGGCTGCCCGCGCAGCCCCGGACGATCGTCGTCCCGTCCACTTCCGGCGCCTGGTGGGCGGCCCTGCCCTCGTACCGGCCGGTGGACAGGCGGCGCTCCAGCAGGACGTCGCTGACCTGGCCGATGCGGTCGGCGGAGCGCTGCGACATCAGCTCATCGGCCAGGGCCGTGACATCTTCCACCCGGCGGGCGATCTCGGCCGGATCGACCTTGCCGGGCAGCGACGCGGCCTCGGTGCCGTCCTCGTCGGAGTAGCCGAAGACGCCGATGGCATCCAGCCGGGCATCCTCCAGGAACATACGCAGGGTGTCTACGTCATCCTCGGTCTCGCCGGGGAAGCCCACGATGAAGTTGGACCTGACGCCCGCCTCCGGGCAGGCCTGCCGGATCCGGCCCAGCAGGTCGCAGAACCGCTGCTCGTCGCCGAACCGGCGCATCGCGCGCAGCACAGAGCCGCTGGCGTGCTGGAACGACAGATCGAAGTACGGCGCCACGCCCGGGGTCGAGGCGAGCACGTCGATCAGCCCGGGGCGCAGTTCGGCTGGCTGCAGGTAGCTGACCCGGACCACGGCGATGCCGTCCACCGCAGCCAGGGCGGGCAGCACCTCCTCCAGCAGCCGCAGGTTGCCGAGGTCCTTGCCGTAGGAGGTAGAGTTCTCGCTGACCAGCAGGAGTTCCCTGACGCCCTGCCCGGCCAGCCAGCGGGCCTCGGCGAGCAGGTCCCCGGTGGGCCTGGACAGGAACGCGCCACGGAACGAGGGGATGGCGCAGAAGCTGCACCTGCGGTCGCACCCTGACGCGATCTTGAGCGGCGCGCTCACTCCCTTGCCCAGCCGCCGCCGGGGCACCCGCGGCCCTGAGGCCGGTGCCACCCCATCCGGCAGGTCGGGAATCACGCCGCCTGGTGCCGTCTGCAGGGGCCTGGCGGACGGCCGGGCAGCAGGAGACAGCGGAAGCAGCTTGCGGCGGTCGCGCGGCTCGTGGGCCGCCCAGCGCTGGCCGGCCTGCACCGCGTCCAGCCGGGCGGCGATGTCGGTGTAGTCGTCGAAGCTGACCACCTGGGCCTCGGGGAGCGCCTCGGCCAGCTCGGCGCCGTAGCGCTCGGCCAGGCAGCCAGCGGCCACCACCTTGGTGCCCGCCGACGCCGCGTCCAGCAGCTCGTCGATGGACTCCTGCTTGGCCGCCTGGATGAAGCCGCAGGTGTTGACGACGGTGACGTCGGCCTCGGCCTGGTCGGTCAGCCGCCAGCCGCCGGTTTCCAGCCGGGCCGCGAGCTCCTCCGAGTCGACCTCGTTGCGCGCGCACCCCAGGGTGACCAGCCGCACCGTCCGGTCACCACCGGCCGGGCTCCCTGTTGCCTGCGCCACAACCAGACTCCCTCATGCACATCCGCACCCATCGTGACCAGCGACGATAGATAAGCGGTAACGATCGAACGGACTGCAGGCGCGCGCGAACCACGCACCGCCCAGCTCGTCCATCCTAAGAGACCCGTTCAGGGTTTCCGGCCGCTGGCTGATGCAACGCAGGCTGAACCGCCGGCATCAACTGGCCTCGCGGGGGTCCGGGGGCTCGTGCCCCCGGATGGATACCGCGGGCCACGGCGAAGCCGATCGAAGATCGGCGAGCAGGCGTCGCCGCCACGGCGAGCGCGGATGGTTTAGCTGATGGCCTGCTGGACCGGGCGGAACGGGAGCGTGACGGCGTTGGTCTGGGCGCCGGGCGAGAGCCGGTGCGTGCCGTTCACCGTCAGCGCGACCGCGGCGGGGTTGCCGAGCGTCATGTCCACCGCGTGCTTGAACGTCCAGGTCTTCACCGAGCCGGCCGGGAGGGTGGCCTGAGTCAGGTACCCGCCGGTCAGTGAGGTGAACCCGACCCAGCACGGCTCGCTGGTCACCACCACCTTGATGACAAGCTCTTTGGCGGTCGTGTCGATATCCGGGGACGCCGGGGGCGAGCTGGACGGGGGTGGCGCGGCGGAGTGGTGCGGATGGCTCACCGGGGTCTGCGCGGCCGACGGGGCGGCATTGTGCGTGCCCGACACGGCGTGGTAGATCACGTACCCGGCGATGATGACCAGGGCGAGGATCATCGCGGCGCTCCAGTTCAGCGAGCGCCGCTCTTTCAGCCTGATCGGCGTGGACGGCTCGAAAACCTCCGCGGCCCTGATGGCGTGCGGCGCGCCGTGCGCGGCGTCGTACTCCCTGATGAGCTGATCGGGATCGACACCGACGATCCTCGCGATGCTCCTGATGTGCCCACGCGCGTAGAAGTCGCCGCCGCATGCCGAGAAGTCACCGCGCTCGATGCCACGGATGATCGTCTCCCGGATGCGGGTCTGCTGGCTGACCTGGGTAATGGTGAGACCGGCCTGGCGACGCGCTTCAGCCAGCGTGTCTCCGATGCTCACGCCACGCCTCCACTGCTTTGTGCGAACCACGGGGTCTTGACAACGCGCTGTCTTCCAGAACAGGAAGTGCCCTCCCAGGCCGCGCCGGAGGCGGCGAAACGAGCACACTGCCCCGCGCGAAGGGACGTTACCAAGTGTAGACATTAGCGCAGCGCAGCGCGAAGTCTCGTTACCCAGGTCCCGTAGTGCTGCCGGGCGGGCTTAAGACTGACCGGTACAACTTGTGTGCAAGCCGCCGATCAACTGATGGATGGCTGGGTCCAGCGCCACAGCCGTCGCAACGTGTCCGCTGACTGCGTTGACGGAGGCATCCGAGGAGGTCACTGCCCCTGTTGTGATCACTACGCCGGCCAGCGCGGCGACACCCAGACCAAAGGTCACCGCATGGACGAACTGCAGGCCGCCGGACCTGCGGTGCGACTCCCGTTCCCGGTCACCGGAGCTGCCCTGGTCAACGGGGCTGAGTTCCTCTGCTGGCACGAGATTCTCCTCACTATGAGCGTGGCTCATATTCCATTGAGGCCTGACGGGCTGACAGTGGCCGGGTGATCCGCAGTGGGTTCGAGCAGAAGCACCGAGGGCGTCTGGTCGGGGAAGCCGAGCCGGAGCAGCCCGTATCCGATTCCAGCGAGTCCGCTGAGCAATCCGGGGGTGGAGATTCCGCCGGGCGTTCCACAGTGCCAGGCACGGCGGCCGATGGCGTCCAGGATGAGACCAGCCCGGCGCCGCAGCGCCTGAGCTGCCGCTGGATCGCAGCCGGTGGCGGCCAGCACGGTCAGGGCTTCGGTGATACCCAGCTCACCATGGCAGAGGCTGAAGTCCTGCAGCACCGGGCGCTCGGCGAGCACCTGTGACGCCCGCTTGACGCTGGGCCGGCTGCCGTCACCGGCGAGGCAGGAACCGGCGATCAGCAGACCAGCCGTCCCCCGGCACCAGCCGTCCGGACCGTCTTCTCTGGCCGTGGCGATCAGCCCGCCGGAGCACCGCAGAGCGCACTGGCCAGCCTGCCGGTAGCGCGGGGCGCCCCCGGCGGCGGCGAACTGGACCAGCGCCCAGCCGACTCCGGCTGGGCCGGCGGCGAACCCCGGTGACACCAGATCGTCCTGTGACACGCACCGGCCATCCGTGCGTTCCACGAGTTCGGCCAGCCGCCCGGCACACGTCGCGGCAAGGGCAGTGGCAGCGGCGGATCCGAATTCGGCCGCTGTCGCGGTCATGGCCGCCAGGCAGCCAGCGGTACCCGTTGCCCACCAGGGTGTGCCGGACAGGTCAGCCGCCTTGGCGCTCACCGCTACCGCGGTGTCTGCCCACTCCCGAAGCTCGGAGTCATCCAGAAGCGCCGCCATCCGGGCCAAGCCATAGCTGACACCACCGAGGCCCTGCAACCCTCCGCAGCCGACCGCGGCGAGCAGGTCTGGCCGGTCGGCCAGGGCGTCGCACAGCCGTGGTATCTGGCTGACGGCCCGCCGTGCTTCCTCCGCATACCGGCTGATCCGGGCGATCGCTGCGAGCTGGGCCAGGAACAGCGCCACGCCAAGGTAGCCGTCCGCCAGGCTCGCCCCCATCGGCAGCAGCATCCAGTGGCTATCCTCCACTAGCTGCAGCCCGGCCCAGTTCACTCGCGACCGGCCACCGCCGGTCATGCCGCGCGCTATGACCTGGTCGGCCAGGCCGCAGGCTGCGGCGAGCAGCCGGCCGGGCTCTGCGGCGGTCACCGACACCGGACCCGGCACCGACTGTGTGCTGCGGTGACGGGCGCTCGGCCGGCGGGTGGCCAGGCTGGCCGAGATGATCCATTCCTGATCGCGCCGGTCCACCTCGCCGATAACCTCGATCGTCTCCAGCGCGCGGCTCAGGCTCGTCCGGCCGAGCTGGCCGGGCACGCGCTGCCCGGCCGAAGTCCAGACGTCTCGCACCGCCGGGTGGCCGGTGATCAGCGGGATGTCGCCAGCCCAGAGGTCAGCCAGCTCATGCTTGGCCAGCCGGCGCCACAGCGGGTGGTGGCCCGGTTCCCGGCGCAGCCCATCGAAGACTCTTTCCCAGTCGCGTGCGCTGCGCAGCAGGTCCGGGCCGGTGGACTCATCCAGCAGCCGCGTGTACACGCGGGTCGGGCGGATGATGATGCGCGTCTCGATGTCCTGGTGGGCCTCAATGAGCTGGCCGAACGCTTGCCGGTCAGCCGCGATCGTGCCGTAGCCGAGCCGGAATCCGTCGAGCACGGCCGTCTCATGATCGGCTGGCTCCACCGGCTTCCCGCCGAAGTGTGGGTGGTTGCCCATGCCCGCGAAGGTGGCTGGCCGCCAGATCAGCCGCGTTTGATCGGTGCCGGGCGGGTCCCAGTCCAGGACCGGCCGTGGGCAGATCTCCCCCTGGTCGCCGCCCATCCCCGACCGGTCCAGCACGCCGTTCTCGCCGACCTCGGGAAAGGGCAGGAATCCGGTGCGGTACACGGACGCGGCCAGCGCGTCGGCGGCGGGATCGGCCACGGTGACGAGGGCTGATGGCAACGCTGGATGGAACAGGGTCTCGGTGTCGACCAGCACCGGCTGATCCCCGCAGGCGATGATGTTCTCACAGTGGATGTCCACGGCCGCCAGCACGTACAGTGCGGCCAGCAGTACCCCCGCCCGCCGGTAGAAGTCCTCGGCCTCGCCCAGCCTGCTCAGCGGGCTGCTGTCGATGAATTCCAGCCAGCCGTACCCGGGGCGCGGCAGCGTGCGGGCCGTGCGCAGATCGCACTGCGGCGCCCGCTGGCTGAGCCAGTTGACAACCTGCCGGAAGAGTTCATACGTACCGATGCCGCGCGGTTTATAGATCACCTTGCGTCCGTCGGCGAACGAGAGGGCGGCCACCGACCGCCCCTGCTGATGCTGATCGCCAAGGCCGGGCTCGATCGCCACCAGCGGGCCGGGATCGGCTCCGTCCAGCAGTTCCTGAACCACCGCCGCACGATCCGCGGCGAACCGGGCCAGCAGCTCCAGGCCGGACTCGGCAACCTGGAGGCTGGCCGTGCCCAGCAGCCTGGCCAGCACGGGGTACTCCTCGAACAGCGCGGCCAAGGCCGCTGGGGCACACTGCCTACGGAGGAAGTCCGCGAACCGCTGCCGCCCATCCAGACCCACCAGACGTCTGCTGACCCGGGCCCGCTCCAGCTCCAGCATCAGCGTCCGAACGGCTAGCTGGGCCAGCTTCCGGTCGAGTGCAGCGGCGAACGTGTCTGCTATCGGCCCGGGATCGCCGTACCCAGCGGGCAGAAGCTGCCTGGCCCCCTCGGCCAGGTGATCACGGGCCCAGATCCGGAACGGCCGCAGCGGTACGGCGAACGCCTCCGGCCAGGAGTCCATAGCAGGCATAACGGCGGGCGGCGCCGCAGCCGCGACCGCCTGTTCGGCCATACCGGCCCAGGCCGGCTTGGGCATCTGCTCATGGTGGTCAGACCGCGATCCAGCCGGCCCATCGCCGGGCGGGGACCTGAGGCCATCCGGCTGCCTGATCCGCCTGATCTCACGACGGGTGAGCGCCCGCATCCACCAGTCCGGCCCGAGCTGTGCGGCGGCCGTGGCTTCGGGCGGTGCCGGTGAACTCACCCTACGCAGCCTGGCAGAGCTGGCAACCATGGTTCCACCGTAGAAGTTACGTACATTCCACGACAGCCCGTACGCCCGCTCAGCGGCCCGGAAGCTGGCCGCCATGATCACCTGCCTGGCAGCGGATGAGCCGG
>DASXMU010000375.1:0-32886 GCA_036495485.1 Streptosporangiaceae bacterium
CGTGCACTGCTACGAGCGGGAGTGCTCGCTGCAGCGGCGGCGGCAGAAGATCTTCGAGGAGGCGCCTGCCCCCGGTTTGACGCCCGCGCTGCGCGACCGGATGACGGCAGCGGCCATCCGGCTCGCCCGCCAGGTGGACTACACCGGCGCCGGCACGGTGGAGTTCCTGGTTGACGGCGATGACTTCTATTTCATGGAGATGAACACCCGGATCCAGGTGGAGCACCCGGTCACCGAACTGGTCACCGGGCTTGACCTGGTCGCCGAGCAGCTCCGGGTAGCGGCGGGCCAGCCGCTGTCGGTCAGCCAGGATGACATCGTGCTGCGCGGGCACGCGGTCGAGTGCCGGATCAATGCCGAGGATCCGGCCAAGCGGTTCCTGCCCAAGCCCGGCACGGTGACCTCACTCGAACTGCCCGGCGGCCCCGGCGTGCGGATCGACCACGCACTGGCGCCCGGTGCGGTCATCTCGCCCTTCTACGACTCGCTGGTGGCGAAGCTGTGCGCTTGGGGATCGAGCAGGCCGGAGGCACTCGGCCGGGCCGGCCAGGCACTCGCCGAGCTGGAGATCGGCGGCCTGACGACCACCACCCCGCTGCACCGGCGGCTGCTCGGGGTGCCGGACGTGCAGGCGGGCCGCTACCACACCGCCTGGCTGGAGGAGTTCCTGGCCTGACCGGCGCGGGGAGGGGGTTCCCCACCCGGCCCGTGGTGTCAATGGCACATCGACACCACGGGGTGGCGGTCAATGGCACAGCGACACCACGGGAGTGAGGGATGGCTGAGCGGATCGCGCAGACCAGCCACGCGACGCTGAGCGCGCCGGGGCATGTGAACGAGGATCTGGCCGCCAGTGGACCCGGCTGGGCGCTGGTGCTCGACGGGGCAACCCCGGCGCCCGGCGTCGCGAGCGGTTGCGTGCACGATGTTCCCTGGCTGGTCCGCACGCTCGCGGCGGCCGTCACCGCGCGGCTGACCATCGCCGGCCCGGACCAGCCGACTGTGCTCACCACCAGCGGCCCGGACCAGCCAACCCCACTCACCACCAGCCCGGACCAGCCAACCCCACTCACCACCAGCGGCCCGGACCGGCTGGCCGCACTGGTCGCCGGTGCGATTGGCGAGGTGCGCGACGCGCACGCGGGCACCTGTGACCTGGCCAACCCGGACAGTCCGTCGTCCACCCTGGCCGTTGCCCGGGTCAGTGGCGTCATGCTGGAGTACCTGGTGCTGTGCGACTCCCCCATCCTGCTGGCGCACCGGGATGGGCGGCTCACCCTGGTCGCCGACGACCGGCTCGCCCGGCTGCCCGGCCACAGGCCCTACAGCACGGCGCAGATCCGGGCGTGGCGCAACAGACCCGGCGGATTCTGGGTGGCGAGCACCGACCCGGCCGCTTCGTATCACGCGGTCCAGGGCGCGGTCAGCCTGGACGCGGTGACGGATGTGGCGCTGTTCACCGACGGGGTCACCCGGCTGGCCGACTGGTACGGCTACCGCTGGCCGGACATCCTGGCGAGGCTTCGCGACGCGGGACCGGCCGCCCTGCTCGGCCTGCTGCGCGCGGCCGAGCGGGCTTACCCGAACCCCCGGCAGAAGCAGCACGACGACGCCACCGTCGTCCACATCCGCTGGTAGCCGCGCCAAACCCCGCCACGCGCGTTATTCAGCCGAGGTGCGTACATCAGAAGATGTACGCACCGGCGCATTGCCTGGCAGATTCAACTTTGAGAGTGACGCCTGCGGCTAGGGACCGAACCTAACATGCTCGGCATGAGCACATCTGTCCTGACAGCCGAACGAGCAAACACCACTCCCCCAACGGCCCGGCCATATCTTCTTGGCAGTTTGGCCGCGCTATCTATTGGCTCTCCCTCACCGACCGGCCGGTACGCAGCCGGAGCCGCTTCGCGGCCCTGGCCGGGATCGCCGCCGTGCCGGTACTGGTGATCGCGGCGACCACGGCCGTGATGACACCCGGCTGGGCTGGTCCGGAGGGACCGGCCGGCATGGCGTCCTCGCCCTCGATGCCGTCGACGACGACGGTGGATTGCAGGGCATGGGTGACATGGGGTCGATCTCAGGTCATCCGATCATGAAGATGTACGGCAGCACGGCGGCGCCCACCGCCGCCCAGGTGCTCGCCGCCGGCCAGCTCTTCAAGGCGACCGACGCGAGCCTGCTCCGCTACAAGAACGTCCAGGCCGCGTTCGCGGCGGGCTACACCTACGTGGCACTCACACCTCGTGGTGTGCGAGAACGGGAGGAAGACGATCGCCGGATTCGGCGTCCAGCTCCGGGATAGCTGCAACCCGGCGACCTGGACGGACGGCTACACCGCGCAGATGCTGCACGTCTGGGTCGTGCTCTACCCCGGCGGCGTCTTCTCCGACGACCTCAGCCGCTCGGCGACGAACTCCGCCGTCCGGGCGGTCCTCAGCCACACCTGAAACACAGTCGCCCAGTGATCCCCATTCGGCGGGCGGCGGCCACCCGGGCCGCTGCTCGCCATGTGTCTTGGCTGCTGCCGGTTTACGCCCTTGCCTCGGCGCGGTCCAGGAAGGTGTTGACCAGGGCGTTGAACTGCTCCGGCTGTTCGGCGAAGCAGAGGTGGGAGGCATCTTCGATGGTGGCGAGCTGCGAGTTCGCGATCCGGCGGTGCATTTCCGCCAGGTGGGAGGGGCGGCACTCGTCGTGACGGCCGCCGACCAGCAGGGTCTGGATGGTGATCTCCCCAAGCCGGTCCATGATGTCCCAAGTCTTGAGGGTGCCGGTGACCGTGAACTCGCTCGGGCCGTTCATCGTGTTGTAGACGGTGAAGCCGGCCTCGGCGTAGGAGCGCTCCAGGCCAGTTGGCCAGGGTGACATGCGGCAGACGTGCTTGCGGTAGAAGCCGAGGATCGCCGACTGGTATTCCGGGCAGGCGGTGAACCCGTCCGCCTCGTGCTGGCGGATCACCTGGCGTACCTCGCCGGGCTCTTCCTGGAGCAGCTCTTCGCAGTCTTCGACCCATCTGATCATGCTGGCCGGGCTCCCGCACAGGATGAGGCTGACCAGGTCCGGGTGGCGGTCGAGCACGTACTGCATGGCCAGCATGCCGCCCCACGAGCTGCCGAACAGGTGCAGCCGGTCAAGCCCGAGCGCAGCCCGTACGACGGCTACCTCTTCGACGAAGCGGTCCACCGTCCAGAGGCTGAGGTCGTCCGGCATGTCGGCTTTACCGCAGCCGAGCTGGTCGTAGAAGATCACCTGGCGGCGATCGGCCAGCGCTTCCAGCGGGTCCAGGTAGTGGTGGGTGAATCCAGGCCCGCCATGCAGGCAAAGCAGCGGCGTGCCGCCCTCGCCGACCGATCGGTACCAGACCCGGCCGCCGGGAACGTCAATGTAACCCTCGTCCACCTTCATGATGCCTCCTGACTGGTCGCGGCCACGCTGAACCGGGCGCGGGGCGGGGTCGCGTTAGGTGAGAGCTGGGATTACGTTGCTGCCGTAGCTGGCGAGAGTTTCGGCGGCCTGGTCGTGCATGAGGTACACGGAGAAGTTGCTCACGCCGAGGGCGGCCAGTTCGGTTAGGCGATCCACGTGAGCTGAAGGGGGGCCCAGGAGGCAGAAGCGGTCGACGATCGTGTCAGGGACGAAGTCGGTGGAGGGATTCCCGGCGCGGCCATGGTGCGAGTAGTCGTAGCCTTGGCGCCCGGCGATGTAGTCGGTCAGGGCGGTGGGGACCGGCCCGTTGGTGCCGTACCGGGCTACCAGGTCGGCTACGTGGTTGCCGACCATGCCGCCGAACCAGCGGAGCTGGTCCCGCTGATGAGCGAGGTCGGTGCCCACATAGGCGGGGGCGGCTACGCAGATGGTGATGCTGGCCGGGTCGCGGCCTGCTTCTTTCGCTGCCTCGCGGACGCTGCCGATGGTCCAGCGGGCTATGTCGGGGTCGGCGGTCTGGAGGATGAAGCCGTCGGCTTGCTCACCTGCCAGCTTGAGGGCCTTGGGTCCGTAGGCGGCCATCCAGATCTCCAGCTTGCCGTCGCGGACCCAGGGGATCTTGATGGTGACGCCGTGATGGGTGGTCTCGCGGCCTTCGGCCAGATCCTTGATGACGTGCATCGCTTCGGACATGGTGGCCAGGGAGTTGGGCTTCTGGCCGATGACCCGGCGGGCGGAGTCGCCCCGGCCGATGCCGCAGACCGTCCGGTTGCCGTACATGTCGTTCAGGGTGGCGAACAGGCTGGCGATGACGGACCAGTCCCTGGTGCCGGGGTTGGTGACCATGGGGCCGACGGTCAGGGATTTCGTGGCGGCGAGGACGCGCGAGTAGATGACGAACGGCTCCTGCCACAGCACATGCGAATCGAATGTCCAGCCGTAACGGAAGCCGGTGTCCTCGGCCACGCGCATGCGTTCGATGACGCGATCGGCCGGCGGGTCAGTCTGCAGGACAAGCCCGAAATCCATCGTGCGATCCCCTAATTAGCGTTGCTGTTGTGGCCTGTGTTAACTGTGTGACGCATGACGAGCACCGAGCCAGGCCGCGCTCCCTGTTGGGGAGCTTGGGGCTGGGGAAGCTTGGGCGGGGTGGCGAGGGCGAGCCGCAGGAAGGCGACACGATGGGCTTCCCTATCTGAGGTACTGGCAGAGGTCCCGGTGCAGGAACTGACCGTAGCCGGGGGCGCCGTGGTACTCGCCGCCGTCTACGATCACGCGACCCCGGGAGAGAGTGGTTTCCACCTTGCCGGTGATCTGCAGGCCCTCGTAGGCGGAGTAGTCCACGTTCATGTGGTGGGTGGCCACGGACAGGGTCTGCTGGGCGGTGGGGTCGTAGATGACGATGTCGGCGTCGCTGCCCGGCTGGATGACGCCCTTGCGGGGGTAGAGGCCGAACATCCTGGCCGGGGTGGTGGAGCAGACCTCGACCCAGCGGGTCAGGGAGAGCTGTCCTGAGGCCACGCCCTGGTGCAGCAGGTCCATCCGGTGTTCCACGCCGGGGATCCCGTTGGGAATCTTGGAGAAGTCACCGATGCCCATCTCCTTCTGCTCGGCGAAGCAGAACGGGCAGTGGTCGGTGGAGACCACCGACAGGTCGTTGGTGCGCAGGCCCTGCCAGAGCGTCTGCTGATGCGCCGCGGGGCGCAGCGGTGGCGACGCGACGTACTTCGCCCCCTCGAAGCCGGGCTTGGCCAGGTCGTCCAGCGACAGGTAGAGGTACTGCGGGCAGGTCTCGGCGAACACGTTCTGCCCGGCGTCCCTGGCCTCGGCCACGGCGGTGAGGGCGTGGCTGGCCGACAGGTGGACGATGTACAGCGGCGAGCGGGCGACCTTGGCCAGGGTGATCGCCCGGGAGGTCGCCTCTCCCTCCAGCTCGGGCGGCCTGGTCAGGCCGTGCTGCACCGGCTCGGTCTTGCCCGCGGCCAGCGCCTGGGCGACGAGCTGGTCGATGGCGATGCCGTTCTCCGCGTGCATCATGATCGTCGCACCGGACCGTGCGGCCTGCTGCATCGCGATGAGGATCTCGCCGTCGGTCGCGTAGAACACGCCGGGGTAGGCCATGAACATCTTGAAGCTGTTGACCCCGGCCTCGATGCAGGCGTCCATCTCCTTCAGCGACGTCTCGTTGACGTCGGAGATGATCATGTGGAAGCCGTAGTCGATGGCGCAGTTGCCGTCCGCCTTCTGATGCCACTTGTCCAGAGTGGCCAGCAGGGATGTGCCCTTGGCCTGCACCGCGAAGTCGATGATCGTGGTGGTGCCGCCCCAGGCGGCCGCGCGGGTGCCGGTCGCGAAGGTGTCCGCCGAGAACGTGCCGCCAAACGGCATCTCCATGTGCGTGTGCACGTCGATGCCGCCGGGGAGCACGTATTTACCGGTGGCGTCGATCACGCGATCGGCATCGGGGACGTTTGCACCGGGGGACGTCGGGGGCCCGGTGGGCCCCGCCCGGCGATTTTCTTTTTCTTCCAAAGAATCTCTGGCGAAGACGGCGGAAACCGTCGCACCGTCAACAAGCACATCGGCGGCCATGGTGCCGGTCGCGGTCACGACCGTACCGCCGCTGATCAGGATGCTCATAACTTGCTCCCGTTACGGCTGGACCAGCGGGCCGTAGCTGTCCGGGCGGCGATCCCGGTAGAACGCCCACAGGTCGCGGACCTCGGCCAGCAGGCCCATGTCCAGGTCGCGGACGATGACCTGGTCCTCGCTGTCCGAGGCGGCCTCGCCGATGATCTGGCCGCGCGGGCTGGCGAAGTAGGACTGGCCGTAGAAGTCGTTGTCGCCCAGCGGCTCGATGCCGACCCGGTTGATCGTGCCGACGAAGTACTCGTTGGCCACCGCGGCGGCGGTCTGCTCCAGCCGCCACAGGTACTCCGACAGGCCACGGCTGGTCGCCGAGGGGTTGAAGACGATGCGGGCGCCGCCGAGGCCGAGCGCGCGCCAGCCCTCGGGGAAGTGCCGCTCGTAGCAGATGTAGACGCCGATCTTGCCCACGGCGGTGTCGAACACCGGGTAGCCGAGGTTGCCCGGGCGGAAGTAGAACTTCTCCCAGAAGCCCTTGACCTGCGGAATGTGGTTCTTGCGATGCTTGCCGAGGTAGCTGCCATCGGCGTCGATCACGGCCGCCGTGTTGTAGTAGAGGCCGGGCTGCTCCTCCTCGTACATCGGCACGATGAGGACGATGCCGTGCTGCCTGGCCAGGTCCTGCATGAGCTTGGTGGTCGGGCCGTCCGGGATCTGCTCGGTATAGGAGTAGTAGTCGGCGTCCTGGACCTGGCAGAAGTATGGGCCGTAGAAGAGTTCCTGCAGGCACACGACCTGCGCCCCGGCCGATGCCGCGGTCCTGACGTGTTCGGCTGCCGCGCTGATCATCGATTCCTTGTCACCCGTCCAGCGCTGCTGGATCAAGGCGGCCCGGACAACCTCGGCCATTGCCGTCTCCTCCCGCGATCTACCCACCAGTGGCAGGCCATGAAGCCTACGCCTCGTGAGGGTTCTTCAAAACCGCCCAGCGAGGGCAGGCCTTCTGGCCTGCCCGAGTGGCGGTGCAGGCGGCGACCGCAGAACCGAAGCGAGTTCTTTGAAGAACCCGGAACTTTGAATAGAGCACAGCTTGAGCGGCAGGGTAGCCCGGGGAGTCAGCCGTCCCTGGGTGGTTCGCCGTGGCTGGCGTTGGCCTTGCCGCGGCCCCAGTAAGCCTTGGGCGACATGTGCGACGGGTCGAACCCGCGCAGTTCGAGGGTCTCGCGCAGGGCCAGCACCACACGGGCCTCACCGATCAGGTAAGCGTGCGGCCTGCCAGCCGGGATCGTCACCGACCGGGCGGCCTCGACCAGCGCGTCCGGGTGGCCGGGAGGCCGGCTGGCCATCCGGTGCAGCCAGCTGAGCTGGACGCTGGCCGCCGCCTTGAGCGGCTGCTCGTCGTCGGGTTCGGGCACCTCCAGGATGATCGTTGCCGAGGCCTGCGGCGGCAGCGACTCGGCCATCGAGAAGACCGCGGCCAGACCGGACTCGTCGGCGATGAACAGGTGCCAGTCTGCCTCCGGGTTGGGGCTGATCTTGCCGCGCGGGCCGATACCCTGCACCGTGGCGCCGGGAGCGACCGTGCGGATCCAGCGCTCCCCCGGGCCATCGCTGTGCCGGACGATGTCGAGGGTGAGTAGCTGCCTATCGTGGTCGAGGGCACGAATCGTGTACCTGCGGCGTACCGGCCGGCCGGCATCCCCGGCGACCATCAGCATCACGTCCTGCCCCGGCAGGTAGCCGAAGCTGGCCAGCTCGGGCGCGGTGACCTTGAGGCGCTGCATGTTCGGTGTCACCTGGCCCGACTCGACGACCGTAAGCTGCATGAGCGTCGTGCCGGGCATGGTGAGAAACCGGTCGCCGGACGGAACCTCGGTCATCGGCAGTCCTTCGCTGGGGTACAGGCTCGTGGCGCCGGCTGAGCACCACAGCCGAGATTATTTGGAAAGAAAGAAAATCACCGAACGGCTGGCGCCAGGCAAACTCGAACGTATCAGCACATGCCCGCAGGGTGACCAACGGCAGGCCGGGCGGCCGGCCAGCTGCGGCCCTCCGGGACACGGCCCTCTTCCACCCTGCCTACCTGCGCTTATCCTGACAGTATGCGTGCGATCTGGCGGGGAACCATCTCATTCGGCCTGGTGTCGATTCCGGTGCGGCTGTACACGGCGACCGAGGCGCACGACGTATCGTTCCGGCAGGTCCACGAGGCCGACGGCGGCCGGATCCGGTACAAGCGGATCTGTGAGCTGGACGGCGATGAAGTGCCGTACAGCGAGATAGCCAAGGGTTACGAGCTGCCCGGCGGCGAGATGGTAGTGCTGTCCGACGAGGACTTCGCCAACCTGCCGCTAGCCTCGTCCAAGGAGATCGACGTCCTGGAGTTCGTGCCCGCCAGCCAGATCGACCCGATGCTGTACAGCAAGGCCTACTACGCCGAAGCTGACAAGTCGGCGGCGAAACCATACGTGCTGATGCGCGACACGCTAGCCGACAGCGACCGGGTGGCCATCGTCAAGGTCAGCCTGCGATCGCGGGAGGCCCTCGGCGTGCTGCGGGCCATGGGCGACGTTCTCGTGGTGCACACCCTGCTGTGGCCGGAGGAGGTTCGCGACGCCGCCGACCTGGCCCCACAGACCGAGGTCAGCGTGCGCAAGCAGGAAGTCGCGATGGCCAGCAGCTACATCGACTCGCTGGCCGCGGACTTCGACCCGTCCCAGTACACCGACGAGTACAAGGCGGCGGTCGAGGAGCTGGTCGAGGCCAAGACGGCCGGCCGCGAGGTCGTCGGGATCGAGCCGCAGGACACCGGCGGCGACGTCATCGACCTAGTCGAGGCGCTGCGGGCCAACGTGCAGGCGGCCAAGGCCAAGCGCGCCGGCCAGGCATCGCCTGGGCGGGGAGCCTCGGCTGGGCGGGGGGCGGCCAAGGGGCGGCAGGCCGCTGCCGAGGATGACGAGGCGGGCGGGGAGAAAGCGCCGGCCAGGCGGACCACCCGGGGTGCGGCCAAGACGGCGGCACCGGCGGCCAAAACGCGCGGTTCCGCTACTTCGGAGACGACGACACGGCGGACGACCCGCAAGAAGCCGGCCTAATCGGGTATGCAGGGGGCATGAGCACCGGAGCGGCGCACTCCGGCCACGGCAGCGGACCAGGAGCAGCGGCGCACCACAGCGAACCGACAGCCGCAACGCACCCCAGCCACAGCGACGGGCCAGCAGGAGCGGCCCACCCCGGCCAGGACAGCCAACAGCCAGCCGGAGCAGCCCACCCCGGCCACGGCAGCGAACCGACAGCCGCAACGCACCCTAGCCACGGCAGCGAACCGCCAGCCGGAGCGCACCCCAGTCACAGCGGCAGACCAGCAGGAGCGGCCCGCCCCGGCCAGGACAGCGAACGGCCAGCCGGAGCGCATCCCGGCCACGGCGGTGCAGCCCACTTGGGCCACGGAGTGAGCGCGGGGAGCGCCGGGCCTGGATACCTGGCCGGGGCGCTCGCGCTGATCGTCGCCTTCATGATCGCCGAGGTCACGGTCGGGCTGCTGGCGCATTCCCTGGCCCTGATCTCGGACGCGGCGCACATGCTCACCGACGCGGCGGCGATCGCGCTGGCGATCACCGCGATGCGGCTGTCGGCCCGGCCGCCCACCGGCGGGTTCACCTACGGCCTGCGGCGGACCGAGATCCTGTCGGCCCAGGCGAACGGCATCACGCTGCTGCTGCTGTCGGTGTGGCTGACCTACGAGGCGGTCCGCCGCCTCATCAACCCGCCGGCCGTGGCCGGCTGGCCGGTACTCGGCACCGCGCTGGCCGGCATCGTGATCAACATCGCGGCAGCGCGGCTGACCGCCAGAGCGGACCGGACCAGCCTCAACGTAGAAGGCGCGTTCAGGCACATCGTCACCGACGCGTATGCCTTCATCGCCACCGCGATCGCCGGCCTCATCATGATCACCACCGGATTCGACCGGGCCGACGCGATCGCCTCCCTGGTGGTCGTGGCGCTGATGGCCAAGGCCGGCGGCGGCCTGGTCCGTGAATCGGGCCGGATCTTCCTGGAGGCGGCCCCAGCCTGGCTGTCCCCCGAGGGCATCGGCAAGGCTATGGCGTCTCGCGACGGCGTGGCGGAGGTGCACGACCTGCACGTATGGACGATCACCTCCGGCATGCCGGCCGCGTCCGCCCACGTCCTGGTCGGCCCGGGCCTGGACTGTCACGCCGTCCGGGTAGACCTGGAGCGCCTGCTCGAACACACCTACCACATCAAGCACACGACCCTGCAGGTGGACCACGCCCCGCAGCAGCTGCTATCGATCGGCCACAGCGGACCTGACTGCCAAGCTCACGAGCCGCGTCCGGCGCGGCCAACCAGGGATGCGCCGGAGCAGGACGGCTGAGGGCGCCGCGGCGCGGATGTCAGAGGGCAATCCGGCACCTGGCCGCGCGGCCGGTTACCAAGTAGCGTTCGGCGGGACATACCTGAGATTCTGGCTGGATGACCAGCGAACTCGACCGCGCCCGCGACCTGCTCACCCGCTCCCCCATTCTGGATGGCCACAACGACCTGCCCTGGGCCCTGCGTGACCGTGGGCTGGACGCGGTGGACCTGACGGCGGGAATCTCCGACACTCACACCGACCTGCCCCGGCTTCGGGCCGGCCGGGTGGGAGCGCAGTTCTGGTCGGTGTTCGTGCCCGCCAGTCTGCAAGGAGACAGTGCGGTCGCCACCACGCTGGAGCAGGTCGACCTGGCCCGCCGGATGATCGGCCAGTACCCGGACGCGCTCGAGTTCGCCGGCACCGCGGACGACGTCCAGCGGATCATGGCCGCCGGAAAGGTAGCGTCCCTGCTCGGCGCCGAGGGCGGCCACTCCATCGGCTCCTCACTCGGCGTGCTCCGCTCGCTGTACGCGCTGGGCGTCCGGTACATGACCCTCACCCACAACGACAACGTCCCCTGGGCCGACTCGGCCACCGACGATCCAGCGGCCGGCGGCCTGACCGGCTTCGGCCGCGAAGTGGTAACCGAGATGCAGCGCCTCGGCATGCTGGTAGACCTCTCGCATACGGCCCCCTCGACCATGCGCGACGCTCTGGATGCCGCCCGGGGACCGGTCATCTTCTCGCACTCCAGCGCCCGCGCCATCTGCGACCACGCCCGCAACGTGCCCGACGACGTCCTGGCCACGATGGCCGAAGGCGGCGGAGTCTGCATGGTGACGTTCGTGCCGTCATTCGTTTCTGAAGAATGCCGTCAGTGGGATCTCGGGGTCTCCGAGGTGATGCGCGAGCGCGGCCTCGACGCCAGGGACTACAGCGAGCGGATGCGGGTAACCGCTGGGCACGCCGCCACCCACCCCCGGCCGAACGCCACCATCGCCCAGGTAGCCGACCACGTCGAGCACGTGCGCAAGGTCGCTGGGGTGGAACATGTGGGGATCGGCGGGGACTACGACGGTACCGATCAGCTGCCCGAAGGGCTGTCGGATGTGTCCGGGTACCCCGGCCTGTTCGCTGAGCTGCTGCGCCGTGGCTGGACCGAATCCGAATGCGCCCTGCTGGCCAGCGGCAACATCATCCGCGTGCTGCATGAGGCCGAGGAGACCGCCAGGTCGCTCTCGGCCTAGCAGACCTATGGCTACCAGGTCATACCCCGTCGTCATGACCTGGTAAGACTCCCCGTTCCCTGCGGCCGGAACCCGGATCGCAACCCTGCGATCCGGAGGCCCGCCGGGATCCAGACTCCGTGGTGACCCGCGAACTCAGTACCGGATGTCCATGGGCCCATCCGGCCGCACGAGGATGACCAGGTGCGCTGCGGCGGAGCAGGGTTCATGGATCTCCCTGAGCTGGCAGGGAAGCAAGCTGATCGTGAGCTTCGCAGCCGGAGTGCAAACTTCGCTGTCTGCCCTGCAGGAGCGGACGAGTAGCCGGTCAGCGCTGGTCCCGATTATTACGCCGGCGGCGACCAGTGCGAGGGCGGCAGTGCCACGTGCGACCATGTCTTTCCACCTCCTGTGACTTTGTGTCACATCCTTTCTGGCACAACATTCACCGAAACAGTTGCTCTTAGAGTCCAACAGCTCCTACTATACCCTCAGTCCTATAGATTCCAAACGTTGGTACAGCACCAATTATTATGAACAGGCTAAAGATGGGCATAGCAAGGCCGAACTGGTCGGCACGTTCGGGGAGGCAGCGTGGCTGTTGCCATCTATGTACAGATAGCCGATGATCTCCGCCGCAAGATCAAGTCTGGCGAACTCGCCCCCGGCGCACAGTTGAAGACCGAAGTCGAGCTCAGAGAGGAGTACGGGCGCGAGGAATACGGGCGGGACGGGCTGGTCTCCCGGAACACGGTCCGCGATGCGATCAAGGTGCTGGTGGCCCACGGCCTGGTCCAGACGCGCCCAGGTCAGGGCACGTTCGTCACGCGGAAAGTGCAGCCGTTCGTTTCCAGGCTGACCGCAGACCCTGAGGCCGGGGGCGTCGAGGACGCGGTCTACCTATCCGAAGTTCACCGGAAGGCACGTATCCCCGAGGAGACCCGGCCCAGGGTCGAAGTCCGGACGGCCGATGACCTCGTGGCCGCACAACTGCAACTAGACCGGGATTCCCAGGTCATCAGCCGTTACCAGGAACGCAGGATCGACCGGACGCCGTGGTCGACGCAAACCACCTTCTACCCCATGGAAATGCTCTCCCGTGGCCCGGCCGCGACCCGGCTGCTCGAGGCAAGAAACATCGAGGGCGGCATCGTCGACTATCTCAGGAGAAATCTGCAGATCAGCCAGGTCGCGTGGCGTGACACGATCATCGCCCGGCCGCCCACCCTGGAGGAGAGAGCCTTTTTCGACCTGCCGGGGCAAGTTCAGGTAGCCATGTTCGAGTTCCGGCGCACCAGCTATGACGAGGAGAAGAAGCCGATCCGGCTGACCGTTACCATCTACCCCGCCGATCGCAACCAGTTCGAGATGGAAACGGGCGAGGTGCCCGAGCCACGCGCGTCGAGTGGTATTCAGCCGGCCATCCGCTAGATGTACGAGAGCGACCCTAACCCCGTGAATATCAGGTGACCTTCGACCCTGTGATGAGGCAAAGTTCCCGATCATCGCCCGGCCGGAGCTCGATTGCACCTGTGCGATCTTGGTTCATCGGCCCCAGCCGGGGGTGGCACCGCGTAGTCAGCGCCGCAGATCCGGCTCCAATTCGATGATCAGCCGCGCCGCAGTGGAGCAGCGCTCATCGATCTTCCCGAACGAATAGGGAAGAAGGCTGATTGTGATCTTCGCAGCCGGAGAGGCGACTGGGGAGCAGCTCTCGCGATCCGATTCGGCGGAACGCGTGAGCAGCCGGTTGGTGCCGGTCCCGATCGCTGCACCGGCAGCAACGAGCACGACGGCGGCAACCCCACGAACGACCATGACTTCCACCTCCCGTGACTCTGTGTCACTTTCTTTCCCGGGGACATTCTCACTGGAGAGGTTCCCAAGGTCCGACAGCCCCTACTATACTCAAGATACTAACTGTTGGTACAGCCCCAATTAGTGAGCAAAAACCAAACAGTGTACATAGGTGATCAGTGGGCATACCAAGTACTAGTTGAACGATGCTCCTTGGTGGTGTGATTGGTGATTTTGGGAGGTAGACATGGCTGAACCCATGTATGTGCAGATCGCCGAGGATCTGCGCGCCAAGATCAAAAATGGCACTCTGCCTACCGGCGCCAAGCTGACCGAGATGGGCCTCATGGCCAACTACAGCGAGCGGCCCGAGTACAGCGACAACGTCTCGCGAAACACCATACGGGGCGCGATGGAGCTCTTGGTTCTTGATGGGCTAGTCGAGAAACGCCCAGGTCAAGGCACGTTCGTTGCCGTGAAGATCGAGCCGTTTGACACCACGCTCTCCGGTGATCCGGAGGGCGGCGAGACGGCCGCCTACCAGTCCCAGGTGGCGCTCCGTGGCCGCGAGCGGGAAGAGTCGATCCCCCGGGTAGAGATCCAGACGTCCAGCAGGGCCCCGGAACTGGAACTGAAGGCGGACGAGCAGGTCATCAGCCGCCATCAGGAGCGCCGGATCGACGGCAAGCCGTACAGCCTTCAAACCTCGTTTTACCCCTTCAGCTACGTCATGAAGGCGCCCCTCCTGGCCGTCGCCGGAGAGATCGATGAAGGGGCGGTGGCTTATATCCAGAATCGCCTGGGCGTCAAGCAGGCCGGCTGGCGGGATGTGCTGCAGGTCCGGGCGGCCAACGGCGGAGAGACCGAGTTTTTCGGTTTCCCTGCCAAGGGTGGCGGTCAGGTGCTCGAGGCCATCCGGACGGCCTTCGACGAGAAGGGCTACCCGATGCGTCTGACGACGACCGTCTATGCCGCCGACCGTAATCGCCTCGCCTACGAGGCGGGCAAAGTCCCTGACACCCTGGACGACCTGAAATGACGGTCGGCCAGCCCCGGTCCAGCGAGCCTCCGGTGTGGCGGGGCAGCTGACTTCTCCAGGTTTTGAGCCTCCCACCCGAAACCTGAAGAACTGACACCCGTCATCACGTCAGCCCAACCGCGACAGGCAGCGTCTCGGTCGGTACTGGCGAGGGACTTAACCGGAGCTTGACGTAATCGTGGACGACGCAAGCGGGACACTGACAGATCGTTCAGTGCAGCACATCGGCAGAACCCCGGCAGCCACGACGAGTTACGGCCTGGGCCTGGACACGTTCCCGCCTGCCAGCCGGGGGGCTGCCGTCTCGTCAGGCTTTCAGTACAGATGGGATCCAGAGCCCACGCGGGAGCCCGAGCCAAACCTCGGCCCTCAGTTCACGACTGCGGATCCCGAACCCGCTTTGCAAGCTCAAGCCGATACGGATCCCGGACCCCCTGCGCCGTCCCAGGGCGACGAACCGGGAGTGGAGCCGAGGTATCTGTCCTGGCGCGTGTTGCATTACAGCGGTTTCAAGCAATACTTCGTTGCCAGCACGTTTTCGAATTTTGGCACCTGGCTTCAGAATACTGCGCAAGCTCTGCTGGCCTACCACCTGACGCACTCGGCGTTGGCCGTCGGCGTGGTGGTCTGCGCCCAGTTCTCCTCGGTGCTGGTGCTCGGCCCATGGGCAGGATCGGTCGCAGCCCGGGTGCGCAGCCGGCAGAAGTTGCTCGTCGTTACCCAGCTCGCGTCGGCTGCGGTGGCGGCGGCGCTTGCCGCGTTCTACTCCGCTCACCTGCTGACCGAAACCTGGCTCGCCGCGGGAGCGTTCGCGCTCGGCCTGGCATATTGCTTCGCCTTGCCCGCCTTCACGGTGCTGGTGCCGGCGCTGGTGCCCGAGGCCGAGACCAGAGCGGCCATGGCGATGAACTCCGTTTCCTACAATGTCGGCCGGGCCATCGCGCCGCTGGTTGCGGTGCTCATCATCACCACCATCGGATTCGGCTCGCTGTTCATCCTGAACGCGGTCTCGTTCGTCGCGCTGGCGTGCGTGTTGTACAAGCTGGAGCCACACCGAGCCGTGGGCCGGGCAAGCCGCGGCAAGCTCCTGGACGGGTTCCGCATTGCCAAGAGCGAGCACAACATCGGGTTGCTGCTGGTAATGGTTGTGGCGGTTACGATCGCCGCGGACCCGATACTCGTGCTTGGTCCCGCCATGGCGAAGCACTTCGGTGTATCAACCGACTGGGCCGGATACTTCCTCGCCGCTCTCGGCGCCGGAACTGTGGCCGGCTCTTTGATACCGCTGCGCCGGCCGCAACGTCTGCGGCATGCCGCCTACCCGCTTCTCCTGCTGGGCTTTGCGGTCATCATGTTCACGCTCGGCTTCAACCTCTATCTATGTCTGGGCATGACGTTCATGGCCGGAGTCGCATGCCTGCTGGCCGGCTCCGTCACGCAAACGCTGCTGCTTACCTGGGCGCGGCCGGAACGGGCGGTCACCATCATGGCGGTGTGGGCCGTGGCCTGGGCCGGAAGCAAGCCATTGGCTTCGCTGCTCGACGGATGGCTCGCGAGTAATTTCGGGATCCGGCTGGCCGGTATCTTGCTAGCTCTTCCGGCTTTGCTGCCGGGGCTGATCATCTGCTGCTCGGACTGGATGGGGCACACGAGTTATCAAACAGTTCCCGTGGCACAGGAAGTCCCGGTGACGGCAGGTACAGGTTGAAGAGAATATTATCGTTGGTGCAGGTGGGGCGTAATTTTCACTACAAATTTCTAAAGGGGGATGTAAGACTATGCGGGTAGGGGGCAAAATCGCCCCCCACCCGCACCCGAGGAGGAGGCGCTGATGCCGAAGCGTCACGGCCGTCCATCGCTGCAGTACCGCTACGAGCACTACGACCCCATCCCCCAGTCCTGATCGCCAGATGGCCTGCTCAGCCACGAGCTAGACCATCGTGACGGGACGAGGACTACCCTCGCGCCAGGGCCCCGGCTGTCTGCGCGTGACGGCAGCTGGGCTCCTCGGTGTCCGGTGAGCATGTGAGATATCCCGTCCTGGGGGCAGCCCCGTTGATGGATGCCACCGACCTGACGGGGTAAGTACCTTCCTGTGAACACCGGATCTCCGGCTGCCATCTGGGGCCAGGGTGTGACTCTGCTCCCAGATGTCCAGCCGGACCGGACGGAGCTGCTCATGAATCGCTCCGCAGCCGGCGCAGGCGGCTTATGACGATCCCAATGATTTCGCTCCTGCCTGGATCCGGAGCACGGCAGTGGGTGTCGGGGCAGCGCACTGGTGATCATGCTTCTCCCCCCTCGCCGGGACTCCATGGCTCAGTGATGAGCCTACCACATGACCAGCAATTTTATGCGGTATGACTGTTGCCGTCTTGCCTGTACCCACGGTAAGCTGCCATCAGTTGCCTGCAATGGTGAAGCTCATGTGTAGCGGTTGGAGCAGCACCAGTGCTCGGAGACTGCTCCACACCCGGCTGACCCGCTTTGTTGCCAGGAGGAGGGCAACCTGTTACCAGGAGGCAACGGTTAGCGGCAGTAAGGAGGCCTGGAACTTTACTTACTGCCACGCTTCTAGTCGGGAGGAGGACAAGTCACGATGACTGCCGGTACGGGCAAGTCCACTGGGGGAGACATTGCCCGTCAGCAGGTCGCTGACCGAATCACGGTGGCCTTGATACCCAAGGCCGGCGATGATCTTCAGCGGCTCCAAGATCGGACCAGTCTCTCCAAGACAGACATCACGAACCGCGCTATCACCCTGTATGAGTTCATCGACGCGCAACTGCGCGCCGGCCGGGACGTGCTCATCAGGGACAATGACACGGGGGAAACGCAGACTGTGCGGCTTTTGTGACAGCTGACTGCAGAGGCTGACCGACAGCACAATGGCCTCCCACCTCGGCCGAGGTGGGAGGCCATTGTGCTGTACCGGTTCTGGCCGGCCCGGGTGAGATACCGGCCGTCGTGCGGGACCGGGCACACAGGTCGTCAGGCTGAGTCCTTGCTGCTCCTGGAGTGCTTCTTCGGGCCGCTCGCGCGGCGCGCCTGGGTGTGACCGCACACCGCGATCAGCAGTGCCACCAGCAGCGCTAAGCCGAGTTCGGCTAGCGCGAGACCGCTAAGGCTGGCGGCAATGTGCAGGGTGAGGACCGCACCGCCGATCCCGCTGGCAGCGCTGCCTAGCAGGCCGAACGTGGTAATGAAATGGTGCGCCTGATCGGGTGGGACCCGCCCGCGTGCCCGCGGGGTGGGACCAAGACTGATCTCCAGCTCAGCAAATCCGGTCGGGTCGGGGAGCTGGTGAACCGGCTCAGCGGGGGCCCGCTCTTGAACAGGCGGCCTGTTCTTGGTCATGGAACGCCATCTCTTTCACTCTCGGTAATGGCCCATCTCGTCGGCCTAGGCCGCGAGCGGCGGGGCGACTGGTCCGCTGTCCAGGTCGTGTGCCGCCTGACCAGCAGCTAGAGCCAGCGGATGATCCCGCGAAGGTCGTCCATGACGTGGGGTCCCTTCTGTCGCACATCGGACGTGCAGCCCCGTTCGGTACCACTAGGGTTACGCTATGATACTACAGCAAAAAGCTGCTAAAGTACTGTTGATTTAAACGTGCATAGACAGCTATAGTCATGGCCATAGGAAGGGGGAACAGCAGTCAAGAACTGCTCAAACGGACAGATGCCATTAAGCAGTCAGAGCTTCAACCGGAGCGCTTACCCAGGAGGTGATCCCATGAACTCCAGCCCGGCAGCACAGCCACAGGCACTAGGCGAGCGCATCACGGTCACCCTGATCCCGAAGGCCGGGGACGATCTGCGGCAACTCCAGGAGCGCACGAACTTGTCCAAGACCGATCTCGCCAATCGCGCGATCACCTTGTACGAGTTCCTCGACGCTCAGCTTCGGGCTGGCCGTGACTTGATCATCCGGGACAGCAGGACAGGAGAGACCTATCTCGTCCGTCTCGTTGACGCCCCGGCAGGACAAGCGACGTCCACCCGCTCCGCCTGGTACAGGCGGAGCGCGGCCGGCAGCGAGGGGCAGCCAGGTCGTCAGCAGTCCCGGCGTCTGGCCACAGCCAGGTCCGGCAGGCTGCCCGGCACCGGCCGGCGCCTGGTGGGCTTCGGCCTGACAGTGCCAGAGATGAGATCACGATGAGCGCAAGCTCGAGCCGCGGTTCCCAGCAGCAATCCACTGCGGCACCAACCTCTGCGGACGCTTGGCAAGAGGTCTCGAGCGGCCAAAGCTCACCAGGCCGCCATCGGGGGCGCCCTCGTCGGCCGTTCTACCGACGAATCACAGGTCCACGAGGGCAAACATCGGCAGCAATCATCAAGATTCGGAGTACATCATGATGGAGTTGTACGTTTTCGCAGCAATCGCACTGATCATCGGAGGGGCCATCGCCGGAACCCTCACCGTCCTCGCGGCAGGCATTCGCCGCGAAGAGAAGGCCTACAGTTTCACGGTCGGCAGCCCAAGCCGGGTATCCAGCGGCGCGCGTGCCGCCAACGGCCTGTACGTCCGGCTGCCCGGGGTAACCCAGCAGGTCACCCGCCACGCGTGACCCAGCCGGCTGGCGAAACACCCGATGGACCTCCTGGCCGTGACTGGCCAGGCGATCCGCGAAGCTGAGGGCACGATAACCAAGTGAGAATACCATGACGACGAACTCCTACCGGCCTCCTGGGCTGCCCGGCACGGCAGTCGCACCGGTGCAATCCCGGCCAGCGATCCTGACCGGCCGCGGCAGCCCAGCAGGTCCCTTCGGCGTACATCCCGGCTCCGGTGGCAGCGACCACCATGGCCGAGGCCGGGAACGCCACACCGTTCGGACGGTTAGGCCATGTCCCGCAGATCTCCGGCGGCGCGGATCGGCGCCACCAAGATCCACGGGACGCGACCTAATTGGCCGAGCCACGCATCCTGGCCGTTGCCCGCACGCCTGACCAGACGCCGCGAGCCCAGCAGTCCCTATCACGCGACCTCCAAACAGGGCCAACAGTCTCCCGGTCCGTGCCCACCGTTTGTCCTGCTGCGTCTTCCACCTCGAGCAGGGGCCTTATAGAGCCGTCCGGCGCAAACCTGCGGTTCAAGGCCTATCGGTAGAAACGCAGGCCGGGACTGACCGCCGGCCCCGGGATCCCGGCGGGCGTGCCGCCTCTGGCCGGCACGCCCGCCGTTTCCATGCCAATCCCGGCGTCACACCGGCGAAAGCAGCCGGGCTGGATCGTTCCTGGGCCCCGTTCGCCACTTCCTAATAACAGGCAGGTGATAACGCGGTCACGGTCAGCAATAACGTATAAAAGAGGGAATCTTCACAGAACAGAAAAAATATGTAATTTGACTGTCGATTACATGTAGTTATACAGTTGCAAGGGTAGCAACAAAGCTGCGACAAGCAGTCACTATCCGTATGGGGGTGGGCAGCAAGTTCAGGCATGCCGGGTCTCGCTGCCTTCGTGGAGGAGAGGAAGCTCATTTGAGCACCAGCACAAGCAGGCGCACAACGCGCGCACAGACACAGGCCGAGCGCATTACGGTCGCCTTGATCCCAAAGGTGAGCGTTGAGCTCCAGCGGCTTCAGGAACGCACCAGCCTGTCCAAGACCGACCTGACGAATCGCGCGATCACCTTGTACGAGTTCATCGACGGCCAGCTGCGTGGCGGCCACGATGTGATCGTCCGCGATCCCCAGACCAAGGAAACCCAGCTCGTCCGGTTGCTGTGACGAGCTGCGGACAGGAGCGCTACTCTACGTGCATTGAAGCAGCAAATTACTGCTTCAATGCCATTGAAACACCATTCAAAAGCTGCTAGCTTGGCAACAGGAGGGAAAGGAGGCAGTTATCAGGCATCTGGTGAGTTCAGCCCAACCCAATAGGTAAGGAGGTGAACAGTATGGCCGGACGCCGGGGTGAGCGCATCACACGGCCGCAAGCACCCGCCGAACGGATCACGATCAACTTGATCCCGAAGGCCGGGAGTCAACTCCAGCAGCTCCAGGAGCGCACGAACTTGTCCAAGACCGATCTCGCCAATCGCGCGATCACCTCGTATGAGTTCCTCGACGCTCAGTTGCGCACGGGGTGCGACCTGATCATCCGGGACAACAGCACGGGAGCATCTCAAATTGTCCGGTTCCTGTGACTCCCCCGGCAGGATGGATAAGCGAGGCATAGCGGCCCCCGCCTAGCCCAGGCGGGGGCCGGCCGAATTGGCAGAGATATCACTGCCACCCGGGGGACGCTGGGCAGTGAAAACGACCCGGCTGATCTTCCCGTCAAGCCAGATCAGCCAGGGCCACCGGGATCACGCGCGACCCCACCCGCGCACGATCCTTTGACACACCGACCACCTGAGGTAGGGGAGTTCCATGCCCGAGTCCGTGCCTGACGCTCAATCGTCAGCCAACGGGGGCCCAGCGGGTCAGGCCCCCGACCCGAGAGGAGCAGTAACCACAACGGAGATGATCCTGGCTTCGCAGTTGGACCCATCCGCGGCTGAGATGCCAACCGAGAACGCGTGGCTCGCGATCATTCTCCTGCCCGAATAGCCAGCCCACACGACCCATCTGGGGCCAGCTCACCCCTGGCCCCAGATGCCTTTCCGCTGATCACATCGATCCGTGATCCTTAGACTGGCCAGTTAGCGACAGGGTGTGCGGAGCCGAAGCTCCAGCATACCTCGCGTGGTGAGCCGCCCTGCGGGAACCGGGACCCGGCGGGACATGATCAGATGGGCTCATGGTGAGGATCACCCGGCATACCGGCCGGTGGACGCTCGAGGACCGGTTCGCGTCGCCATGGCATTACCTGCCGGTGGAGGTGCCCGCGGGATCCTGGGGAATCCGGGCCGAGATCGAGCATGACAGGCCGGCCGCGACGCTGGACCTGGGGTGCCTGAGCCCGGACGGGTTTCGTGGCTGGTCGGGTGGAGCGCGCCGGTCCTTCCTCATCACCCCGGACGAGGCTACGCCCGGCTACCTGCCTGGCCAGCTCGAAGCTGGTACCTGGCAGGTGATCATCGGCATCTACCGGGTGCGGCCCGAGGGGGCACCGTACCGGCTCACTGTGCAGGTGGCCGACTCCCCCGGTGAGCTGGGCGGCGAGCCACGAGCCGATCCGCCGCCGGTGCCGGCCGACCGCCCGGCGCCACGTGAGCTGCCCGCCGTCGCGGGACGGCGCTGGCTCGCCGGGGACCTGCACTCGCACAGTGTGCATTCTGACGGCGCGCTGACCGTGCCGGAGCTCGCCCGGCTGGCGGTGGACCGGGGCCTGGACTTTCTCGCCGTCACCGACCACAACACGGTCAGCCACCACGGCGAGCTCAGCCAGGCGGCGGCCCGGTATGGAATCAGCCTGCTGCCTGGCCAGGAGGTGACGACCGACGCCGGCCACGCCGGCGTGCTCGGCGACGTGGGCTGGGTCGACTTCCGTGGGAGCGCCGACGACTGGCTGGCGCACGCACAGCGGCGTGGCGGGCTCATGTCGGTCAATCATCCGATCGGCGGTCACCTGAGCTGGATGCACCCGATGCGCGGCCGGCCTCCGCTGGTCGAGGTGTGGCACTGGAGCTGGCTCGACCAGCGGTGGACGACGCCGCTGGCCTGGTGGCAGGCCTGGGACGCCAGCGCGATTCCGGTAGGCGGGAGCGACTGGCACCGGCCGGGCTCGGACGCGCCGCTGGGATCACCGACCACCTGGGTGGAGTGCGAGGGAACCGGGCCGGACGCGGTGCTCGACGGCATCCGGGCGGGACGGGTCGCGATCTCCGCCGGGCGCGGCGGCCCGGTCCTGCTGCGGCACGGCGGTGAACTCATCGCCGTCGACGCCGACGGGCTGATCCTGACCGGACCGGACGGCCCGCGTGCCCGGGTCACGGGGCAGCGCGCCACGTTCCAGGGAATGGCCGGATATCACCGGCTGACCGACACCACCGGGGCCACACTCGCGCTGACCCCATGACGCGCCGCCGGAACCTGGTCGCCGCTGCGGGCCGCCCCGATGAGCTACAGTCGCCGGGTGACGCGGGCCGATTCTCCCGGTTCGCTGGGTAACGGCCTGCCCGGCGCAGCCGGGCAACTGCCAGGCCAGATGCCGTTTCCCGGGATGGAGCCCGAGCCTGAGACCCACGCCGGGCAAGGTCTGCTCCCCGGCATGGAGGAGGCTCCGCGGCCTGCGCGCACGGCGGACGCCGATCCAGAGCTAGACCAGGTGGCCGAGGCGCTGCGCGTGGCCGACCCGGGCTGTTCCTGCATGGCCGCTGCCATCCGGGGCGCCTTCGACCTGCTGCTCGACGGCCAGCACACCGGGCGCTACCGCTGGGATCAGCTGCACAAGACCGAGAAGACCCATGCTGGCACGCTGATCGAGATCGGCATCCAGCGCAGGCTCGGGCTGGCCGACGGGACCACCTTGGATTATTCGATCGCCGGCGCCGAGGTGGACTGCAAGTTCTCGCACCGTACCGGCGGCTGGATGATCCCGCCGGAAGCCGAGGGCAGGCTGCTGCTCCTGGTGCAGGCCAGCGACGACGAGGGCACCTGGTCGGCTGGGCTGGTCCGGGCCAGGGAGGAGTACCTCACCCAGGCCGGCAACCGGGATCTCAAACGCGCTCTCAACGACACCGGGCGCGGGGCTATCGAATGGCTCGCACGAGGCGCGGCGCTGCCGGAGAACACCCTGCTCCGGCTGCCCGGGCGGGACGTCGCGGCGATCTTCGCCTGGAGCAGCGGGCAGCAGCGGGTGAACGAGCTGTTCCGGCGCGCACTGGGCAGGCGGATCAGCCGGGCCGTAATCGCGACGGTGGCCATGCAGGACGACTACATGAAGCGGGTCAGGGACGGCGGCGGGGCCCGTGGCCAGCTGCGCGACGAGGGTATCGTGATCTTCGGCGACTACGCGGCGCACCAGGCCCTGGCCGTGGCCCTGGGCATGCCGAGCCCGGGGCCCGGTGAGTTCGTGAGCATCCGGCTGGCCCGGCGCGACGCGGCCGAGCGCGACGCGGCGCAGCGGTGGATCCGGCTCGACGGCACCGACTGGATCGTCGCCCGCACGGCAGGCCCGGCGGGCCCCGGCCCCCGGCTGCCCCGGGTATGACAGAGAGCACGACGACCATGACGAAGAGGTGAAGGATGGCGGCAGCGCGCACGGCACGGTGGGGGATCACGCTTCCCCTGCCCGGGATGGCTTTGCCTGAGCATCGCGAGATCGTCGCGAGCCTGGAGCCGCTTGGCTACACCGATGCCTGGTCGGCCGAGATGAGCGGTGTGGACGCCTTCACGCCGCTGGTGCTGGCGGCCGGGTGGTCGGACCGGCTGCGGCTGGGCACGGCGATCGCCTGCCTGTACACCCGGGGGCCCGCGCTGCTGGCCATGAACGGGGCCACGGTGGCCAACCTGGCACCCGGCCGGTTCGTGCTCGGCATCGGCACCTCGTCGCAGGTGATCGTCGAGCAGTGGAACGGGATCGAGCTGGCCAGGCCATACCAGCGCGCCCGTGACACGCTGCGGTTCCTGCGGGCCGCGCTGGCCGGTGAGAAGGTGAGCGAGCAGTACGAGACGTTCACCGTCAACGGCTTCCGGCTGGAGTCGCCACCGGTGCCGCCGCCGGACCTGGCGCTGGCCGCGCTGCGTCCCGGCATGCTGCGGCTGGCCGCCGCCGAGGCCGGGATCGCGATCACGAACTGGCTGGCGCCATCCGATGTTCCCGCGATCCGCACCGTGGCCGGGGACGACTGCGAGCTGGTCGCCCGGATCTTCGTCTGCCCGACCACCGACGCCGAGGTGGCCCGGACGATCGGGCGCCGGGCCATCGCCGCCTACCTGACCGTGCCGGTGTACGCCGCCTACCAAGCCTGGCTCGGCCGCGCCGAGGTGCTCAAGCCCATGCAGGACGCGTGGGCAGCCGGAGACCGCCGCAGCGCCCTGGCCGCCATCCCCGACGACCTGGTCGACGAGCTCTTGGTGCACGGCACGCCGGAGGCTTGCCGTGAGCGCATCGACGAGTACCGGGAACAGGGCCTGGACACTCCCGTCCTGGCGATCACCCCGGCGCCGGGCGTCGAGCCTGCCGCCATGGTCCCGCTGCTCGCGCCGCGCTAAGCGAGCGGGATCCGGCTCACCACAGCGGGTTTGCCCGGCTACGACGGCGGGCAGGCAACCCTGCTCTAGCTCGACGGGTTTGCCGGGCCGACCCGGGAGGTCCAGGCCGACGGCAGCTCGTCGCCGTACCAGGCTTCGATGATGCGGTGCGCGATCGAAACTGAGCCGGGCAGCCCGAGGTCGCCCGAGTCCAGGGCGGCGCGCAGCTCGTCGCGGCTGAACCAGTGCGCCTCGGCGATCTCCTCGGAGTCCACCCGGATCTGCTGGCCGCCGGCGGCGCGTGCCCAGAAGCCCAGCATCAGGCTCCGCGGCAGTGGCCAGGGCTGGCTGCCGAGGTAGCGGATCTCACCGACGGTGATCCCGGTTTCCTCGGCCACCTCGCGGGCGACCGCGCGCTCGGCCGACTCCCCCGGCTCGACGAACCCGGCCAGGATCGACATCCGCCGCAGCCCCCAGTCCGGGCCGCGGGCGAGCAGGATCCGGTCGTCCGGATCGGTGACCGCCATGATGACCGCTGGGTCGGTGCGCGGGAAGTGCTCGGAGCCGTCCACCCGGCACACCCGGGATGCCCCGCTCATGACCGGGTCGGTGAGCGCTCCGCAGCGTGGGCAGTGGGTGTGCGTGGCGTGCCAGTTGGCCAGGGCGACGGCATGGGTGAGCAGGCCGGCGTCTCTGTCGCCGAGCAGCGCGCCGGCGCGGCGCAGCCCGGCCGGCTCGGCGCCATCCCACGTGGGCAGCGGGGCCATCACGGTGAAGTAGGCGTGCTCCCCGGCGTCGACGCCGAGCAGGAACCGCGGCCCGTCCGGGGCCTGCGCGGGCGGGAGCAGCACCAGGCTGGCCCCATCCGCGCCAAATTTCACCAGGGACTGGCCGTCGTCGATCACCAGTACCCGGGTCTGCGGATCCGCCCACGCCTTGGCCAGCCACGCGTCGTCGCCGCGGCGCTGGCTCGCCCGGTCCAGCGTGCTGCGGGCAAGCGCCAGCGACCCCAGCGGTGACCGGAACGTACCGGGCTCGGGGGGCCAGGTACGGCCGCTCTTGGTCAAGAGCGGCCGTTACCGGTGAGCTGCGCTCCGGCCGCGGCCAGCTCGTCCCACAGGTAGGCCGCCGCCTCGGCGCCCTTGAGCAGCAGGGCCATCTCGGCCTTCTCGTTCGGGGCGTGGATGCGGTCCTCATCCAGGCCCACGCCGACGAAGACCAGCGGTGCCCGCAGGATGTCGGTCAGGTCGGCCTCCGGGCCGCTGCCGCCCTCCCGGGTGAACAGCACTTCGCGTCCGAACGCGCGCTGCATCGCCCGGCGGCCCGCCGCCACCGCCGGCGAGTCGATGGGCGAGAAGGCCGGGCGGACACCCGGCCCGAACGGCGACACGGCCGCCTCGATCCCCGGCGGCGTGGCGGCCACCACGTACTGCCGGAGCGCCGCCTCGACGTCGGCGGGCTCCTGGTGAGCCACCAGCCTGAAGGAGACCTTGGCGTGCGCCTCCCTGGGGATGATCGTCTTGCCGCCGGGGCCGGTGTGCCCGCCCCACATCCCGTTGATCTCGGCCGTCGGGCGGGCCCAGATCCGCTCCAGCGTGCCGTAGCCGTCCTCGCCGCTGGCGGCGCGGCTGTGGCCCGCCGAGGCGAGCCACGCCTCCTGCGCGAACGGCAGGCGGCCGATCAGCTCGCGTTCGGCCTCCGACAGCGGCACGACCTTGTCGTAGAACCCGGGCAGCGTGATCCGCCCGGCGGAGTCGTGCAGGCCGGCCAGCAGTGCGGCCATCGCGTGCAGCGGGTTGGGCACCGCGCCGCCGAACGACCCGGAGTGCAGGTCGAGGTCCTGCCCGGTCATGTCGATCTGCGCGTCGAACAGGCCGCGCATGCCGGTGCACATGGACGGCACGTCGGCCGCCCACATGGACGTGTCGGTGATGACGATCACGTCGCAGGCGAGCCGGCCGCGCTCGCGGTGCAGCAGGTCCGCCAGGTGCGGCGAGCCGGACTCTTCCTCGCCCTCGATGAGCAGCTTGAGCGTGACCGGCGGCGCGGTTCGCGGGCCATCGGGGCCGGTGGCCAGGCAGGCCCGCAGGCCCAGGTCGTGGAACAGCACTTGGCCCTTGTCGTCGGAGGCACCGCGGGCGAGGAGCTGGCCGTCACGTTCGGCGGGCTGGAAGGGCGGGCTGTGCCACTCGTCCAGCGGCTCGACCGGCTGCACGTCGTGGTGCCCGTAGACCAGGACCGTGGGCGCGCCTGGGTCGGTTGCGGGCCACTGCGCGAACACCGCGGGCAGGCCCTGCTCGGTGTCCTGACCGGTCTCCCAGACCTCCGCGACCGGGAACCCGGTCGCGCGCAGGCGGGCGGCGAGCCACTCTGCCGACCGGCGGACGTCGCCACGCCGGGCCGGGTCGCCTGAGATGGACGGGATGGCCAGCCACTGCTTCAGCGCATCGAAGTAGTCGCGGGAGTTCGCCTCGATGTAACCGCGTACGTCCATTCCGGTGACCGCCTCCTCGCCAGATCCCGACCGAAACTCTAGCCGGGCGGGGCGGGAAGCGGGCAGCCGGGCATGGAGCAGGCCACCCGGGCCGGCGTGGTTCGGCCCGGGTGGCCTGGGCTGGGTGGGCTGGGCTGGCTGATCGCCGGGATTGAATGTCGTGGTTGTGCAACGTCGACCGAAGAGTGTGCACGTTGCCACAACCACGGCACTGCGGCGCCCGGCCAGGCCCAGCCGGTTCGGCTGCTAGCGGGTGAAGGGCTCGAAGAGGTTGCTGAAGAACCACTGGTGCTGGGTGATGCCGGAGCAGGCGCCAGCGCCCTTGGTGCCGGGGCAGCGGCCGTTGTCTCGCTGCACCGCCCAGATCGACAGCGTGCCGAGCCCGTTGCTCTTGGCCCAGTTCAGCACCGTGGTCGCGTCGGCCTTGGTGAAGGTCTCCTGCGGGCCGAAGTCGTCGATGCCGGGCATGTCGGTGACGCCGAGCATGGCCCACAGCTGTGCCTGGGTCTTCGACGGGTAGAGCGAGGTCAGCTCGGTGATCGTGTCGGTGGCGGCCTGCTCGGTGTCGGTGGCCATCTCCTCCGTGCTGCCGAGGAAGTAGTCGAAGGTCAGCAGGTTCACCACGCTGACCGTGGCGCCGTCGGAGATCGCGTTCTGCAGGATCGGCGTCTCCTGCGCGTCGAGCCCGGTCGTCGTGGTCGGCAGGGTGTAGGAGAACTGGATGCTGCGGTGGTGCGACTTCGCCCAGGTGTCGACCATCGCGACCGCCTCGTTGCGCCGGTTGATGCCGTCCGTGTTGGTCAGCGAGTTCGCCTCGATGTCCAGGTCGATGCGGGTCACGTTGTAGGTGGTGATCACCTTCTCGTAGACCCCGGCGATGCTGGCGACGTTGGTGCAGCTATCGGCGATGTCGGTGCCGGTGGAGTCGGCCGTGAAGCCGCCGAAGGACGGCACGACCTGGCCGCCGGCCGCCTGGATCTTGGCGATCTCGAGCCCGAAGGAGGAGTGGGCGATCGGCTTGCTGGTGCTGCCGTTCCAGAACGCCGTGCACGATCCGGCGGTAGCCGTCTGCAGGAACGCGAGCGAGAGGTACTTGGCGCCGGACTTCTGCGACTGCTTCACCATGGCGGTGGCAGTGTTGTACGTCTCGTAATAGGGCGCGAAAACGTGGGCGGGCATCGGGTTCGCGGCCGTGGTCGCGGACGCGGACGCGGTACCGGTGCCGGTCGTGGCCAGGCCGATCGTGGCCGCCGCGATGGCCATGGCGGACAGCGTGGCATGGAGGGGGATGCGTCTCATGTGGTTCCCTTTTGGCTAGTGCTGAGCGAACGTAGGGGGCAGCGGCCTGGCGGAGCGGACAACCTCCGCCGGGCAGAAAATCACCTCTCCTCCGGGGTGAGAGGGTTCTCTGCCACAATCAATTAAGAAACTTTCTTTTATATTCTTAGAGGACGCTAAACCCGTCCGGAGCCAGCGTCAAGAGGTGCGGCGTGGATGGTGCGCTGACTGGCGCTGCCGGCCAGCTGCCACGGTGGCGGAGCTGGCTGCCGGAACGCAGAAATCCCGGCAGCCGGCGCCAAGCTTGGGGGCGGCGCGCCGGGTGCCGGGATGGACATCCTGGCCCCCGGCCAGGATGTCTCACACCAGATAAGAGGCGGAAGAGTGCGGCCTGATACAGGCCGGTCTGGCGGCTAGCCGTGCCACTGGTACTGGTGCCAGCGGCCGGCGTCGCCGGACCGCCCGTTGCGGCGGATGTGCCGCCGGAACCTGGCGGCCGCGAAGATGCCGATCAGGCAGGCGGCCAGCCAGAACAGCAGTACCAGCTTGAAGAACGCGAGGAACAGCCAGCCCGCGCCCGGTAGGACGAGGGCGGCGATCAGCGCGAACATGGCCAGCGGGAAGAGCCGCGGCCCGCGATGGGCGATGACAGGGCCGCGCCGCCCGGCCCACGGCGGCGCCTGCCGGGCCTGCGGCGTCACCGGCGCGGACTCGGGCAGGTCGGCCAGGATGGGCCGCAGGTCGCCCAGGGTCTTCGCGCTGAACGTGGCCGTGATCCGCTCGTCCAGCTCGTCCTGGGTGAGCCGGCCCTCGGCGAAGTGCTCGCGCAGCCGGGCCGCCACGCGTTCCCGGTCGGCGTCTGAAATCCTGATGCGTTCGTTCATGATGGTTCCCGCCTTTGTCTTATCCGGGTCTTACTCGCCGGAGTCCTGGTCCTCGTCGTCGGCGGCGAGGATCCGGTACAGCTCACGCCTGGTCCGCTCGAGCAGCCGCTCCGCAGCCTGGACTTGCTCGGGTGTGCCCGCGTGGGCGACCTGCATGATCCCGCCGCCGAGCCTGGCGGCCTGGGCGAACAGGCCAGGCACCTGCCAGGCCTCCTGCTGCTCCGCCGACTCCCAGGCGCCGCGCGCCATCTCGGGATGCTGCTCCACGTACTCGCGGCCAGCCTCGGTCAGGCTGAACGTGCGCCGGCCGCCCGACTCCTCGCCCACGATCAGCCCCTCGTCGGAGAGCTGGGACAGCGCTGGGTAGACCGCGCCCGGGCTCGGCCGCCAGGCACCGCCGCTGCGCTCGTCGATGTCGGCCATGATCTGGTAGCCGTTGCGCGGTCCCTCCCGCAGCAGGGCCAGGATCGCCGCCCGGACGTCGCCGCGCCCTGCCTTCGGCCCGCGCGGCGGACTCGCCGGGGCCTGCCCCGGCCACCAGCCGCCCCAGGGGCCACCGAAGCCGCCACCCCAGTGCCCTGGCCCCTTGCGGCCGCCGAACCCCCGGTCCCGCGGCTTGTCGTGCCAGTGCGCGCCCGACATCGCCCCGAGGTCCCGGCGGAGCTGGCTGAGCACCTCATTCACGCACTGGAACACCCCGGATAGGTCGGCGCCGAAATCCTCCGCGCCCCACGCCGCTGCCGCCATGGTCAGCCCCCGATCTGTCTCTCACGATACGATCACGATATATCGACAGCGTAGGTCGAGATCCAGCTATAGTCAAGTTATATCTCGATGAGGAGCCCCAGGTCACGGGCCAGTGACGACCGCTACGCCAACGGCGAACACCGCCCTTGGTGTGCCACCCGGGCATTCGGGGTTTTCAGGCGCAGGAACCAGGTGCACCAGACGGTCCGGCCGCTCAGGCCTTCAGGCACACGAACCAGGTGCACCAGCCCGCCGGTTCACGCTCCACCGGTGATGGCGAGGCCGCTCCGTCCGTGGCTGGCGGGCCGCGATTGGCTCGCCCGTCGCCGCTCAACGATCTTCTTTCTTTCCAAATAAAGAAAAAAGGAAAGACCCCGGCGGGGAGCCATGACGACATCGGCAGGCCTCGGCCGGTCACTCGTGATCGCCGCGCAGCGGGGCCACGGAGCGGACCATGACCGGCGCGCCGGGCATGCCGCCGTGCGCCGACTCGTAGGCCGGCACGCCGACGCAGGTGAACAGCAGGGCGTCCAGCGGCTCGCCGAGCAGCGCGGGCACCTTGGCGTCGATGAACGTCATCCCGGACGCGCACGCGCCCAGGCCGTAGGCGAGCAGGTGCAGCCTGCCCTCAACCAGGCCGGCGGCGAGGCTGGCCTCGCGGTACTCCCGGTCGTCGAGCTTGCTCACATCGGTCCCGGCGACCATGACGAACGCGGCGTCGCGCGGGAGTCCCTGATTCAGGCATACGTCGAACAGCTCGCTCCGCAGCGCGCCAGGACGCACCGGGGCGGCCAGGTCCGGATAGCGGTACACGCCCGGGGCCAGCCCGGCGACATCGTTCACGACCAGGCGATGCGGGAGCATGACGCCGCGCAGTGCCGCCGGCAGGCAGGTGCGCAGCAGGTCGGCGGGCAAGCCGCGGCTGGGATCCATGCGGCGCTGCGAGCCGCGGGTGAGCACCACGGCCTCGACCGGCGGAGACTGGGTGACCGGCACCTCGACGGGCGCCCCGCGCTCCCACGGCGGCCCAAGCGTGTCCAGCTCCCCCGCCTGCTGCGCCGCTGTGACCAGCGGGAACTCCAGAGGCGCCGCGTCGGTGCCGCCCACGGCGGCCGCCCCGCCCTGCTGCAGTGCGGGCTCGCCCGCACCGAGGGCGACGACGGCCACCGGGAACTCGTGCACCCGGTCCGCGCCGACGAGCGCGGCGACCGCCTCGTCCGGGAAGCGGGTGTGCAGCCGCGCCGGGAACCCGCCCGAATCCGCCGCCGCGAGCACATGCGCCATCAGCGTGCCGCTATCCCAGTAGATATGCCGGTACCCACGCTCGCGGTACCGCCAGCCGGTCCGCCACGGGACGCCGGTGACGATGAGAGCGGGCACCCCACCCCTGGGCGGCGGCCCGACCTGCACGAGCGCGTGCTGCCGCGGGTGGTACCAGTGCACACCGGCGGGCAGCCGCTCACCCTCGGGCACGGCAACATAGAGTTCCAGCGGAAACCGGGCCCCCGCCGAGCCCGCTGCGCGATAGAGGTGCAGCCCACGCTGCTGCCGCGATGTGCGGACCACCCCGGCGGACAGGTGCAGCAGCCGGGACAGCTCGAGCATCCCGAGCCCGGTCACCCTGACGTCGGCGGTGCCCGCGAGCACGGCGACCGCCGGGACCCGGGTCGGTGGCAGGTTACGCGGCAGCGGCGTCCGGGGCAGCTCCTGCCGGTACCGCTTGAAGAACCACGGGAACCGGGACACGTCATTCACCTTGAGATCCACCAGCACCCGGGGATCGATGACCGGCGCCTCCCACCCGTGGTCGGGATCCCAGGTGGCGTAGGACGTAAGCCGGTGCAGCGTCTGCGTCGCGGTCTCCACACCCAGACTCTCGCGTACCAGCATCCCGGCGTCAGCCAAAACCGGTTCAAAGATCAGGAAGCACCGACCGCGGCAAGCATGACCAGCAAAATGGCTGCCGGAGATGACCGGATTGCGTGGGCATCGCGTGTGGTGGCCACGCCCCTCCCTGCGCGGGCCTGGCCACCAGTGGTGATCCCGTGACGGTGACCGGCTCCTACACCGTGTCACCGCCCCAGACCCTCACCTCACCCTGACCCCTGCCAAGTCCGGCCAGGCTGAGCCAACCGGGCACCATCAGCACCCGGCCTCCCGGGACCCACATCCCGGAGCGGCCGGGGCCGGTGGCAGCGAACCCGATTAATTCGGCGGCGTTGCTGAGTCTCACCGGTGAGGGACGATCCCGCGAACGGCTGAGAGGAATCCGTGATGGCGCTGCCTGAGATTGTGTCCCGTGAGCAGTGGCTGGCGGCCAGGGTGGCACTGCTGGCCGAGGAGAAGGAGCTGACCCGGCGGCGGGACGCGCTCAATGCCGAACGGCGCAGGCTGCCGATGGTCCGGATCGATAAGGAGTATGTCTTCGACGGGCCGGAGGGTCAGGTTAGCCTCGCTGGGCTGTTCGGGGGGCGCAGGCAGCTGGTCGTGCAGCACATCATGTTCGGGCCGGACTGGGACGCGGCCTGCCCGACGTGCACGGAGTTCACCAGCGAGCTCACCGACGCGGTGATCGCGCGGCTGCGCTCCCGCGATACCGCCTACGCCATGGTCTGCCGGGCACCGATGGACAAGATCGAGGCCTACCGGGCCGGCCGGGGCTGGACGGTGCCGTGGTACTCCTCCTATGGCAGCGACTTCAACTATGACTTCCAGGTGACGCTGGACGAGTCAGCGGGGCAGTTGTCCTACAACTACCGGGCAGAGCCGGAACTGGCCGGCAATAAGCGGTCCAGCGAGCTGCCAGGCGCCAGCTGTTTCCTGCGGAGCCGCGGCGAGATCTTCCACACGTATTCGGCCTACGCCCGGGGGCTGGACCATACCGACCTCGCCTATGCCTTCCTGGACCTGACCGCCCTGGGCAGGCAGGAGATCTGGGAGGAACCCA
>DASXMU010000376.1:0-16335 GCA_036495485.1 Streptosporangiaceae bacterium
TTAAGCCTCGGACGTGCCATCACGGGAGGTGCAAGACCCGGAACGCCGCTTGTATCTGCCCTGGGGGGAGATCTGATACTGGAGGCATGCGGTCATCACTGGCGATCGGGGACTTCTCGCGCGCCACGCACCTGACCATCAAGACGCTGCGCCATTACCACCGCATCGGCCTGCTGGAACCCGCTCATGTCGATCCGGCCACCGGCCACCGGCGCTATGGCACTGACCAGATCCCGGCCGCCCAGGTCATCAAGCGGTTCCGGTCCCTGGACATGCCCCTGGAAGAGATCCACGCCGTCATCACCACCCCGGACCTGGCCGCCCGCAACGAGCTGATCGCGGGCCATCTGCGGCGCCTTGAGATAACGCTGGCGCGCACCCAGCAGGCCGCCGCATCACTGCGTGACCTCCTCGACCCCCCGGCCGGCGCCATACCGGTAGCTATCGAGCACCGCCGGATGCCTGCCACGCCAGCGGCAGCCGTGAGCGAGGTCATCGACGTCCAAGACGCCAGTGGCTGGTACCAAGGTGCCCTCGGCGAGCTGCACGCCCTCCTGGCCGCCCAGAAGGTGACCCCGGCCGGCCCGGGAGGCGCCATCTACGCCAACGACCTGTTCTCCCACGCCCGCGGCCAGGCCACTGTCTTCGTGCCCTGCGAGGAGACAGTACGGGCCACAGGCCGGGTAACCGGACTGGTCGTGCCAGCGGTCGAACTCGCCCTCACCACCCACACCGGCGCCCATAACGGCGTCGATATCGCCTACGGCTCCCTTGCCGCCTACGTCACCGACCATGCCCTCGGCGTCGAAGGACCCATCCGCGAGTACTACATCGTCGGCCCCCACGAGGCCACCGACGAGAACCAGTGGCGCACCGAGATCGGATGGCCGATCTTCCACACCGGCCAAACCGGCAACCGCCCCACGGGCGGACACGGCTAAAGCTGAGAGCCACACCCGCGCAGATCGATGTCCGGGAGGTCTCCCTCGTTAGCTTGCGTCGTAGCTATCTGGACCATCGTCGACCGGTGGCGCGGTTATCCGCGAATGAGCCGTGGGCTGGCCGGCCGGAGTTACCTTAAGACCGGTGTAAACTCCTGGCGACGCAGGGTTGCTCCAGGCATTAACGCCGTCACTAGCGGTAAAGGCGAACGTATGAGTGCCGGCCGGGAGGGACATGGCGGTCGAGTAGGTGGCCCCTGACGCCGGGTTCCCTGATACGTGCGAGAGCGGGTAGGCGACACCGTCTATCACGACATCTGCGTACGTGGGCATGTCAGGCCCCCTATACGTAGTGGAAAAAGTGAAGACGGTGGAGGTGCTGCCAGAAGTTGGGCTTACCTTCGCGTCCTGCAGCAGGATCGGGGTAACCGCCATCTCCCTTTCCTGGAAATCCTGCAGTCCGCTGCCGTCGTTGAACTCCAGCTGGATATAGTGGCTGCCCGCTGGCAGTGAAGAAGTTGTGTAGTGATAGGTCTGGCCGGTGGTGACGTTTCCCGCGCCCGCGGTCATCGGGTGCCTGATGCCGTCGATGACGGCATCGGCGACGGTCGGCTTATGGCCGGCTGGTGACGTGTATTTAACGCTGAAGATACACGGCTTGCCGCTCTGGCAGACGAAGGAGGTATCGCTGACCCTGAGGTGTGTCAGATTGAAGGGAGCGACCGCCGGGCCGCTGTATTTCGCATTATTGACTGGCAGTTTCCAGTTCGTTGTCCCGTCGCTGAACTGGAAGGAGTAGGTGTGCGCGCCGCGGGCGAGGGTAGTGGCTGCCCGGTAGATGACGTGATCACCGCCGACTTTCTTGATGGCGGTCATGACGATGGGGTGACCGTCCACAACGACGTTGTGCACAGTCGCGGCAGTTGGATTGCTGTAGAGGATCGTGTAGCTGAATGATGTGCCCGGGCCGCCGTACTCGGGGGACAGAACGGGGACGCCAATGTCGGCGCGGGCCGCCGCGGAAGTTTGCGGTGGCTGCAGCACTTCAGAATATTTCCGCATCGGCTCGGTCAGCCTCTTGTTGGGCGGGTTGCCCGGATGGCTGAAGTTGAAGAAGTTCATCAGATCTGAGGTTTTACTCAGAGCGTCACGGGCTCCCAGACTCGGCAGGCCGAAGTTCGCTTCGATGAATTTGTCAAGCGAAGCGAACTCGCCCTGGCTTGTCGAGATGAAACCCCGCTTGGCGTAGGGCGAGATGACCAGGAGGGGCACGCGAGGTCCCATGCCCCGGCCGTCAACCTGCGGCGGCGGGACATGGTCGTAAAAACCCCCGAATTCATCCCAGGTAACGAAGATGGCAGTGGAGGACCACTCCGGGCTTTTCATGATTGCATTAATAATGGACGCCACGAAGTTCTCGGCCGGCTGGATGAGCCGCGGAGGATGATCTGATGGCCCCGCCCCGTTTGGCGCGACAAAACTGACATCCGGCAGGTTGTCATTCTTGGCATCAGTGGTAATCTGCAATGGATTAATGCGGGGAGTGCTGCTGAGGTTCTGGATGTAGAGCAGCGGATTCCAGATATCTCCGCCACCGTAGAATTTCCACGTCAGACCGGCATTCGTCAGTTCTTTGGGCAACGAGTTGATGCCGTAACAGGGTCTGCCAAAGGTCTCGTTACCATCCACGTCACGGTTATTAACAATAACGTTAAGCGGGGAATCACAACCGGTATGGGTAGTTGTGAAAAAGTCACCGCCAGTCTGGGCAGCCACCATCGCAATATGATTCGGCGTACTACTGGTTTCGGCATCCGCAAAGAAATTAACGCCCAGGCCGTACTGCCTGGCATAGGCCCAGTACGTGGGAATATCGCTACGCCGGTACTGAACCTCCCCACGCGGGTTGAAATCGTCCATCCGGCCGCCGTCGATCGCAGCTATCGTCCTGGGGCCGCTGTGGTCGAGGTCTGAGGGCAACGGGTTGGGAGCAGGCGGCTCCGTGACCCCCCACTTGGTGCCGGCGACGCCAGGGAAATCCCCGAAGTAGTTGTCCAGCGAGTGGTTCTCCATCATGATCACCACGACATGCCGGATCGGCGTCGCCTGAGCGCGCACCGGCCCTACCTGGCCGGCAAACGTGCCCGCGCACAAGATTAATGCCACCGCGCCATATGCGGATACTCGTCTAAAGCCCTGCATGACCATACCCCCGGGAATCAGCGGTAACTGGCTCCACGCGATCGAGCGCTAACCGTTTGCCAGCGTACTCAGAACCGGCCGGCGGCGCATGGTTCCCCCTGAGCAGCGGTCAACGGTCATCGAAGGCGGAGGCCGGAGGCTGGTGTGTGCGAAGCGTGTTAGCGGGTGAAGAACAAGTGGGTGGCCCCGCTGGGGACGGTGACTGTTTCCAGGGTGTAGCGCTCGTGCAGCCCATCAAGGCCGTCCCACAGCCGCACGCCGCGCCCGAGCACGATCGGGATCAGCACGATATGCAGGTAGTCGACCAGGTCAGCCTGCAGGAACTCGTTGATCGTGGTGGGCCCGCCGCCTAGCCTTATGTCCAGGCCGCCGGCCGCCTTCTGGGCTTGGTTCAGCACCTCGGCGGGGGTGCCGCTGACGAAGTGGAAGGTGGTGTCGCCGACCGTGAGCGGTTCCCGCTCGTAGTGAGTCATCACGAAGCAGGGCGTGTGGAACGGCGGGTCCTCTCCCCACCAGCCGCGCCAGCCGTCCTGGGGCCAGGGGCCCGTGGTGGGCCGGAACTTGTTGCGGCCCATGATCTCGGCACCGATCGCCGTCCCCCACGCTGAGGCGATCGCCTCGTCCGGCCCGAGCTGCCCATCGGGCTGCGTCCCGCGCCAGATCCGGATCTTCCCGAACCACTCCATGAACGCCTGGTGCGCATCCCCGAAGGCCGCATCGAGCGACTGCCCCTCACCGGTAGCGAACCCATCCAGCGACACGACCAGGTTGTGCACCCGAAGCTTAGACACATTGACCTCCGCTAGCTGACAGACCTAACCAGCAATTCAGACTCCGCCAGCCGTCCGGCCTCATCGCTCCGCCCACCAGATACCGGCTAGTACAGCGAGGACTCCAGCAAGAACAGCCCATGCGCCGCCTGGACCGGAGCAGCCGGCCTGATGGCTTCCGGTCAGTACCTGCGGCCGCCCAGCAGCGGGCCGGGCGGTGACAGACTCCCCGGGCATGATGGCATACCCGTGCAACTCACGCCGCTGTACGCGCCTCATAGGCAGCCGGTTCATGTGCCCTGCCCGGATGCCGTGCCAGCGTTCGGGGCGTTGATCGCGGTGAACCTGCTGTTCCGGTCGGTAAACCCGTGCTGCACGCCTGCCGGGTAACCCTGCGCAGGGCGCCTGTCAGGCCATTCCGGAGGCGCTGAGCGGGTTGTATCCGGGGGTTCGGAACAGGTCCTGGAGCTGGCGGCGGCGGATGCCGATGTTGCTGCCCTCGATGACCGGATAGGCGAGGGCATCAGACAGGTAGGTCATCAGCGGGAAGTTGCTGTCGTAGGCCTGGACGCCGATGACGTTCATGAGCCGGTTGATGACCTCGACTCCCATCTCCGAGCCGAAGATCTTCGAGTGCAAGGCCAGTTCGGGGCCCGCTGGGTCCTGTGCGATCACGGCGTCGAGCGCGCGCCAGGCCAGCAGCCTGACCGCCTCGATCCGGCTCTTCGCGTCCGCGAGGGCATCGGCCACGGACTGGTGCTCGATGATCGGCACCGCGCCGCCTCGCTTCTCGGTCAGCGCATAGTGGTATGCCACGTCGAAGGCCTGCCGCATCGCCGCGACGGCGAAGATGCCGATCGATGCGCCGCTGGCCCAGAACGCGTTATAGGTGAGCTGGACGCCGTGCCCCTCGGCGCCCAGCAGGTTCGACCGCGGAACGCGCACGTCGTGCAGGCGGATCCGCGAGGTCATGCAGCCGCGCAGGCCGGGCAGGTCGTAGTGCTCTTCCACCTCGATGTGGCCGGCCAGGTGCTCGCGTTCGGCGACGATCAACGACACCCCGCCAGGGGTGCGGCAGACGATCGTCATCACGTCGGGCCCGTTGCCATCCCAGCCGGCCAGATGAGAGGCCCACGCCTTGCGGCCGTTGATGATCCACCCATCGCCGTCGGGCACGGCGGTCGTGCGCAGGCCTTCGGCCGGCGGTGGTGCGGCGAAGTTGGCGGTGCCCTCCGGTTCGCTGAACGCCATGGCGGCAACCGGAGCGCCCTGGCCGGCCAGGAACGGGGCGACGAAACGCTGGATCTGCTCCGGCGTGCCGGCCTCGTACACGGGCGCGAGCGCGAGGAGCGGTCCGGCCAGCGAGATCACGAAGTCGGGACTGTGGCAGGCCCACTCCTCGATCAGGATGCAAGCCTCGATCCCGCCAGCGGCCGCCCCGCCGAACGGTGCCGGGATGAGCCCCTTGAGGAATCCCGCGGCGACCGCCTTTTCGAACACCGGACGGGCCAGCAGTGCCCGCCTGAGCGGGTCGCGCTCCGTCCGGACCTCGGCGGCCAGCGGACGCAGATGCTCTTCGGCGAACTGACGGGCACCGAGCTTCAGCAGCTCCTGCTCCGGGCTGAGATGAAACGACACGGTCATGAAGGCCCCCAACGTTTGCGCGGTCGCGTGGTGTCCACCATGACGAAATGCCCCGAACCCGCTCGAGTCAGCCGGATGTTTCGCCGGGAACCGCCGGGGTTTTCTTTTTTTCCAAAGAAATATCTTTACCTAGGCCGCTCGTTCGCCGGACTGGCCGGGCGGCGGACCATACCAGCGCCTCGCCGAACGGCAGCAGCCGCTGCCCGCCGCCATGCAGGCGGGCAGCGGCTGCAGTCCCCTCCGCTCCGGGATTAGCTGAGTCTGCCGGTAAGCCCGGCCCCGGGGGCATGACCCGGTTCGGATGTTTCCGCTGGGCCGCCGGATGCGGGAAGTCCGGCCCAGGTGCGCAGCATCTGGACGACGGCCTGCTGCTGGGCGGGGGGCAGGTCGGTGTAGGGGCTGAGGTGGTTGCCGCCCGCAACGGTGTAGGAGGCGCTGTCGCGGGTGCCGGAGCCGAGCGTGAACCGCTGGTCTGACCAGGGATCCTGCTGGCCATAAAGGAAGAGCAGATGGCTGCCGTGGCTGCGGACCCACTGGTGCACGGCCCGCATCTGGCGCTGGCTGAGTGGCCGCACCGGGACACCCGGCGGCAGGTCCTGCTGGGGTACCTGCGCTGACAGGGGGAAGTGCAGCAGCGACCCGAGCTGGGCGCGTTCGTCGATGATCGGGTAACCGAGCTGGGTGCCAGCCTGGTAGTTGTAGGGGAAGAAGGGCGCGCTTTGCTGGTCACTGGCCGCCAGCCAGCCGGCGGTGATGTTGTACCAGTGGTAGAGCTGCTGCAGCGTGGCGCTGGCGCCGGGTATGTCCGGGCAGTTGCCGTCGTATTGCCAGAATACGAATGGTGTCTGGAGGACGGTGATTTCGAAATCCTCGTCAAGTCCACTGGCCCAGTCGTTGAAGGTCTGGTGTGCGGCCTTGGCCGCGGCGGCTATCTTCGCCTCGATGGCGGCCCGGTTACGCAGCGCGCGAATCTGTGCCTTCAGCAATGCCGTGCGGCAGGCTGCGGTGCCGACGCTGGCGAGGAAGTGGTCATAGCGGTGGCTGAAGGTGTCGGTGATGCTTGGTGCACTCCAGGCGAAGGTTCCGGCGAAGTCATGGGGATAGTAGAAGTCGTGGAAGATCGATGTCTCCCCGCCCTTGCTGACGCCGGTGATCAGCCACCGGGCATGGTAGAGCTTTTTGAACACCTGCACGACGTGGTGCTCGTCGGCAGCTTGCTGCCAGATGGTTAGATATTTCCACAATGTCGGATGCGGCACCGAGTCGCCGTAGAACCGGTGCTCCACGCTGATCTGGTTTCCCCCGACAATCGCGGCAGGGTCAGACAGATAGGTGTCCTGCGGGCTGAGATAGGTGTAATTGAAGTAGCCGGATACGTACATCACCATCGGCGCGGCAAGGTCGCGCTGGTACAGCTCGAGGTGCTGCTCGAAGGTCGGGCCCGACGGCCGGTGGTGGTCGACTGGCTGCTTGATCTCCAGCTCGTACACCTGATAGCCAGGCGGCGGGAAGGCATTCTTCCCCAGATATGTCACCCCGGGCAGGTGCTTCAGCTTCGCGATGATGCCGCTGTCGGGCACTGATGCCCGCGTTGGCGCGGTAGCCGCTGTGGCGGCTGCCGGAGTGGCAAGCCCCGCCATAGCAAAGACAGCGGCCGTGACAATCATTAACCGGGTTGGGCGCATACAGACTCCTCGGCTAGCCCAGAGCCGGACGGGCGCATGGCCGGATACCGGCTATCACCTTTCACCGGCAGGATGGCCACGGGCCGACCCGGGCGCAACCCTTTCAGCCGTGGCTAAAACAACGCTGCGGGCGTCGGTGGTCCCGCGTGCGCATGGTTGAGGGCTCAGGTGTGATCTCGATACGAAAGCCACATTATTACGGTCAGTAGCCACTGCCTGAATGGCGATTCAAACTGACCTGCTACCGGTCGTGTCCCTGCTTCACATGTTCTTGGCGCCTGCGATGATCGCTTCGCGGATCCGGAAGTAGGTGCCGCATCGGCAGATGTTGCGGATGGCGTCCAGGTCGGCCTCGGTGATCTGGCGGCCTTCGGACTGGATCTGCTTGACCAGGGCCACCGCGGTCATGATCTGGCCGGGCTGGCAGTAGCCGCACTGGGCGACGTCGTTGTCGAGCCAGGCCCGCTGCATCGGGTGCAGGGTCTCGTCCACGGTCGCGGGCAGGCCCTCGATCGTGGTGATCTCGTCGGTGGGCTTGATCTGCTTGACCGGGACCGCGCACGGGTTGAAGGCCTCGCCGTTGATATGGCACGTGCACGCCCGGCAGACCCGCAGGCCGCAGCCGTACTTCGGGCCGGTGACCCCGAGGATGTCGCGCAGCACCCACAGCAGCCGCACGTTCCCGTCGACGTCCACGCTGACCTTCTCGCCGTTGAGGATGAACGAATAGGTAGGCACTGCGGCTCCTTCAGAACGTGAACTCGAGGCCGTTGGTGGGCGACTGCGGCGTGGAAGGTTCGAGTGGCAACGGCGTGAACCCCAGCGTGCCGTGGTTGATCGGGAACGATGTCGGCATGGTGCCGGTGGCGCGGGCGTAGGCGCACGCCACCGCGGCCATCGTGGGCGCGACGCCCAGTTCGCCCGCGCCGCACGGCGAGTTCGACGTGTTCGGCAGGAACACGACCTTGATCTCCGGCGGCGTGTTCCATTCGCGGGTGTAGAAGAAGTCGTCCCAGCTGCCCTCCAGCGGGATGCCGTTCTTGATGTGCAGGCTGGCCGTCAGCGCCAGCGCGATGCCGTCCTGCACGCCGCCGATCATCTGCGCCTCGAAGCCGCGCGGGTTGATCGCGAAGCCCGGATCGACCACGACCACCACCTTGGTGACCCGCGGGCCGCCGACCCCGTCCTGGATCTTGCGGTTCACCACCTCCGGAGTGCAGTTGATCTCGGCCAGCACCGCGATGCCCGCCTGGTACTCCGAGTGCACGGCGATCCCCTGGGCGGTGTGCGCGGGCATCGCCCGGCCCCAGTCGCCCACCTCGGCCGCCTTGTTGAGCGCCGCGAGCACGCTGCTGTCCTTGAGGAACGCCCGCCGGAACGCCACCGGATCCTGCCCGAACTGGGCGGCGATCCGGTCCACGATGAGTTCCTCAGCGGTCACCACGTTGGGCGAGTAGATGTTGCGCATGCTGCCGGTGCTGAACTTCAGCGGTATCTCGTTGAGCAACTGCGTGGTGACGCCGAAGTCGTAGGGCGAGGACTGGGTCAGCTCGAAGACCGTCTCGGAGAAGCCCAGGCCCCCCACCGGCAGGCTGGCCGCGGTCGCCGTGAGGATCTCGCCCAGGCCATGGCTGAAGCTGGTCTGCACGCTGGTGTGCAGTTGCCCGTAGGTGATCACGTTGCCCAGCAGCGTGGTCGCCTGGATCTGGGAGATGCACATCGGGTGGGCACGTCCCTGCCGGAAGGTGTCGGTGCGCGACCACGACAGCTTGACCGGCTTGCCCATCGCCCTGGACGCCTCCACCGCTTCGATGGCCGCGTCATGGAACAGGTGCCGTCCGAACGACCCGCCGCCCTCGGCCACGTGCACGGTCACCGCGGACTGCGGCAGTTCCAGCATCAGGGCGATGTCCTGCAGCGCGTCGATCGGCACCTTGAGGCAGGACCAGATTTCCGCGCTGTCCGCCCGCACGTCCGCGATCGCGCAGTCCGGCTCCAGCGGGGTGTTGCTGGCGAAGTAGAACGTGAACTCACCCGAAACCGACAGCGAGCCATCCGGTGCGGCCGGGAACAGCGGCGCCGCGGCCTTCAGCGCGGCCAGCACGGTGGCGTCGGACTCGCCGTCCACCGTGCCGGGGCCCCATGTCACGTCGGCTATCTGGATCGCGTCGATGCACTGGCCGAACGTATGCCCGCGGATCGCCACCCCGTGGGAGATGACTGCTACGTCGGTGATACCGGGCAGGGCCAGGATCGCTTTGGCGTTGTGCAGCGACTTGACCGTCCCGTTGATGGTCGGTGGCCGGACCACCATGGTCGGCAGCGCGCCGGGGACGTGCATGTCCATGGCGAACTTCTTCTTCCCGGTCACGATGTCCAGCGCATCGATGCGGCTGTGCGGGTGGCCGAGTATCCGGAACGTCCTGGCCGGCTTGACCGTCGGCAGGGGTACGCGGTGCGTCCGGCCGCTCGCCGCCTCAGCGGCCAGCTCCCCGTAGCCGAGGCGGCGCCCGTCGGGGTGGATCACCTGGCCGCGCTCGGTGCGGAGCCTGGCTGGCGCGATGCCCCACCGTCTGGCCGCGGCGCGGACGAGCTGGTGCTTGGCCAGGGCCGCAGCGGCACTGGTTGGGCCGTACTGGCTGCGCATCGAGTTGGAGCCGCCGGTGAGCTGGTTGAAGATCAGCTCAGGGCGCGCATCGGCCAGGGTGACGGTCACCTGGTCCAGGTCCAGGTCCAGGTACTCGGCGATAATCATCGCGATCGCGGTCGTCATGCCCTGGCCCACTTCGGTGCGGATCGCCGCGAAGGACGCGGTCCCGTCGGCCTTGACCACCACAGTGATCAGGCCGGAGGTCGGCACGGCCGCCAGGTCCTGGGCGTCGCCGAGATCGAAGATCTCTTCCGGTTCCGGCGGCGTGATGATCGATGCGTCAGCGGCCTGCGGGCGAGCTAGCTCCGGCACGAACTGAACTCCCACGGCCAGCGTGGGGGCGGCGAGAAGATAGCCAAGGAAGCGGCGGCGGCCGAACCCAGCGCCCTGGGGGTCCGGATCGGGTGAACGATGATGTTCCGTCACGGGGGGTCCTCTCGACGGCCTGGTGACCAGCGGCCAGGCTCGCATGATACTTGAGAGTGTTACATTGCCTACAACTAGTGACCATCGTCATGATGCCTACTTTTGTCACACTTCGGCTGTGCGAGCTGCACAAGTTGTCCGGAGTGGACTACTCAGGGATCGCGCTGGTCCAGCTCGTCCGGATTGGGCATCAAGGCTGCGGCCCGCAGCGCCAGCTTCAGCTCGACCAGGCAGCCGGGATCGGCGAAGTCATGCCCGGTGATGGCCTGCATTCGCTGCAGCCGGTTGATGACCGTGTTGCGATGGCAGAACGCGGCGTCAGCGGTGTTCTTGACCGAACCGCCAGTGGCCACCCAGATCTGCAGCGTCCCGAGTAGCAGCCGGCGTTCGGCAGGCGGGATCTCCAGCAGCCCGCCGAGCCAGCGGCGCATGAGCTGGCGGGCCAGTTCCGGCGAGCTGAGCAGCAGCGCGTCCGGCAGCCGCTCCTCCAGCGCGGCCACCTCGGCCGCACCGCCGACAACGGTGCGCCGCGCGAGCATAGCCTGCTGATAGGCCGTATCCACCTCGGCTAGCCCCCGCACGACCAGCGACACGCCGGCCGGCGCCCCCAGGGCTTCGCGGACCGGGCCCAGCACCCCGCTCAGCGTGGGCTGCCGCAGCGCCAGTACCCCGACCAGCGCGTCCACCCGCGTCTGCCACACCGACACGATCTCCTGTGCGGCCAGCCGCTGCCTGAGGTTTGCCGTGTCGGTGCTGGCCGGGCTATGGTCGGCCACCACGACCGCGTACGGCCCCTCCACCGGCACGCCGAGAATCCGGGACACCTCGTAGCCGAAAGCGGCGATTTTCGCCTGGCCACTCAGCAGCCCTTCCCACAGCGTGGCCATGCGGCGGGAGTCAGCGCGAAGCAGATCGCTCTCCGCGAAGTGATAGGCCGCCGCCACCTGGGCCGAGGTAGCATCCACCACCTCCCACACCCGGGTCGCCACGTCGAGCAGGCCCTCGGCATCGACCAGGTGATCGGCGTGCGCCTGGTCGATCAGCGCTTCCCACACGAGCCGCCCGCCCAGCCGGTACGAGCGCAGCACATCATCGAGCGGCATGCCCTGCACCGCCCGCCGCTGGCCGGTCGCCCACGCCGCGTCGTAATGCTCGCCACTGCCCGCTGGCCCGGTACCGAGCCCCGGCTGGGCGATCATCTCTAGCACCCTGGTCAGGTTGTCATGGCACGCGCGCCACAGTTCGTCGCGCGGCACGACGGCCATCGTGCGGTAGCCCGGATTCTGCTCCTCGATCGTCCGCACCAGCGCGTCCGCCAGCGCAGGCACCCGGTCCAGCAGTCGCGCCGCAAGCGACTGCGCCGCAGATGCCTTACTTCCCCCCACCTGCTTCACAGCCCTAGCATCCCACGCGAAACAGCAGCAGCCCAGGTCAGAAGCACCAGCCATGATCATTTTGTGCTGGCAGGCCGCGTCATGCTCCGCCAGAAGCTGTGAAAATTTCATTTAAGAAAGAAAAAATCCCGGATCCCGGAGCTCGCGTTCACCACCTGCGAGCAGCCGGCTCCGCCTCGTTCTCACGCGCCCCCTGCCAGCCTGGGACTTCGGATGTTACGGTGGCGATTACCGGGCGATTAGTGCCTTTTGTCCGAGCCCGGTGAGGGGCTCGGACAGGAGGCGCCCGGGCAGGGGGAGGGGCGCAATGGGACGTTTCGGGGGAGTAGCTTCGCTGGCCCTGGCCACGGTATTCACCATCGGCGTGTCCGTGCCGGCGGCGGTCGCGCAGGCAGTACCTATGCCCCGGTCGGCCGCGTCGGCAGTACCGGTGCCCCGGTCGGCCGCGCAGGAGGCCGGCGCCGGGGCGAAGGCGGCGGGCTGCGCGCGGGACATGGGCCCGCGCAGGGCGCGCTGCTACCTGGCGGTGCAGCCGGCCGGCGCCCGCCCGGCGGCCGGCGTCGCGGTGGCCTGCACGGTCAGCGAGTCCGCCGGTTACACACCGTGCAACCTGCAGGGCGCCTATGGGCTGACGACGCAGTCGGCCAAGGACGGCAAGGGCAACACGGTCGCTGTCGTTGATCCTGGCGACGACCCGAACGCCGGGCCCGACCTGGCCACCTACCGGTCGACGTATGGGCTGCCGCCGTGCACAGCCGCCAGCCACTGTTTCAGGAAGGTCAACCAGGCCGGGGTCCAGGGCAGCTACCCGCCGCCGGACGCGGGCTTTGCCCAGGAGATCTCCCTCGACCTGGACATGGTCTCGGCGATCTGCCCGCACTGCCACATCCTGCTGGTGGAGGCCAGCTCCAACGGTTTCGGCGACCTGGGCACGGCCGTCAACGAGGCCGTCACGCTCGGCGCGAAGGTGGTATCCGACAGCTGGGGCACCGGCGAGTTCAACGGGGAGAGCGGCTGGGACGGCAACGCCGACCACCCCGGCGTGGCGATCACGTTCAGCTCTGGCGACGGCGCCTACGCCGGGGGAGTGCAGTACCCGTCGGCGTCGCCGTACGTGACCTCGGTCGGCGGAACCGAGCTCACCCCGGCGTCGAACACACGCGGCTGGACCGAGGCCACCTGGGTGACCCCCGGCAGCCCGCCGGCGCAGGGCTCGGGCAGCGGGTGCTCCGCCTATGAGCCGAAGCCCCCGTGGCAGCACGACAGCGGCTGCGCCAGCCGGACCACGGCGGACGTGAGCGCGGTGGCGGCCAACGTGCTCAGCTACGACACCTACCAGGCCAGCGGGTGGTATTTCTCGTTCGGCACGAGCGTGTCGTCGCCGATCGTGGCGGGCGCCTACGGCCTGGCCAGCAACCCGGCCAGCATCACGATCCCCGCCTCGGCCGCGTACAGCGCACCGGCCACCAGCCGGCACGACATCACCAAGGGCAGCACCGGCACCTGCACTCCCGGCTACCTGTGCAAGGCGGTCACCGGCTACGACGGGCCGACCGGCCTGGGCACCCCGCACGGCATAGCCGCCTTCAAGGTGCCCGGCACCCCGCCTCCGGCCATCACCGGCGTCAGCTTCTCCGGCCCGGTGTCCGGTCCCTCGATCACCGTCACCGGCACCGGCTTTGGCAACGCCCCGCCGATCGGCACGCCTGAGACCTGCCAGGCCGGGGACACCGGTGACACCTACGGTTCCTCGGGCCTGTGGTTCGGCGACATCACCCAGGGCTGGACCGCTGGCCAGGCCGGCGACTGCATCGGCCTGATCGTGACATCGTGGACCAGCACACAGGTGGTGTTCGGCTTCGGCAGCGAGTACGCCAGCTTCCCGTCGATCCAGTCCGGGGACCAGGCCGGGCTCAGCGTGCAGGGAGCGACGTTCACCGGGCCACTGACCTAGGGGAGAATTGCATGCGGTGGGCCTGCGCGCCGCAGGCCCAGGGCCAGCCGCTGGCCCACTCACCCGGGCCCATCGAAAGGGTGGAAAGAAAGCCGTGACAGCGCCCTCCCAGGCACCTGACCAGTCCGTCACCGCCACGATCGCCAGCGAGCTCGGCGTCCGCCCGGGTCAGGTGGCGGCGGCTGTCGAACTGCTCGACGGCGGGGCCACCGTGCCGTTCATCGCCCGCTACCGCAAGGAGGTGACCGGCACACTGGACGACGCCCAGCTGCGAACCCTCGAAGAGCGGCTGCGGTACCTGCGTGAGCTGGCGGAACGGCGCGCCACGATCCTGGAGTCGATCCGCTCCCAGGGCAAGCTCGGCGAGGCGCTCGAAGCGCAGATCATGGCGGCTGACTCCAAGGCGCGCCTCGAGGACATCTACCTCCCCTACAAGCCCAAGCGCCGGACGAAGGCGCAGATCGCCCGCGAAGCCGGCCTCGAACCGCTCGCCGACGAGCTCCTCGCCGCCCCGGACGCCGATCCGCAGCAGGCCGCCAGAGGCTATGTGGACGAGGCGAAGGGCGTGCCAGACGTGACCGCCGCCCTGGACGGCGCGCGGGCGATCCTCGGCGAGCGTTTCGCCGAGGATGCCGACCTGATCGGCGTCCTGCGGGAGCGGATGTGGTCGCGTGGCCGGCTCGTGTCGCGGGTACGCGATGGCCAGGAGGAAGCCGGCGCGAAGTTCGCCGACTACTTCGACTTCGCTGAGCCGCTGACCAGGCTGCCGTCGCACCGGATCCTGGCGATGCTGCGCGGGGAGAAGGAAGAGTTCCTCTACCTCGAGCTGGATCCCGCCGAGCTGACCGCTCAGCCTCCTGACGCCCAGGGCAGCGACCCCGGGTTCAGCGACTACGAAGAGCTGATCGCGGCCCGGTTCGGCATCGCCGGCCAGGGCCGGCCGGGGGACCGCTGGCTCGCCGAAACGGTCCACTGGGCATGGCGGACCCGCTTCCTGGTCCGCCTCAGCGTGGATCTGCGGATGCGGCTGTGGCAGAGCGCCGAGCAGGACGCCGTCGGCGTGTTCGCGACCAACCTGCGCGACCTGCTGCTGGCTGCCCCCGCCGGGGCACGGACGACGATCGGCCTCGATCCCGGCTTCCGGACGGGGGTGAAGGTCGCGGTGGTCGACGCGACGGGCAAACCAGTCGCGACGGACACGATTTACCCGCACGAGCTGAAACGGCCGCCGTCGGGCGCGTCAGCCAAGCCCGGCGCGTCATCGAGGCCGGGCGCGGGCTGGGAGGCTTCGATCGCCGCCCTGGCCCGGCTGGCCGCGGCCCACCGGGCCGAGCTGATCGCCATCGGCAACGGCACCGCGTCACGGGAGACCGACCGGCTGGCCGCCGCGCTGATGAAGGCGCACCCCGAGCTGAAGCTCACCAAGATCGTGGTCTCTGAGGCGGGAGCGACGGTGTACTCGGCGTCCGAATACGCCTCGCACGAACTGCCCGGCATGGACGTGTCGCTGCGCGGCGCGGTGTCCATCGCCCGCCGCCTGCAGGACCCGCTCGCCGAGCTCGTCAAGATCGATCCCAAGTCCATCGGGGTCGGCCAGTACCAGCACGACCTGTCCGGCGTGCAGCTGTCCCGCTCGCTGGATGCGGTGGTCGAGGACTGCGTGAACGCGGTCGGCGTGGATGTGAACACCGCGTCCGTCCCGCTGCTGGCCCGCGTGTCCGGCATCAGCGAGGGACTGGCCGGCGCGATCGTGACGCAGCGGGACTCTGCCGGGCCGTTCCGCGACCGCCGGGCGCTGCGGAAGGTGCCACGCCTTGGCCCCAAGGCGTTCGAGCAGTGCGCCGGCTTCCTGCGCATCACCGACGGCGACGACCCGCTGGACGCCTCCAGCGTGCACCCGGAGGCATACCCGGTGGTCCGGCGCATCCTGGCAGCCGCCGGCGCCTCGATGCCGGAGCTGATCGGGAACACGGCCGTGCTGCATTCCCTTCAGCCACGGGAGTTCGCCGACGAGCAGTTCGGCCTGCCGACCGTCAGCGACATACTCAAAGAGCTCGAGAAGCCGGGCCGTGATCCGCGGCCCGCTTTCACCACAGCCTCGTTCGCCGATGGCGTGGAGACACTGGCCGACCTGGCGCCCGGCATGATCCTGGAGGGTGTGGTCACCAACGTTGCGGCCTTCGGCGCTTTCGTCGACGTCGGCGTGCATCAAGATGGCCTGGTACACGTGTCCGCGATGTCGCGGAACTTCGTCTCGGATCCGCGCGAGGTGGTCAAATCCGGCGACGTCGTCCGGGTGAAGGTCATGGCCGTCGACGCCGCCCGCAAGCGGATCTCGCTCACCCTGCGCCTCGACGACGAACCCGGCGGCGAAGCACGCCCGCCACGTGAGACACCGGCCAAGCAGGGCCCAGCCAAGCAGAACCGCAAGCGAGGCGATTCACCGGCCAGCAGCCGTCCCAGCGGCGCCATGGCCGAAGCGCTGCGCCGCGCCGGGCTGACCGGCGACCGCAATTCAAAACCACAAAATTCAAAACCGTAAAAGCTTTATTTTCACCGAACGACTCAGGCCAGACAATCGGCAACGCCGGGCACCCGCTCGCCGTCGAAAAGCAACGAGAAGGGGCGGATCCACGCGTGCAAGGCAGCCAGCCCGACCCGTTCGGCAC
>DASXMU010000377.1:0-2565 GCA_036495485.1 Streptosporangiaceae bacterium
CCTGGAACGAAGTTGCCACTTGAGGAATATAACCGGATCTGTATATTCGGTGCAAGGCATATAAACGGGTCAGGTGCCTGCCTTACCGGTTCCACGCGGCCGTCCAACCAAACGGCACGCTGCGCGGTCTTGGTCTGCGCAAGGTGTGCGGGCACACGCAGAGGCGGGAGCGGCCGGGTGAGAAGCCCACGGGATACTGACCGGGTGACACAGCGGAGCGCAGCGTCAGGCGGGCGTGTCCAAGGTAGTCAAGCCCAGGATGGGCCGGCCCGGGGCAAGCAGGCCCAAACCAGGCCAGCCCTGGACCAGCAGAGCCAGACCGGGCAGGCCCAAACCAGGCCAGCCCTGGACCAGCAGAGCCAGACCAGGCAGAGCCGCACTGGGTCGGCTCTGGACGGGCAGGCCCAAACCAGGCCAGCCCTGGACCAGCAGAGCCAGACCAGGCCAGCCCTGGACGGGCAGGTCCAGACCGGGCAGGCCAGCATCGGGCCGGCCCTGGACAGGCGGGCGTTTCTCGGCGTTGCGGCGACCGCGGCCGTGACGGCGGGCCTGGCCGCGTGCAGTTCGGGCACCCCCGGCAAGAAGCCGGCGCCCAGCCGTTCCGCGTCGGCGTCGCCGTCGGCCAGCCGCGGCGTGCCCACGTCCGCCGACTGGAACGCGCTCGGCAGCGACCTGGCCGGCCGGCTCGTCCGGCCGGGGGAGCACTCCTATCCCACGGCCCGGCTGCTGTTCGACCCGCGGTTCGACAGCATCAGGCCGGCCGGCATCGCCTACTGCGCCAGCCCCCGGGACGTGGCCACCTGCCTGGCCTTCGCCCGTCGTCACATCGTCCCCATCGCGGCCCGCTCCGGCGGGCACAGCTACGCGGGCTGGTCCGGCACGTCCGGGCTGATCATCGACGTGACCGCCATGCGGTCCATTCGGTACGACAGCAGCTCGGGACTGGCGCAGGTGGGCGCCGGGGCGTTCCTCATCGACATGTACAGCACGCTGGCCGCCGACGGCGTCACCGTGCCCGGCGGCTCCTGCCCCAACGTGGGCATCGCCGGGCTGGCGCTTGGCGGCGGCGTCGGGGTGGTGTCCCGCGCCTACGGGCTGACCTGCGACAACCTGGAGTCCGTGCAGATCGTGACGGCTGACGGGACGATGCGTACCTGCGACTCCAGCCAAAACAGCGACCTGTACTGGGCTTCGCGCGGCGGTGGCGGTGGCAACTTCGGCGTGGCCACCTCGTTCGCGTTCCGCACCCACCGGGCCGCCGGCCTCGTCCTGTTCTTCCTGAGCTGGCCGTGGCCGGTGGCCGACCGCGTGATCGCCGCCTGGCAGTCCTGGGCACCCAGCGTCCCCGACGAGCTGTGGTCCAACCTGCACCTGTCCGCCTCACCAGGCGGCGGAACGCCCACGATCCAGGTCGGCGGCACCTACCTGGGCGACACGGCGGCCCTGCAGACCCAGCTCGACAGGCTCTACAGCGCCGTCGGGTCCGACCCGTCGAGCCCGTACGTGTCGCCGTCGTCGTACCTGAACGCCATGCTCGTCGAGGCGGGCTGCGCGCAGCTCAGCGTCCCGGAATGCCACCTGCCCTGGCAGGCCACCGGTGGCCAGCTAACCCGCCAGCCCGAGCTGGCCAAGTCGGACTTCTTCACCCGGCCGCTCAGCAGCTCGGCGATCGGCACCCTGCTGACCGGGGTGCAGAAGCTGCAGACGGTTCCGGGTGCACCCGGCGGCAGCGGGGGAGTGGCGTTCGACGCCTGCGGCGGCGCCATCAACCGGGTCAGCCCAGGCGACACCGCGTTCGTGCACCGGAACGCGCTGTTCATCGCCCAGTACACGACCACCTGGAACACCGGCGCGGCGGCCAGCGGGGTGGCCGCCCAGCGGAGCTGGCAGCAAGCCTTCTACGCCTCGATGCGCCGGTACGCGAGCGGCCAGGCCTACCAGAACTACATCGACCCCAGCCTGCCCAACTGGCAGCAGGCCTACTACGGCGCCAACTACTCCAGGCTCACCCAGGTCAAGGCCAGCTACGACCCCGGCCGCCTGTTCACCTTCCCCCAGGCGATCACCTGAGCGGCATGGCGGTTCGGGTCGCCGTCCGGCTGTTCACGTTCCCCGGGGGGTCGCCCGGCACCGTCCAAGGCCAGCTACGATCCCGGCGGCCTGTTCACCTTCCCCAGGCGATCGCCTGAGCGGTACGGCGGTTCGCTTGGCCGCCGGTTGTTCACGTCCCCCGAGGGATCGCCCGGCACCGTCCATTGATTTTCTTTCTTTCAAATAAATAAATGCGCTTCAGGGAGACGGGATAGCGGCGAGATCCGGCTCGGCAGCATCGGCATGAGCGGTCAGCCGTCGCTGGAGCGGGCCCAGAGGTTGATCCCGGCCTCGACCGCATCCTGGTCGATGGCGGCGAGCTCTTCGTCGGTCAAGGCCGGGGCACCGGCCGCCGCCACGTTCTCCTCGAGCTGCGCGACGCTGCTGGCGCCGATCAGCACCGAAGTGACCCGCTGGTCCCGCATCGCCCAGGACAGCGCGAGCTGGGCCAGCGACTGGCCCCGCTGGCGGGCG